>JAJRXT010000134.1 GCA_024276125.1 bacterium
ACCCGCCCCTACAGCAAGAGGGGATATGTCACTCTTCTACAAAAATTTTACGTCAATCAAATCTATACAAAACACCAACTAGCTGATATATAAAAACATTTTAATTTTTCTTATGTCGAACTCAGGTTATAATAGGTTTTAGAACCTAATTTTATGCTTAAAGTTTGTGACTGCCGGATTCTAAAAATCCGGCAGTCTGGCAGGCGTCAGATTTGAGAATCTGACGCCACAAATAAACTTATGTTACTTATGCCGCTACATTTATTTCTTCACGGAATTGCTTATAACCTATACGGTGTAAGGTATCGCCGAATCTTTCTCCAGCTTTTCCGTATTTAATATAAAAATCAACAGTTGCATCCATAATTCTAAACAATTCCGCCTCATCCACCAAATCGACTAATTTAAAAGCCAATTCAGGACGGCGGCCTATTTTACCGCCAACAAATATAGTATGACCTATTTTAGCGGGTTCCCAGCAATCAAGCGGACAAATTTTTATACAATCGCCGCACATATTGCATTTATCACGGTCAAAGCCTACTTTATCACCGGTCATCCAAACAGCTTTAGAGCGGCAGGCATCTACGCATAATCCGCATTGCGAACAGGTATCCTCGCCCTCCCATATCGGAAGCGTTACGCCCATACTGCCGAAATCGTTTTCCTGCGGTTTAGCGCAACTGTTTATACAGCCGGTAATGGCAAATTTAAACTTATGCGGCAATACCTTACCATAATAACGTCTATCTATTTTTTCTCCGATATCCTCAGCATCAGTCCAGGAATGCGGACATAATGTATTGCCCTGACAGGCTATAATCGTGCGTACGCGCGGTCCGCATACGCCTGGGTGTAAATCAACTTTGGCAAGTTCGGATTTAACTTCTTCAATGTCTTTTAATTTAATAAACGGAATTTCAATTCCTTGGCGGGTGGTTAAATGAATATAACCTTTTCCGTATTTTTCGGCAATTTCAGCTATTTTCGGCAATTGGTTTGCTAATACCCTGCCGGCTACTATTTTTAGCCGCAGGGAAAAATTGTCTTTTTGACTCTGTCTCATAAAGCCGCCTGCTTTTAGCGCCTTATAATCAACCGGCATAATTTTCTCCTATTGCTTGTTTTGTGATAGTTTCTAAAGATTATTCATCTATAATCATAATTTTACAATCAGCCCGTTCTTTAAGCTCTGCTACCGGGGAGCCGAAAATAAAACGCGATAGATTCGATCTCTTGCTGCGTGTAACAATTATTAAATCAACCTGTTCTCTTTCTATAACCTTTAAAGCCACCTCTACGAATCTTCCCCAGCAGGATATGGAACGATGCGGTATGCCTTGCGCTTTTGCCTCCTTTTCAATATGACGGATTTTCATTTTTCCCTGGGTAAAGTATTATTTTAAAATGGCATGGTGTAATTCTTCAGTAGCTTTTCCGCCAATCCAGCCGGCTTCGGTCAGCTTTTCTATGATACTTTGCGAAAGCTCATAATCAAGAATAAAAAGCACTAAAAGCTCCGCATTTTGCTTTTCCGCAATTTCCAAAGCAGTGTTTATACTTTTGGGAGACTCTCTGGTAGTTGATAGCAACAATAATATTTTTTTCAATCTATCCGCCTCATATCTTCAAGCCTAACAGCGGCCAGTAAAAATATACGAATGTATTAAATAATATCCAAGCGATTATTTTTAACGGTAATCCGGTTTTTACTGTATCCATAGTCTTAATGTATCCTGAGGAAAAAGCTATAGCCGTAGCCGGAGTTCCCATAGGCAGCACCAATGCTAGTCCCGAAGGAATGGTTAATACTAATGTAGCAATTACCGGATCAAGTTGAAACTTTGATGACAGGCTAATCGCAATGGGCATAAGAAAGGCTACTACCGCCGAATTACTGATAGCCTCGGTTAAAAATAAAGAGATAAAAGATAAGGGTAAAATAAGCGCCCAGGGAGACCCCCCCGCACCACCTAAGATTTGCTCAGCCAGCCATTTAGCGGCGCCCGTTTTTTCCATAGCCAGCCCCAGGCAAATAGCGCCGCCGTACATCAGAAAAATACCCCAGTTAACGTCTTCTTCCACCTCTTTCCACTGCATTAAATTAAAGGTAAAAGCGATAAATACCGCTGCCAGCGCAATGTTAGCCAAACCGAAAACCTGCCCCCAGAAGACCCAGCAGCAAATGGTAACAACCATCAACACTCCCAGCGCCCGCTCTTTAATACATATGGCGCCTAAAGTATCGACCTTTTTGCGAAGCATCTCTTCAGCTAAGCTTACGTCAGTTACCTCTGCTGGAAAAAATTTGACTATTACCAGATAAGTCAGCAACAACATCACTAAAACAGTAGGCATACTTGCCAGCGCCCAAAGGGAAAAACTTACATTTTTACCGGTAATTTCATACAAAATACCTAAAGCCAAAGGAGCCCGGGCGCCGCCTAAAAATGTAGCCGTACCGCCGATAATAGAACCCCACGCCATGGCTAAAAACAGGCTTTTAGCATAATTACTGTTTGTACCCTTAAGCTTTAGAGCCTCGGTTATTTCAGATACAATGGGAAACATCATAGCGGCTACAGCATGCGCCGACATCCAGAAAGAGACAAAAGCCGGAAGCAATAGAATACTTATCAGTAAGGAACGGGGAGTACGACCGAATTTTTTTAATACAACTAAAGCTACGCGAGTGCTTAGTCCCGATCTCATTATGGCTGAAGCCAGAATAAAGGCGCCTAAAATAAAAAATACCGCTTTATTGCCGAATAGCGAATAGGTGAGCTTGGAATCCAATACTCCCAAAAGGGGAAATAACATAATCCCCAAAAGGCTGGTTATCATTAAAGGGATTACATTGGTAACCCAGAAGACCACACAGACAAAGAAAATTCCTAAGGCCTTAAGTCCCTGAGGACTTAAGCCTTTGGGAGGAGCGCTGGATATAATCAGCCAAAAAATAAACCAAACTAAACAGATAATCAAATAGCGATAATTTCTGGCTAAAAGCGTTATCGGATTAAAAGTGGAACTTATGAATCTCTTCATAAAAAATACTCAATATCTACTTTATAGCGGTAGTCTTTGATTACTTTGAATAATTTGGAATTTATCATAAGGGTCTTTGCGTTTAAAAATTGTTGGGAATATTTTTTTCCCTTAATTGTCTTTCATTGCGCCTTTGTTCAATCGCCTGGCTTCCCGGAGCAGCAGGCGTCTGCCCAAAGGGTCTGCCAATGCTAGGTCCTTTATGCTTTAATAAAAACTCATATTTTGAGCCGTGTATTTTTTTGTGGCATTTAATACATTGTCCTTTTTCCAATTTTTCTTTGGCATTGGAAAAGGCTCTGGCAATAAAAAATGCCCGATGAGTAATAAAGCTATGGCAGGTTTTACAAAGTGAATTAACCTCATCCTGACACAAACCGGCATGCTCGCTTCCATGCGGTTCGTGGCAGTCCATGCAGTCTTTTTTTACCGGTTCGTGTTCAAAATTATGTTTTTTGGTATATTTTTGATGACAATCCTGACAGGAAAGAAGCTTCAGGTAATTATCTCCCCATAAGCTAGCCTCCTCGTGGCTTTTATGACAATTAGCGCAGCGAAACCCGTCTTTTTCAAATTTATGCTTAAAGGTTAAGGTAAATTTATGCTTTATCTCAGGGTGACAAGTATAGCAGATTTCAGGATCAGCTGCTTTTAGAAGTTTTTTATCTGTATTGCCGTGAGATATGTGACATTTTACGCAAGAGATATCCTTTTGATAATGACCCAAGGCAAACCAGTTGGTCAAGCTGCCTTTTGTATGACAGCTAAGGCATACCTCAGAGGCTTCTTTTGGGGATAGCTTGTTGAAACTAAATATTAAATCAGGTTCTTTAGGGTTTGCCTCATGCAGGCTTCCCTTACCGTGACACAGCTCACAGGCGGGCGCCTCCGGGCTTTCTTGCTCAAAAAGCTTTGCATGAGAAGTGTTAATTATATCAGTATGCTGTTTTGGATGACATTTTTCCTGCGCACATTTATTACTTCCAATATATTGGGCGTCTTTTATTTTCGGCATACTTGCCCGTTTGATCATCAAAGCGGCACAACTTAAAACAAGCGGTAAAAGAAGCACAACAACAAAACAGTTTTTCTTTATGCGAATCATGATGTTAATTACACTCCTGTAGCTATGTATTGTTAAATTTTTTATACTGATTTAATGTGAGTTCGACATAAGAAGCGTAAAAAATTATTATATCAACTAATTAATGTAAATTTCCTGTAGGGGAGGGGCGCATCCCCCAATGTTGTTGACTTAAGGAAATTGTCATTCTGAACGAAACGCAGTGGAGTGAAGAATCTGGCCGCGTAGCGAGCAGATTCTTCGGCTTCCAGCCTCAGAATGACAGGCTAAGAAAAGTCTTTTCTTCTTTGTATCTGCCCTTAAGTTAAACAGCATTGTTTATCGGGCGGGGACAAGCCGCCGCCCCTACAGTTTAATAAAATCAACAAGTTTTATGTCGATTTCAGGTTAATTTAATGTTGTTTAGAAGATGCCGGTGTTCTTATGTGGCTAAGTTGCCTTACCCAACAGGGCAAAGTCTATTAAACGACGCTCTATATTCACATTATCCACCCTTACCTTCAGCCTTTCTCCCAAACAAAACTTGCGTTTTGTCCGTTTTCCGATTAATGATTGTTCTTTATCATTATATTGATAATAATCATCCGTCATAGAAGATACGTGGATAAGACCTTCCAGATAAAAATCCGTAAGTTCTACAAACAGGCCGAAGGATGTTACCCTGCTTATTATTCCCTCAAATTCCTCTCCCACCTTTGCGTGCATAAATTTGACACGCTTTATCTTCATTATATCCCGTTCCGCATTTTCCGCCACTCGTTCGGTAAGCGAACAATGTCTAGCGGTTTCAGAAAGTTTTTCCAGCAAAATTTCCGCTTCATTATAAGAGGGAGTTGTTTTGCTTTTTACCTGTTTAAGTAATCGGTGTATTACTAAATCGGGATAACGGCGAATAGGCGAAGTAAAATGGGTATAACAAGGCGCAGCCAAAGCAAAATGCCCTATATTTAAAACAGAATATTTAGCCAATTTAAGCGCTCTTAACATTACCAATGCAATAAGCTGTTTTAATGGATTATCCTTTACTTTATTTAATATTTCCTGTAGCTCGTGCTGGTTTATGTTTGTCTTTGGCTTAATCTTATAGCCCAAATAAGTGAGGTACTCCAAAAATTCCCTCAGCTTAACCTCGTCAGGCTCTTCGTGAATGCGATAGAGCATGGGTATCTTTGCTTTTGTCAGATAACCGGCTGCTACCTCGTTTGCCATAAGCATAAATTCTTCTATCAGCTCATGGGCTTGATTTCGCTCGCGCTTTATAATTCCCTGAGTAACCCCGTCAATATCCATAATAACTTCGGGTTCGGGCAGGTCAAAATCCATACTTCCCCTTTTTATGCGCTTTTTCTTTAATTGATCGGCCAAATTGTGCATTACTTTTAAGTCTTGTATTAATTCCGCAGCCGGCAACTCGTCCTGCGAGCATTCATCCTGTAATATCCGTTTGACCAAATCATAAGTAAAACGATAAGAACTTCTGATTACCGAATTGGTTAGTTTGTAATTCAGTAAATTTCCAGCTTCGTCAAATTCTATAAAAAGGCTTACCGCCAAGCGGTCTACATGAGGATTAAGGCTGCAAATACCGCAAGATAGACTGTGTGGCAGCATTGGTATGGCTCGGTCTGGAAAGTATACGCTGTTTCCCCGCTGGAGCGCTTCTTTATCCAGCGCGCTGCCCTCTTTTACATAATGACTTACATCTGCAATATGTACTCCCAATTTAAGCTTATTACCGGCTAATTTTTCTATGGATACAGCATCATCGAAATCTCGGGCTGTTTTACCGTCGATTGTAAAAAGGCGCAAGCCTCTAAGGTCTGTGCGCTGATTTATTTCAGTATCAGAAATATCTTCAGAAATTTGTTTCGATTCATTTAATACTTGCTCGGGAAATTCTTCACACAAATTATAATGGCGGATAATAATTTTTTCGTCAATACCGATATCATCGGGAGAGCCTAAAACTTCTATAATTTTGCCCTCAGGATTACGATTTATGGTGGGATATTGGGTAATTTCAGCTACAACCAATTGGCCTGGTTTGGCATTATGAGATTGCGGAGGAATAAAAATATCCTGTGTCAAATTTGGATGCCAGGGTATTACATAATCAAAGCGATAACCGCGTTCATAACGTCCCACTATCTGCTGATGAGCGCGTTCCAAAACACGGATCACGCGACCGGATGTTTTTTCTCCACGATGAGAACTTTCCATGCGGACAACAACCTTGTCGCCATCCAGCGCCTGTTTTAAATGACGCGAATTTACATAAATTTCAGGCTTTCCCTTTTCTTCGGGAATGAGAAACCCGAAACCGTCCCGGTGTACCTGAAGACGACCGACGATCAAACTCATTTGAGTGGGCAGGCCGTATTTGTGTCCCTTAATTTTGACAATTTCACCGGATATACTCATTTGTTTGATAAGCCGGCGAAAAATATGGCGCTCAGCCGGGGGTACAGAAAGTTGACGGATCAATTCTTTTAAGGACAACGGACGTTGAGCAAAAGAACACATATGTTCCAGAATTTGTTTTTTACTAATGGACACAAATATAACCGGTTAAAAAATTACTCTGAAATGGATTAACCCGAACAATTTTGAAGTTAATCTGCTTAAAAAAACTTACTTGTATAAAATTATAGGCATTTTATGCTTCTAATAGAAAGTAGAGTAAAATATAAATTATACTTTCTTATACTAACCTGAGTTTGACATAAGAAAAACCAGAAGGTTATTACATATCAGTTAGTTAATCTTTTGCAGATACTTTATTAATGTGCTTTTCTGTAGGGGGGTGGTTTATCCCCTCCCAAATAACGGGCGGGGACAAGCTGCCGCCCCTACAATATAATAAAATCAATAAGTTTTATAAACTGTTCTCGCAGATAATTGCAATATGTTTCATAAAATATGCGGGATAAACTATCGAAAAAGATGGCGGCCGCAAATTAAAAAAGGGCAGTGACTTAAACTAAAGATTTTTAATCAAGCCGCTGCCCCTTGTATATTAGGAACTTATCACAAAATAAGTTTCTAAAGAGTCTCGCACAAAAATTCCTAAAGTGTCATTCCCGCAGTGATTCTAAAGCGGGAATCCAGTTTTAACTGCTTGGAAAATTAGATTCCCGATAAAAGCCTTTGGGAATGAGGGTTGTTAGGTAAGAGGCTCTAAACATATAAGTTTTATTCTTTGAATACTAATTACCCCATAAGCTCCAGCTTGCTTTACCCAAAGCTTAGCTAGTGTTTCTCTGGAACATTTTTTGGCGGGGTTTTAACCGGACTTTTTTTCCTTGGTCTAACAGGAACTCTTCTAGGGGAGGATTTGGCTAATTTTTCTTTTATCATACCCATGACTTTGTGTTCTATAAGGTTGTATCTTTTGATATTAGTATGAATTTTTACTATTCCCTGAAAAGCGCCCAAGGGTGCGTCGGCATCTAGCGTTATTTCTAATTCATAATTCATGCGGTTTTGTTTTTTATCCGGTCGGGGAGTCAGTTTGGTTTTTATAAACTTATTGTCAGTTTCAACCTAGGTTACTTCTAGTTTTTTTGTACTTCCTTGTTTTATTACCACTCTTCTAGTGGGGGATTGTCCCTTTTTTATCAGCCCGAACAAAGAACGCGGCGGAGCTACGACCACATCGGCAATAACCATACCCTTTATAGATAGATTTATTCCCGGTTCATCCGGATCATTTGAGCGTACGGTAATTGTTTTGCGGATATTGCCTAAGAAGTTTTTGGAATTAAAAATTACTTCAATGTGTCCTTCTTTACCCGGTAAAACTTTTTTAGTGTAATTTTTTGGTACTGTACATCCGCAAGATGTCTTAATGCTTTCAATAATAAAAGGCGCCTGCCCCTTATTTTTGAATCTATACATATGAACAACTTTTTCGCCCTGTTGAATGGTGCCAAAATCGTAAACCATTTCATTAAATTTTACATCTGGCTGAGGACTGTTTTCGATGTTTTTTACCGCTGTTTGGTCGGCTTGAGCTACAAATTGGTTTACTACTAACAAAATAGAGGCCAAAAAGACCAGAATAACTACTGACAGAACCACCCATTTCTTGCTGTCAACCCTTTGTTTTTCCATTTTCAATTCCCTTTTTTATATAACATCAATTTCTTTATGTTTTTCTAAAACAGACAAGCCTTGTCTAGTAAGATACCATAAACAAGGTATTTTTACAAATTCATTGTCGGCTATACTGCAAAAACTAAAGTCGAAGATTACAGCGAACACATAAAAATCGGAGTTTATTTTTTTTCAGCCAGCATATCTCCGGCATTTAATATATTTTCTTTGCCGTATTCCACTATTTTATGCCGTAATTTTTGTAATGGCAAATCTTTTCTGTCATTAAACAATTTTATTAACATTGGGAGATTAACCCCTGTGATTACTTCTACATTTTTTTGTCCTAAAAAAGACAAACTAATATTAGAAGGGGTACCGCCGAACATATCGGTTAGGATAAGGACTCCCTGGCGGTTATTTACCCGCTGAATAGAGCTTTTTATTTCTTGAAAAATATAATCACTGGATTGAGATTGAGTGACAGAAATAGCCTCGGTTTGAGCTTGAGGCCCCACTATCATTTCGGCCGTTTTTAAAAGTTCGGCAGCAAGTCCTCCGTGAGCAATAATAACCATGCCGATCATTTTAATATATCCCTCTATGTTCTTTTGTTTTAATACTTATTCAATATCCGCATCGGTCGATTTATCAGAAGACAAAATAGGCGCATTTTTTATTTCCTGGATTAGCTTTTGTTCCAAAACTTCGGCGCTATTATATCCTCTTAGTTTTAACAATTGGTTTCTGGCGGCTACTTCAACAATAATAGCCAGATTTCGACCCGGTCCAACGGGAATATTTACAGTAGCAATATCAACGTCTAATATACTGGATGTTTGTTCATCTAAACCCAAGCGCTCAAAACCTGTTTCATGCCATTTTTTTAAGTTTACCAGCAATTCCACCCTTTTTCTATACCTAACTGCTGTGACGCCAAACAATTCTTTAACATTTAGAATACCCAAACCGCGAATTTCAATTAAATAGCGGCTTACTCTGGGAGCCGAACCTATAAGAACCGACGCTGATCTAAGTTTTAGTTTTACGGCATCGTCTGCTACCAAGCGATGTCCTCTGACAATTAACTCCAAGGCGCATTCGCTTTTGCCAATACCGCTTTTACCCTGAATCAATACGCCCACGCCAAAGATATCAATTAATACCCCGTGTAAGCTAATCTCAGGGGCAAGCCGTTCTTCCAAATAAGAAGTAATGCGGCTAATTAATACTGAACTTACTTTTGGAGTTTTAAGCAGCGGGATATTATGCCTGTTTGCACAATCAATTAATTCCTGTGGAATATCAAAATTAGAGGTAACAATAAAACAGGAAATAGA
The DNA here is from genome assembly GCA_024276125.1 of bacterium. GTDB lineage: Bacteria > SZUA-182 > SZUA-182 > SZUA-191 > JAJRXT01 > JAJRXT01. Next base: position 9,568 of record JAJRXT010000134.1, read on the forward strand.
TAAATAACATAAAGCATTAATTCGTTTTTTAGCTTTTTCTGCCGGCAAAGTCTTCAAATAGGCCAGTTCCGTTTTGCCGAATATTTGTATTCTTTGCGGATGTACGTGAGCTAGGTGTCCCGCCAAGGCTAATGCCGGTTTTTGGATTCTGGGATTTACAATTTTATTTGAGATTCCATTATGACCGGCGATTAGACTAAACTTAAGGGGTAAACTTTTTTCTTTTAATAATTCTTTAACTGTAATGAAGAACATTAGCTTTAATGTTTTGGTTCTATAAGCCCGAATTTACCGTCGCTGCGGCGATAGATTACATTCACTTCAGTAGTACGGGCATTGGTAAAGGCTAAAAATTTATTATCAGACAATTGCATTTGCATTGCCGCCTCATCAGTAGACATGGGTTTGCTGGCAAAACGTCTGCTTTTTATTATTTGTGGCTCATCGTTGTGATTGTCTGTATCAGAATGATTGTCTGTATCAGAGTTTTTAAATTGAGCGGCAATCGCTTTTTTTTTGTTGTTGGTTTTGTTTTGATTGTGGGTTTGGTGACGCTCTTTGTGCTTTTTCAACTGACGTTCTATTTTGTCCAATGCACGATCAATGGAAGAATACATATCTTGCGTTTCTTCTCTAGCGCTTAACAGCGTGCCGTTTAACCGCAGATTAATTTCTGCTAAATGCCTGTATTTTCGTACTTCCAGAACTACATCGGCTTCCTTGATCTTAGGGCAGTATTTATCAAGTTTAGCCATCTTTTCCTTAATATGGTTACGTAGGCCTTCAGTAACTTCAAGATGTCTTCCTGTAATGCACAGGTTCATCTGTCTACCTCCTTACTTAAATAGAACAAAATTAAAGATATAAATGTTTTTAGACAGATATCAGTATTCTCTTCTTCTGCTGGCGGCTCCTATATTTAAAGCTTCTCTATATTTAGTGATAGTCCTGCGGGCAATACTTATGCCCTGTTTTTCTAAAATTCTATGGATTTGAATATCTGTTAATGGTTTGGCTTTATCTTCTGCATCTACAATTTTTTTAATCATATCTCGTATTCTCATTGAAGACATTGACCGACCGCTGTTGGTAGTCAAACCGCTGTGGAAAAAATATTTAAGTTCAAATATTCCTCTGGGGGTCTGCACATATTTATCGGTAGTGACCCTGCTTACGGTAGATTCGTGCATGGAAATATCCGAGGCTACATCCTTTAATGTCAATGGTCTTAATCCGGAAACTCCATTATCCAAAAAACCGCGTTGGAAATTTACAATACTGGTGGTGACTTTATACAAAGTGGTTTGTCTTTGCTGGATGCTTTTGATTAACCACATGGCCGAACGAAACTTTTCTTCAACATATTTACGGGCTTTAGGGGTTGCGCCTGCGTCTTGCTTTAATATTTTTTTATAAAGATTGCTTATTCTTAAGCGAGGAATACCCTCGTCATTAATTACGACCACATATTCCTCTCCTAGTTTATAGACAAATACGTCGGGGATAACATAACGGGTGCGCTCTGCGTTATATTGTCTGCCGGGTTTGGGATCATAGCCGGCAATAAGATTTGCCAGTTCTACTACTCTTTTTAATGTAATTTTCAACTTGTTGGCAATGTTCGGGAATTTCTTTTTTTCCAAGTCCACCAAATGATGCCTGATTATTTGCTGGATAAGCTGTTTTTCCTCTTGGTTTCCCTTTACCTGCGACAGGAGGCATTCTTCCAGGTTGGCGGAGCCTATGCCTGTTGGTTCAAAGCTTTGGATTAGTTTCAGTATGTTACTTGTCTCTTGTATACCGCTGCCGGTTACCTCAGCAATCTCCTGTACGTTTGACCGTAAATAACCATTATCATCAATATTCCCGATTATGGTTTCGCCGATTTCTTGTTCTTCGGGAGTATGCGTAGCCAGACGCAGCTGCCAAAGCAAGTGTTCCTGCAATGAGGGGGATTTGGCTAATGTGCCTTCCCATGAAGGCGTAGCTTCCTTATTTTCATAAGTGGAATAATTGTCCGTACTAGTGTCGTCGTCGCTAAAATATTGCTGCCAATCAACATCAGAAAGAGAATTATCCTCTGACATTCCGTCATTATCGCTTTTTGCTTCACTTTCAGGCTCAGTTAATGAATTAAGCGATAACTGAATATCCTCCGGCAGGGCTTCATCTTCGGAAGTCGCATCAGGAACTTCCTCCAGCATAGGGTTTTCCACTAATTCCTGACGCACCACTTGGGCTAAATCAAGCTTAGTCAACTGCAAAAGCTTTATCGCCATTTGCAAGCTGGGTGTCATCAATAATTTCTGAACTTGTTTAAGCTCAAGTTTAAATCCTATACTTCTATTGGCCATATTTATTCCTTAAATATTTTATAGCCCGAAGAATTCGGGAATTAATTTAAATGGCTATTGAGTTCTTTCCGAAACCAAAGCTGTTTAATTTTATTAGCTGTCATTCTGAACGAAACGAAGCGGAGTGAAGAATCTACCCCCGTAGGCTGAGAGATTCTTCGGTCTCCGGCCTCAGAATGACAGAATGTAATCTTTTTCGGAGTTAACTCTAGTAGCCATTATCATTTATGTTTCGGGGGGTCTCACCCCAAAACATCTGCGGTGAGCATACCCATGTTTCAGTATGAGACATACCAAACATAAATCTAATAAAAATTAACAGCATGTTTTTGCCAGTTCCTTTAAAGACTAAAATTTTCACCCAAATAAATTTCTTTTACCATTTCATTGTTTACCAATTCTTCAGGTACGCCGGATATCAATATTTCACCCTTATGTATAATGTAAGAACGATCGGTAATTTCCAGCATTTCGCGTACATTGTGATCTGTTATCAGTATACCAATACCTTTTTGCTTTAATTTTTGAATAATTTCCTGTATATCCACCACTGCTTTGGGATCAATGCCGGCAAATGGTTCGTCAAAAAGTATGAAAGCCGGCGAGCTGACCAGGGTTCTGGTAATTTCCAGCCGCCGTCTTTCTCCGCCGGAAAGACCGTAAGCCTTGTTTTTTGCCAAATGTGCAATTCCCAGTTCATTTAATAACCGGTTTAATCTTTCAGTTTGTTGGGCAGGACTCAAATTAAGAGTCTCTAAAATAGCTAAAATGTTTTCTTCAACCGTAAGTTTACGGAAAACCGAAGCCTCTTGAGGCAGATAACCGATACCATTTCTAGCGCGTATGTACATTGGAGCAGACGTTATATCGCATCCGTCTAGCAAAACTTGCCCGCATTCAGGCTGTGCCAAGCCTACTACCATATAAAAAGTAGTGGTTTTACCCGCTCCATTGGGTCCCAATAAACCGACCACTTCGCCGGATTCAATTTTAATATTTATTCCATTTACAACCGTTCGTCCCTTGTAAGACTTAACCAAATTTTTTGCTTCGAGTGTCGCCATATATGTCCTTACTGCTTTGATTCTTTACTTGTTTTTTTAGGGACGCTTTTTGTCTGTAAGACCGATTTGGCATTTTCCACTATAATCTTATCATCATTCATAAGATAAATTATGCGCGAGCCGGAAAGCACATTACCATGTTCTGTGCATACTGGATTGCCGGTAAGTATTATTTTTTTTTCCTGATCATAGTATATGGCAGCCTCGGCTGTTATTGTGCGGTCTAAGTGAACCATTCTTATATTGCCTTTGGCATTTATTGGTTTTATGCGCTTTTCTTTTTTGTCAAAGGAGGTGGTTATTGTGTCGCAATAAATGGTGATCTCACCTTGTTTTACTACTACATTTCCCTTATGTACGGCTGTCTGTTGCTTGTTGTCCAATTCAACGCTGTCGGAGGTAATAGTAATCGGGCTTTGTTTTTCTACTTTTAAATCAAGCAGATTGTTAGGGGAGGCGGCTATAGCCGGAAGTGAATACAGGGGGGTAATGAAAAAACAAATAAGTACAAATCTAGTAATTATAACCTTATATTGCATATTATAAGTATACCTTATAACAGAAAACAAAACAATAAATAATTAGATTCCCGATAATAAGCCTTAGGGAATGACTGTTGTTTTGCAGGATTCTCATTAATTAATTACGCAAGTTACGCTGTCTGTAATTTTTACTCTTTCCAGTTTCATATCCGCTTTTAAACCATGCCCTTTGATTTTTGTCTGCGGATTGGTTATTTTTACCGGTTTATCGGTAAATAGTATTTGTTTTCCGGTTTGCCAGCTTAGAGTCTCGGTTTCCAGTTTCAGGTCATTTTGGGCGGAAACGACAACCTTTCCTTCTGCGGTTATGTCACGGTTAGACATATTCAATACAGCATTATCTGCTCTAACCCGGAGCATTGGTTGATTTTTTTCGTAAAAACAAAAAGTTACTTTGTCAAATTCAGCATACTCTTTTTGTTGATAAATAAAACCCGAATCAGCCTGTATTTCAGAGGTTAAATTCATACCCTTTGTCTCGGTCAAATGAATGCCCTTTATTATTAAATCAGGTTCTTTTTGTTGGCTGGGATTAGTTGCGTTTAAAAAATTATCCCGGCCTGAAGTATCGCTATAAATATCGCTTACAGTAGAATAAACTACCGCTAGGGTTATAATAACCAATAGAATTTTTGTTAGTTTATTCATTTACTGTTTTGACGGTTATTAATTTTACAAACAACTCCATTTGAAGTAGATGCGGTTTTTTTAAACCCGCCCCATGACCGACCTAAAGGTCGGCGTCTACAATAGTCCGCTTTAAATGTACGCTAATTGCACGAATATGCTGATATCCACTTAAAAATATATTGTGCCGCTTATGTGTTGTGGATTAATTCATTAAACTTACTTTCTTAAAACATATCATGAAGCAAGCATTCTGTCCAGCAAAAAAGTGTTTAATAATCAAACAAGTATAAACAAAACCGTTTTAAAATTTGACAGAAAACATTTTCATTGGTATATAATATTATAGGGATAGTTCTCGGGGCTAGGACAAATCCAAATTATTGCCCGTTTGCTTTTTTTAAGCGGGAACATAAGAGCTAGCATCACCGAGAGACTATACTTTATAAAAGGCATTCCTGGGTTATAAGGCCTTTTCTCGGGGATGCCTTTTTTTTATTACCAAGCCCAAATCAGCTATCATTTGTTTATCTTCTTTAACAGACTTACCTGCAACTGTTAGATAATTACCCAAAAGAGCGCCATTTGCGCCCGCATAATAAATTAAAGCCTGCAAATCCCGCAAATTTACCTCGCGTCCGCCGCAGACTTTAATATCCTTATCCGGCAGGATAAAACGGAATAGGGCAATAATTTTTAATATTTCTCTGGCCGATAATACGGGTTGATCCTGTAAAGGCGTACCCTTAACCGGTACTAAAAAATTAAGCGGAACGGAATCTACCGAAAGCCGGCGCAGAGTAAAGGCTAAATCCAGCCGGTATTTCATTTGTTCGCCCAATCCAAAAATTCCCCCGCAGCATAATTCCAAACCGGCGTTTTTAACCATATAAGCGGTATTTAGGCGTTCTTTATAAGTATGTGTTGAGCATATTTTAGAAAAAAAATCCTCTGAAGTTTCCAGGTTATGATGATAGCGCCTAAGTCCTGATTTTTTCAGCCGAGTGAATATATCGGGGTTAAGAGCGCCTAATGATGCGCATCGGTTAATTCCGGTCCGCCGGCCTATTTTATCTAATGCACTGCAAATGGCGCTTATTTCGGCTTCGCTTTTTATTCCCCGCCCGCTAGTGACTATACCATAACGAAAAGCCCCCTGCTTATCGGCCTTTTTTGCTTCCGCAAGTAATTGTTCTTCATTTAATAAGGGGTGTTCTTTAATTGAAGTATTATTATGAGCAGATTGAGCGCAGAATTTACAGTCTTCTGAACAATGCCCGCTTTTGGCGTTTATAATAGAGCAAAAGTCTATCTGATTTCCTTTAAAATGCTTCCTTATACGGTTGGCTGCATACATTAGATCATCCAACAAATCGTCTTTTGCATCAGCTAAGCGCAGCGCCTCGTTATAATTAATTAGATAACCGGAAAGCGCCTTTTTACCTAAACCATTGATGAATTTATCTAACATAGTTTATCCAATTCCATAACTAACATTTCTATGGACTTACAGGCGGCCTGTTGTTTTATCTGCTGCCTGGTTCCCTTAAAATTATTTTTATTAACCACAATGCCCGCAGGAGTAAAAACGGCTATCCATACCAAACCGACCGGTTTTTGCGGGCTGCTTCCGCCGGGGCCTGCAATGCCTGATGTTGCTATAGTTGTTTGAGTATTAAATAAAACGGCTGTTTTAGCGGCCATTTGTCTTACAGTATCACCGCTCACCGCTCCACAGCGTTTAATAATATCCTCGTCCACGCCAAGGATTTTTATCTTAATCCGGTTACTATAAGCTATGATACCGCCCTTAAAATATACAGAGCATCCGGGGATATCGGTTATTGTATGAGCGATTAGACCTCCTGTACAGGATTCGGCTGTTGAAAGAGTATATTTTAGCTGTTTTAACCTGTTATCAAGTTTATCGGCATATTGCAACAGGCGCATTTTTCCTCCCCAATGCTTTTGACTTAAGGTAGTTGTCATTCTGAATGAAGCGTAAACGTAGTGAAGAATCTGTGTACGCATATGCTAAACAATAGTTCGGTTTATCTTTGCTGTCACCCTAGAGCGAAGCGAAGGGTCTGCTAGCGTATGCTGTAGATTCTTCACTGCGCTTACGCTTTGCGGCTGTGTCGCAATTAGAAAAACTGCCTTTTTCCTGTCATTCCCACGAAAGCGGGAATCTATAACTCATTTTAAAAAACTGGATTCCCGCCTTCGCAGGAATGACAGGTAGTTGGTTAATATAACCTATAATTTAACAAATAAAAAATAAAGAATCAATTAAGGATAACAAAATTATTTATTTACTTTTTGTCTTAACGGCTTTGTGTGATTAGTTTTGAATTAGTAGCTCATCTTACGTAAAAAAATGATGCTATTGTAGGGTGGATTAAGGGGTCTTATATTACAGATATATTTTGTAAAGAAAGAACGCCAAATTACAAAAAAGATTACCCAGAATCCACCACGTCTACTAAGAAAGTTACTTTTTCTGTCATTCCCACGAAAGTGGGAATCTAGTCTTTTCAATATATTATGTATTTCCGTTTTCTTAGCGCCATTTGTCGGTTATATCTTGCAGGAGCCGCCAAATGTCACAAATAATCACGGGAATGACAGAAAAATTGAGTTACAACACAGCCTCTAAATAAGGTGGAACCGCAGCTATCAGAAGATATTGGCTCAACATAATTTTTTTTAAGCTTTTTCCCAATATCGGCTTGTTCCACCCTACATTAAGAAACAAGCTTTGCGTAACATGAGTTAGTAAAAAAAGTAAACAGCCTTAAGTTAAGGGCTGGCATCCTTGACTTTCGGCTTAATTTTGATAATATGTCCTAATTGTATCATTGCAATCTGGGAATCTGGTGACTGTAATTTAACTTACAATTAGTACAAACAATAGCACAATGAAAAGAGATAAATGGAGTTCACAGGCCGGCTTTTTAATGGCAGCCATAGGTTCAGCCGTTGGTTTGGGCAATATATGGCGTTTTAGCTATATTGCTTATGAAAATGGCGGCGGCGCGTTTTTAGTACCATATTTTGTGGCTTTACTTACCGCCGGTATCCCGCTTATGATCCTAGAATATGGATTAGGTCACAAAAAACACGGCTCATCGGCATTAAGTTTTGCCAAGGTTGGACGCAAGTACGAATGGCTGGGCTGGTGGATGCCGATTTTTGTAATGTTCGGTATTATGTTTTATTATTCAGTCATAATCGGCTGGTGTGTAAATTATGCAATATATAGTGTGAATCTAAAATGGGGCGCTAATACGGAAGAATTTTTCCTGAAAAGCTTTTTAGGGTTATCCTCGCATGTGGGTGAAATGGGCGGTTTGCGCCTAAATATCTTATGTTCCACCGCTTTTATTTGGGGAGTAATGTGGCTGATATGCTATCGTAAGATATCTCACGGGATAGAACGCGCTTGTAAAATTTTCATGCCTTTGTTATTTGTACTAACTCTTATCCTTATTATATGGGGATGCACCTTAGATGGAGCCGCCGAAGGGCTGAAGTGGTATTTAAAGCCGGATTGGAGTAAAATAGCCGACTGGAAAGTATGGGTGGCTGCCTACGGGCAAATCTTTTTTACCCTATCTTTAGGATTCGGTATTATGATAACATATGCCAGTTATCTGCCCAAAAAGTCGGATTTGGTGCAAAACGCCATTATAACCTGCGTTACTAATTGCTTATACTCGTTTTTAGCTGGATTTGCCGTCTTTAGTGTGCTAGGCTATATGGCGCAACAAAAAGGCGTGCCTATTAATGAAGTGGTAAAATCAGGTCCGACTCTGGCCTTTGTGGTTTATCCAGAGGCAATATCGCGCCTGCCCTTTTTAAATAATGTATTCGGGTTAATCTTTTTTATAACCTTGGTTATTGCTGGTTTGTCTTCCGGTATTTCTATAATTGAGGCCGTAACCAGCGCTTTTATCGACAAATTTGAGTTGGAGCGCAAAAAAACGGTCAATATAATATGCTTGGCCGGTTTTTTGGGCAGTATAGTATTTACCGCCCAAAATGGTTTATATTTATTGGATATAGTCGATCATTTTCTAAACCAATACGGTTTGGTGCTGGCCGGTTTGCTGGAATGTATAATAATCGGCTGGATATTAAAAGCCAAAGTATTAAGAGAACATGTAAATGCGGTTTCAAAGCGCAAAATAAACCGTATTTGGGATATTTTTATAAAATATATAACACCGGCGGTGCTGTTATCCATACTTATCAATGAATTAAAAAATGAGTTCACAAAACCATACGGCGGTTATGGATTAAAATTTCTTTTATTTATTGGCGTTGGATGGGTAGTGGTTACTTTAATAATTGCTGTTGTGGTAAGCATTTCCCCCTGGAACCCTGAAAAATTAAAATACGATCATAGGCCGGAAGAAGATGATTTAATGGTATGAGTTGTTTTATTTTGCCTTTATTATAAAAGGAGCGACAAATGATAGATTTCCCGACAGAATATCATGATATTGAAAAAAACTATCCTGAAATTGCCAGAGCGCATCATCAAATTGCTGATTTGTGCCATGCCGCAGGTCCATTAGACGAGCGCGCCAGAAGACTGGTTAAACTAGGAGCCGCCATTGGCGCCGGTATTAAAGGCGCTGTTAAATCTCACACCAGAAGGGCTTTAAGTATTGGTATTGAACCGGACGAGCTACGGCATGCCGCCATTTTATCTACAACAACTGTCGGCTTTCCCAGTATGGTAGGCGCTCTGCGTTGGATTGAAGAGGTATTGTTAGAGAAATAATCTAGGGGCGAGGCCAATGCTGTTGACTTAAGAGAATTGTCATTCTGAATGAAACGAAGTGGAGTGAAGAATCTCCCTCCATATGCGAGCAGATTCTTCACGGCACTGCGTTTTGTTCAGAATGACAGCAAGTAGGTTGGGTTGAGGCACGAAACCCAACATTACCGCTACTGGTCATTCCCGAATGCCTTTAAAAGGGAATCTAATAAGTATAGTCGCATAATTAGCTGTAATATTTTTAGTGGGGTCAGATTCTCAAATCTGACCCCGAAGTCTCTGTTGTCGGATTTGAGAATCTGACAACACAAGGCTTGTCATTCTTTAGCTTTCAACCGAAGAATCTACTCGCATACGTGGACAGATTCTTCATTCCGCTTCGCTTCATTCAGAATGACAGCTACCTTAAGTCAACAGCATTGAGGGGGAATCCCCCTCAATTATTCGGGGCGATACGCCCTCTAAGCATCAAGGTGAATTCCTATGAGTAATACTAATGGTTTTGAAAAACTTATGCACTTGGCTAATGCTTATAGGCAGGCAAAAGTCTTTTTAGTCGCCTGTGATTTGGATATATTCAGCTGTTTATCCGAAGCGCCTAAGACAGCGGCGCAGCTAGCTGCAAAAATAAAAGCTCCCACTGAGGGGCTGGAACTTCTGCTAAATGCCTTAGTTGCATTAGAATTACTAAAAAAAGAAAACGATCTGTATCATAATGCAGAGATTTCTCAAACATACTTATGTAAAAACAGAGCCAATTATCGCGGACATATCATAAAACATATGCACCAATGCTGGTATTCCTGGGATCATCTGGCTGAGGCTGTAAAAGGCGGCAGGCAGGCAGTAAATTTCAGGCGTAATTTTTTAGTAGAGGATGAGAAGGCTAATCGTGATTTTATATGGGGTATGAATGACGTGGGTTATGACCGCGCTTTGGAAATATCAAAAAAATTGGATTTATCTAAAACAAAGCATATGCTTGATTTAGGCGGCGGTGCGGCTACCTATTCTATTGCTTTTGCTAAAAAATTTAAAAATCTAAAGTCTACGGCGCTGGATTTACCGCTGACTCTTAAGGTAGCTTGCGAAAATATCAAACTAAACAATATGGATGAGCGGATAGATACCAAAGAGGGCGATTTTTTTGATGCGGAATTCGGCTCCGGTTATGATTTGGTATGGATATCTCAAATCCTGCACGCCTACAGCAAATCACGCTGCATAAATCTATTTAAAAAATCATACCGGGCGCTGGAGGCTGGAGGTAAAATCATAATACATGATTTTTACATAAATGAAGATAAAACCGCTCCGTTGGACTCTACCTTGTTTGCAGTACATATGATGGTGGGAACAGAAGGCGGCGGACTTTATTCTGCGGTTGAGCTTTCGGAGTGGTTAGCGCAGGCCGGTTTTGATAAAATAAAATGGGATAAGGTTACTCCGGGCACTATGTTAATTGAAGGCTGTAAGCCATAAGTTTAGTTCACCTTATGTATGACTACCTTTTTTGTAGTTGCCGACCTTTAGGTCGGCTATGGGGCATAGGTGCTCATTTAAGACTAAAAAAACTATGTTTCGGGGTGTCTCACCCCGAAACCAAAGGCTTGTAAATTGCGATTGTTTTGGGGTGAGACACCCCGAAACATATGAACGCGCGGTTGCAAAAGTAGAAAATGGGATTTCCTCATTTGTCAATTAATCTTGTTTTTATTAAATCACCCAAGTTGTTACCTATAGGTTTATTTTTGAAATATTTGGTTTTACATACCCATCATTCTGAACGAAGCGTAAGCGCAGTGAAGAATCTACTCGCTGTTGCGGGGGGATATTCTTCAGCCTTCGGCTTCAGAATGACAAAAATGGATAACTTCACCATAGGTAACAACTTGGGTTAAATATGAAAGGTGGTGTGAGAGCCTTTGTCTTATGTACTAGGGCTTAAATGCCGTGAATGCGGCAAGCAATACGAAAAGGCGCCCATATATGTATGTGAATTTTGTTTTGGGCCGTTAGAAATAGAATATGACTACCAAGCTATCGGGAAAAAATTAACCAGAGATATTATTAGTCAAAGAGGGCATAATCTCTGGCGGTACAGAGAATTATTGCCGATTGATAAAGAGCCTACTGTGGGACTTTATTCCGGTTATACGCCTTTAATAAAAGCGCATAAATTAGCCGATGCCTTAGGGGTAAAAAAGCTTTATATAAAAGATGACTCCGTATGTCACCCTACTTTTTCTTTTAAAGACAGAGTGGTGGCGGTTGCCTTATCTAAAGCCCGCGAATTCGGATTTGATACGGTTGCTTGCGCATCTACCGGTAATTTGGGCAATGCGGTTTCCGCTCATGCTGCTCAGGCTCAATTAAGGGGATTTATCTTTATTCCGGCTGATTTGGAGCTTGGAAAAGTGGTGGGCTCTCTTATTTATGCGCCGCATTTGGTTGCGGTTGAGGGTAATTATGATCAAGTAAACAGGCTTTGTTCTGAAATTGCTCGAGATTACAAATGGGCTTTTGTTAATATCAATCTGCGTCCGTTTTATGCGGAAGGTTCAAAAACCTACGGCTTTGAAATTGCCGAACAATTGGGCTGGAAATATCCTGATCATATTGTGGTACCGGCTGCCAGCGGCTCGCTTATTACCAAAATTTATAAGGGATTCAAGGAATTTTATCAGCTAAAATTAACCGATACTCCGCCTAAAACAAAATTTTACGCCGCCCAAGGAAAGGGTTGCTCTCCTATAATAACTGCGATTAAAGAAAATAAAGACGCAATACGGCCGGTAAAGCCGGTAACTATTGCTAAATCCTTGGCAATCGGTAATCCGGCGGACGGTTATTACAGTACACAAGTGGTGCGCAAAACCAAGGGATACGGTGAAGAGGTTACTAATGAGGAAATTATCGACGGAATTAAACTGCTTGCGCAAACCGAAGGTATATTCACCGAAACGGCAGGAGGGGTAACAGTCGCAGTCGCTAAAAAATTAATTGAACAAGGCGTAATTCCGCCTGATGAATCTATTGTAATTTGTATAACCGGCAATGGCCTAAAAACTATGGATGCGGTTACCGCAAATATCGGTAAGCCTGTTGAGATTGAACCGAATCTTGATTCCTTTAAAAAGGCTATGTGTGATTATTTATAATGGATATTTTATCTGTATGTTTCGGGATGTCTCATCCCGAAACCAAACAGCATGTATAGCTTTAAATGCAGATATTTCAGGGTGGGAGACCCCGAAACATACGAACACTAAAAGAATAAACGTCATATCTTTAAAAAGATTGAATATAGGAGGTAACTTAAGTTGTCTGTAAAAATCAATATACCGACACCATTAAAAAAATTGGTTGAAAACCAAAGCACAATAAGCGCTGATGGAGAAAATATTCTGGAAGTAATTAATGATATGGATAGGCAATATCCTGGAATCAAAGAAAGAATCTGTGATGAGCAGGATAAGGTGAGAAGATTTGTAAATATTTATTTAAATGGAGAAGATATCCGTTTTATGGATGCTGAGCAAAGCAAAGTTGCACCAGATGACGAAATATCCATAATACCAGCTATTGCCGGCGGATAGGCAAGGCGTTAAAACCATTATACGGTTATATTTTTATGTTTCGGGGTGTCTCACCCCGAAACTAATTGCTCGCCAAATAGCCGCCGCCCTTTAGGTCGGCTGTCGCTTGCGCCGGTTTTAGACTTGTATTTTGTATGTCTTACAGGCCGATCTTAAGGTCGGCGCTACAGCGGTCGTAAATGACAGCCCGCCCCAAAGGGCGCTATGTTTGTAAAAATTATACCAAGCAATATTTTGCAGGAGCTTTATATATGAAGAAAGAATTTATATCAATAGCTATCGGTGGATTAGTTGTAGGGTTTGTATTAGGACTAATGCTGCCTAAAATGTTTTCCAGTAAAGATGCCCAGCATGATCATGAACAACATGCGGCCGCGCCTCCTCCGCCAGCAGAACAGGCGCCTGCTCGTTTTTCAAATGACCAGTTAGAGCATGTAATAAAAGAATACGAGCTTATATTAGAAAAAGACCCCAAAAATATTGAAGCCTATTTCCAGATTGGAAACATCTATTACGAAATGCGTAAAGTTAATAAAGCCATTGAATCTTATAGTAAAGGTTTAGAGCTTAACCCGAGCAGCATTGATTTGCTAACTCAACTTGGAAATCTTTATTTTGATACTGAAAAGTACCAGTTGGCAGTTGATAATTATCAAAAGGTACTGGATATTGAACCCAATATTAATGATGTAAGGGTTGATATGGCCATAATGTATCGACGCTTAAATAAACCGGATATTGCGATAAAAGAGCTTAAAACAGCTATTGAAAATGATCCGGAACATACCAATGCCTATGTAAATTTGGGTATTATTTTAAGATTTGATAAAAAAGAATACCAAAAGGCAATAGATGCGTGGCAAACATTTTTAGATAAATTTCCCGATCACGTTCAGGCTGGAAAAATTAAAGAATTAATCAAAAAAACCAAAGAATTAATATAAATTATGCTGCATTATCTAACAGCCGGCGAGTCTCATGGCGCTTGTTTAACTGCTATTATTGAAGGTCTACCGGCTGGAATACCAATTGATCAGGCTGATATAAACCGGCATCTGGCGCGGCGGCAGGCGGGTTACGGGCGCGGCGGCAGAATGAAGATCGAAAACGATAAAGTAATTATAAGCGCCGGTATACGCGGCGGTTATACCTTGGGCAGCCCTATTACTTTAAGTATAATGAACAAGGATTGGGAGAACTGGCGGCATATTATGTCCAGCGCACCCGATGCGCAGATTGAGGATAAAAAGGTAACGCATCCCCGACCGGGTCATGCTGATTTAGCTGGCGGTATAAAATATAATCAGCGTGATCTGAGGAGTATTTTAGAGCGGTCAAGCGCTCGCGAGACTGCCGCCAGAGTTGCCGTGGGGGCGGTTTGTATGCAGTTTTTAGCGGCTTTTGATGTTTTTATAACCAGCCATGTGGTACAAATCGGCGGTATAAGAATAAAAAATACCATATCTGATATAAAAGAAATCGCAAAACTGGCTGAGGAATCTCCAGTTAGATGTGTTGATAATGATGCAACAAAAAAAATGATGCAGCAAATTGATCTGGCTAAAAAACAGGGCGATTCATTGGGCGGCGTATTTGAGGTAAGAGCTGGCAATATACCGATTGGTTTGGGCTCTCATGTACATTGGGAGCGCAAACTGGATGCACGCTTGTCTTACGGGCTTATGAGTATTCAGGCTATAAAGGGCGTTGAAGTGGGTTTAGGCTTTGAGTGCGCCGAGCGTTTTGGCTCTCGCGTGCATGATGAGATTTATTATGATTTTGATAACCAAAAATTTTATCATAAAACCAACCATGCAGGCGGTATTGAAGGCGGTATGAGTAATGGCGAGGATATTATATTGCGCGCGGTGATGAAACCTATTCCAACCTTGCTTACTCCGCTTGACTCAGTTGATATTAATACCAAAAAAACCTATCCTGCGGCAAAAGAACGAAGCGATACTTGTGCTGTGCCTGCCGCTGCGGTGGTAGGCGAGGCGGTTGTTGCTTATGAGCTTAGCTGCGCTATGATTGATAAATTCGGCGGCGATAGTTTGAGTGAAATGATGCGGAATTATAAAAACTATCTGGCGCAAGTTGAAAAATATTAACTCATGTTACGCAAAAGATATCTAATTCTCAGTATTTTCCCTCTCCCCTTGGGGAGAGGATCAAGGTGAGGGGGATTTTCTTTTATTTTCCCCTCACTCTAACTCTCTCCCCAGTGGGGAGAGAGGACAAAAAAAGCGTTTTGTGCTTTATGCAAAAACCTAACCGGATACTACTGTCTAATTCTACATTTAACCGACGTATCTGTATCTTTCGTGATACTGGTTTGACCCACTCTTATATCTTGACAGTATAGGAAATCCCATTTTTGTCGTAGATGCCGATCTTTAGGTCGGCTATCGTTTACGCTGGTCTTAAAGAGTTGCTTTGTACGTCTAACCAAGCCGACCTAAAGGTTGGTATCTACAGTGGCTGCAAGACAGCTCGCCCAAAGGACTTGAGATCAGGTAAAGTATAGTTTATATACCCAAAAATTTCATTTTGTGTGACATGAGATATTAATTGTAATGAGTAAAACACTCCTGATACCATTGCTGCTGTTTCCACTGCAATGGGTGCAAGCGGTATTGGAATTGTACGTCTAAGCGGGACAGCCGCCCTTCCGATTATACAAAAAATATTTTCCCCTTCAAAAAACAATAACCAATCTGCAACACATATGTTGCGTCACTGCTATATAATCGAACCGGAGAGCAGGGAAAAAATCGACGAGGTATTAGTCTGTCGGATGATGGCGCCGCACACCTTTACCAGAGAGGATATGGCGGAAATTAATTGTCACGGCGGTATAATTCCCTTACAAAGGATACTTGATCTATGCTTAAAATGCGGCGCAAGATTGGCTGATGCCGGTGAATTCACTAAACGGGCATATATAAACGGACGTATTGATCTTGCACAGGCGGAAGCGGTAATTGATATAATCAATGCCAAGACGCAAGCCGCCCTAAAATCGGCTGTCTGTCAATTAGACGGGGGGTTGTCTGATAGAATAAAGGAACATAGGGAAGAATTATTAGATATACAGGCCTTGATTGAAGCCGGTATTGATTTTCCAGATGAAGAGCTTGAAATTATACCTATTGATAAAATCAGCGAAAAAATAAATAGTATTGAAGCTAAATTAGCCGGATTAATTAAGACCTTTGCTCATGGGCGATTATTAAAAGAGGGTATAACCACAGCTATAATTGGTAAACCTAATGTGGGCAAATCAACGCTGTTAAATCAATTGCTAAATTGTGAGCGGGCAATTGTTACGCCGATTGCAGGTACCACCAGGGATACCATTGCCGAGGATATTAATATTGGCGGATTTCCTGTAAAATTGGTAGATACCGCCGGAATTACCAAAAGCAGCAATATTGTTGAACAGATGGGTATAAGCCGCAGCAGGAAATTAATCCAGCAGGCGGAAATGCTGTTGGTGGTCTTAGACGGCAGTATGTCTTTGTGCAAAGACGATCTTGATATACTGGAATGCGTAAAAGATCAGCATACAAGGACTATAATAATTATAAATAAATGCGATTTACCATTAAAAATAGATAGTAAGCAGCTAAAAAAATGGATTCCTGCTTTCGCAGGAATGACCAAAGTTATGATACAGCCTCAGGGAAAAGAGGATTTGGAGCAGGGAATTGTACATATTTGTGCTGCCTCTGGCCAGAATCTGGATAGGCTGCAAGAGGTTATGATAAAGCATATAACAAAAGACCAAAGTCTAGCCGCAGAAAGCGTGGTAATAACCAATGCCCGTCATCATCAGGCTTTACTTAGCGTACAAGAATCTTTGTTGCGGCTGAAGAATGCTCTAAAAAACGGTCTATCCGCTGAATTTTTGGCTGTAGATTTAAATGAAGCTATAGATAAACTTGGAGATATCGTGGGTGAGGCTGCCGGTGCGGACGTATTGGATCGGATATTTTCCAAATTCTGTATTGGTAAGTAGGGGCGTAAGCGCCCCGGCCAATTCAGGGGGATTCCCCCTACGCTCAATGCTGTTGACTTTAAGATGGCTGTCATTTTGAATGAAGCATAAGCGGAATGAAGAATCTACTCGCTGTTGCGGGGGGAGATTCTTCGGCTTATTGCCTCAGAATGACAAATAGCAGCCGACCTTTAGGTCGGCAAGGAAGCGGGTTTAAAAACCCGTAACTACAAATGGAAATCAATCAACATGTACATTTGCGACAAAATATACGATGTAATCATAGTAGGCGCCGGTCATGCCGGCTGTGAAGCGGCGCTGGCGTCCGCTCGCATGGGGCGTACTACTTTGCTTGTAAGTATAAACTTGGATAATGTAGCGCTTATGCCGTGTAATCCGGCTATCGGCGGCTTGGGTAAAAGCCACTTAGTGCGCGAAATTGATGCTTTGGGCGGTGAGATGGCTAAGAATATTGATAAAACCGGTATCCAGTTTCGGATGTTGAATATGCGAAAGGGTCCCGCTGTGCAAGCGCTAAGGGCTCAAGCCGATAAACAGCAATATAAACTTAGTATGAAAAAAGCGCTGGAGAATCAAGATAACCTCGACCTAAAACAGGAATTAGTACAGCAAATCTTAATTGAAAAAGGCCGGGCTGTTGGTATTGCAACGCAGGCCGGCGCAAAATATCGCGCTAAGGCGGTTATTTTGTGTACCGGTACCTTTTTAAATGGATTAATACACATTGGTCTTACCAATTATCCGGCGGGTAGAGCCGGTGAATTTGCATCTATAAAATTAGCCGAACAATTACCGCAATGCGGATTTGAGCTAGGTCGGTTAAAAACCGGTACTCCGCCCAGATTAGACGGCAAATCAATTGATTTGTCGGCTTTTAGTAAACAATCCGGCGATAATGATTCAACGGGGTTTTCATTTGAAAACAAAACAAATAAAATATCTGAAGTTTATTGTTACTTAGGATATACAAACGTCAAAACCCATGAAATTATTAAAGATAATTTGGATAAATCACCGTTGTACTGCGGGCGGATAAAGGGGATAGGCCCAAGATACTGTCCGTCTATTGAGGATAAAGTTGTACGCTTTGCCGATAAAACCCGTCACCAGATATTTTTAGAGCCTGAAGGCACAGATACGCAGGAAATATATGCAAACGGCGTCTCTACCAGCTTACCGCTGGAGGTGCAGGTAGAATTCTTACGCAGTATCAAGGGATTAGAGCAGGTTGAGATCATGCGTTCCGGTTATGCCATAGAATACGATTTTATCCCCCCGACTCAGCTTAAACCGACTCTTGAGACTAAGCCGGTAGAGAATCTTTATCATGCAGGGCAAATAAACGGTACTTCAGGTTATGAAGAAGCCGCTGCTCAAGGACTGATGGCAGCCATAAATGCCGTATTAAAAATACGGAAAAAACAACCCTTTATATTAAAACGTTCTGAGGCCTATATCGGGGTTATGATCGATGATCTGGTGACTAAAGGTACAATAGAGCCCTACCGCATGTTTACTTCACGCGCCGAATACCGCTTGTTATTGCGACAGGATAATGCGGATTTAAGGCTTATGGACTACGGCTATAATTTCGGGCTTATTAACGACGAACAATATAGTAAATTTAAACATAAAAAACAGCTTATCAATGACGAGATAAAGCGTCTAAACAACACGTTTGTAAATCCTGCAAATTTGCCGGACAAACAGGTCAAATCATCTATTAGTTTAGCCCAATTATTAAAACGCCCTGAAATGAGCTATGATAAAATTTGCCGGCTGGAAAATAAGCCTGCTGAAGACTTGCCAGATGATGCGGCGGTACAAGTGGAATTACAGATAAAGTATGAAGGTTATATCATTCGGCAGAAGACGCAAATTGAAAAGATGAAAAAATTGGAAGATTACCGCATACCGAATGATATTAATTATGAGGATATACCGGGATTATCAAATGAAGTAAAGCAGATTCTAAGCAGGATAAATCCGGTCAGCCTTGGCCAAGCATCACGCATACCCGGGATCACTCCGGCTGCCGTATCTATTTTAATGGTGTATTTAACGCGAATAAGCCGGAAATTAACCTAGGGCGCTGTTAATCTTGAATTGATGGGCTTTGCTCTCATCCCCCTCACCTCAATCCTCTCCCCTTGGGGAGAGGAGGTTTAGCAATCCCTTCTCCCCAAGGGGAGAAGGTTAGGATGAGGGGGATAACACCAGTCGACAGATTTAGCCACCAGATTGAACTTGGCATACATAGTACTAGGGCACAGAGGAGCTGCCGCTGGTAGCGCCTATATCTGCTCCCTGTTTAATGGTTCGGGCGATTTGTTCTGCTATATTCTCAAGTAGTGCAGGCGTATTTTGCATAGCTTCTTTTAAGGACATTGGAGTATTAACCAGCGAAAACATAGCGGAGAAGCCATGAGCCAATAATATGTGCGCATCATCTGATACACTGCCGGCTATACCGATAACCGGAATTCCCATATTATAAGCTATACTAGCCGCGCCCATTGGGGCTTTACCCGCCATAGTTTGAGAGTCCAGCCTTCCTTCGCCCGTAATAAGCAAGGATGCTCCTTTTAAGGTTTGCTTGAAATTAAGCATATCTAAAATAAGGTCAATTCCTTTTTTAAATTCAGCTTGCAGAAAAGCCATAAGAGCCGCTCCTAAGCCTCCAGCGGCGCCGGCGCCGGCGGTATAGCTGATATTTATACCCAAAAATTCCTTTATCTTGCCCGCATAATGAACCATATTGGCTTCTAGCGTCTCCACCATTTGAGCGCTTGCTCCCTTTTGCGGGGCAAAGACTCTGGCTGCTCCATGTTCTCCTATAAGAGGGCTGGTAACATCGCAGGCTGCCATAAACCGGACATCATGTATTATGTCATTTAGCTTACTTGTATCTATTGTATGTATTTTACCCAAATCAGAGCCGCCGCCTTTAAGCTTATTACCGCGGTTATCGCAAAAATCAACTCCCAAGGCACAAAGCATACCCATACCGCCGTCTACTGTAGCGCTGCCTCCTATTCCGATAATGATTTTTTTTATGCCTTTTTTAATAGCGGCTGAAATTAGCTGACCGGTACCATAAGTAGATGTTATCATTGGGTTTCTGGCATCAGGAGGCACTAAAATTAATCCCGATGCGCCAGCCATTTCAATAACCGCTGTTTTACCGTTTTTAATTATTGCCCATTCGGCGCTAACCCGATTGCCCAAGGGACCGGTTACGGTTTCCTGCATTATTTGTGTACCGGATAAACTTGCAAGGGCGTCCAATGTGCCGTCGCCGCCGTCGGCAATAGGCTGACAAATTATTTGGGCATCCGGTATACCTCGTAAAAAACCTATTTTAAGATGTTCGGCAACCTTTACCGCAGATAATGATTCCTTAAATGAATTTGGCGCTATTATTATTTTCATTGCTTGATATTCTGTTTGGTTGCAATTAGAAGTAGGTTATATTATTATTGCTTAATAACACAGTGTAAGTCCAGCAAAAAAACTAGTGTTGCGTCAATGCTGTTTTATTGGCTGTCATTCCCGTGAAGCTTGTCCTCATGAAAACGGGGAACTTAGAATCCATAACTTGTTTTAAAATACTGGATTCCCACTTTTGCGGGAATGATACTAAACAGATTTTTTAGTTTTAACTTAGCGTCTATGGGGCTTGTCCCCCAATGCTGTTAAGTTAAGTTTTACATTATAATAAAAATTTCTTTTTTGTCTGTCATTCTGAGGCTGGAAGCCGAAGAATCTTCCCCCGTAACAGCGGGCAGATTCTTCATTCCGCTCCGCTTTATTCAGAATGACAGCTAAGAAAACTTTTTTAAAACAAACAATTTCCTTTTACCTCTGTGATTATAAGGAAAAAGCAATTTTTGAGAATATTAATCCTAAATTATGAATTCCCGCCGTTAGGCGGCGGGGCGGCTAATGCCACTTATAATTTATTAAAAGAATTCGCCAAATATGATGATTTACAAATTGATGCAGTAGTGTCTTCTGAAGATAGTAATTTTAAGCGGATTGAATTTGCCCCGCATATCACAGTATACAAACTGCCTATCGGAAAAAAGACAGGCGGACTTCATTATCAAACCAATAAAGACCTTATAGTCTACACTCATAAGGCAGAGGGTTTTATAAAGGGATTGCTTAAAGAGAATAAGTATCACTTGTGCCATGCCTTTTTTGCTGTGCCCTGCGGATATATA
The DNA here is from genome assembly GCA_024276125.1 of bacterium. Classification (GTDB taxonomy): domain Bacteria; phylum SZUA-182; class SZUA-182; order SZUA-191; family JAJRXT01; genus JAJRXT01. The sequence goes on from JAJRXT010000134.1 coordinate 30,787, forward strand.
GCCTATCGTTTTAGAAAAAATTTCCCCTATATTGTATCTTTACGCGGCTCTGATGTGCCGGGATATAATCTGCGTTTTAGCCTGCTGTATAAATTTATTACTCCGATTATCAAAAAAGTCTGGCATAATGCTTATGCTGTGGCGGCTAATAGTGAAGGCTTAAAAAAACTGGCGCAACAAACGGATAATCAGCAGGCGATTGAGGTGATTTATAATGGTATTGATACCGATTTATTTAAACCGACCGGCTCAAAGGATAATATCTTTCGTATATTGTGTGTCGCCCGCTTAATTGAGCGAAAGGGAATTAAATATTTAATTGAGGCTACAGCGAAACTTGTAAAGGATTACAATAATATAAAATTGGTACTGGCGGGCGAGGGAAATATAAAAGATGAGTTGCAAGAACAAGCGCAAATTTTGGGTATAGAAAAACAAGTAGAATTTAAGGGACTGATAGAAAAATCTGGATTACCGGAAATATACAATCAGGCAAAGGTCTTTGTACTGCCCTCTTTAAATGAGGGTATGAGTAATACGATATTGGAGGCTATGGCTTGCGGATTACCCATTATCGCTACTAATACCGGCGGTACGCAGGAGTTGGTTTGCGATAACGGGTTTGTTGTTCCGATGAAAGATAGCAATGCAATTTATTCTGCCTGCGCAAAATTGATAGACAATGAAGGCTTACAGGAGAATATGGGTAATATAAGCAGGCAAATGGCGCAAGTTTTAAGCTGGCGCAAGGTGGCAGGCGAATATATAAGTATTTACAAAAGAAACCGGAAAGGTTAAATCTATTTAATATGAACGAACATTTAGCTGACTTATTTAGAAAAATAAGCAAAATCATCCTTGTTGTCTTATGTTTATTCTGGATAGGAGAGAGCTTTAATATATATCAATGGGCAACAAAACATTCTTATATTCCATCTACTCATTGGATGTTTATATTGTCGATCTCGTTTTTAATGGTATTGTTTTATTTTATTGCTTTTAAGACAAAAAGCCAAACCTTAATAAAAATATATCTTTCAGCAGGCTCTGTCCTTGTTCTTGTTTTGCTTACAGAGGGTGCAATAAGAATTTTAATGTACCAAGAAAAAGTTGAACCATTCTATCGTCCGGCGCATTTAAAAGTAGACATGAGGTACATATTAAATCCTATGTGGAACAATATGAGTACATTAAAACCAAATTACAGGGGAAGAACACACGGTCATTCTGTATACATTAATGCTTATGGCTTTAGAAGTGAAGAGTTTACTCTGACAAAAAAGAAGGATGTATTCAGAATAATTGTGTTGGGTGATTCTTTAACCTATGGAGAAGGGGTTGCTGATGGGGAGCTATATACATCTGTATTAAAAAATAAGCTGCAAAACAAATATCCTGATAGAAAAATAGAGGTAGTTAATTTGGGTATAAGCGGATATTCGTCAGTTGATGAATAAAAATTTTTGGAAGTGTTCGTATCAAAAGTTAATTTTGATCTAATTTTAATTGGTTTTTGCCTTAATGACATTAAAGAAGGGTCTGCTGCACCAGATCGCTGGCGTTTGGCAATACCCCTTCCCCAAAAACTAAAGGCAATCTTTTTGGAGCATACAAGATTAGCACGTCTTTTACAAGAGCGTTATGACCGATTGCTGATAAACATAGGTATAAGAGATTCATTTACTTCTTCTGTCGAACCCTGTTATAAGAAAAATTCCAAAGAATGGAAGAAATTTCTAGCGGCATATAAAAAAATTCTCACGCTGAATACCAAACTAAATTTACCCAAACCTATAGTGGGTTTGCTTAACTATCGACAGCAGGTTGAGCAGTCTTTGGCTAAGATGGGTTTTATTACAGTAAATTATTTAGAGCCTTTCAAAAAATATGATAATAAATCACTAATTGTTTCTAAATGGGAAGGACATCCCAGTAAACTTGCACACGGAATATACGCTCAAGGCTTCTATGATGCTATTGTGGCATCAAAGGTTATACCAATCCGATAATCTTTTAGTATTGGTAAATATTTAAGGAATGATAATATGTGCGGAATTTGCGGGATAGCGGGCGCTCATGAGCCGGAGTTGTTGTCTGATATGTGTCAGGTTATGGCGCATCGCGGGCCGGATGATGCAGGGTTTTATCAGGGACAAGGTATTGGTTTGGGGCATCGGCGTCTCAGTATAATCGATCTGGCGACAGGACATCAGCCTATACATAATGAAGATAAAAGCATCTGGGTGATCCTAAACGGTGAGATATACAATTATCAACAGCTGTATCAACAGTTGCAAGCCAAAGGGCATAGGTTTTATACCAAAAGCGATACTGAGGCGATCGTACATTTGTATGAGGAGTATGGCCGGGAATGTGTAAGCAGGCTGCGGGGTATGTTTGCCTTTGCTATATGGAATGAGAATGAAAAAACGCTGTTTTTGGCGCGTGATCGTTTGGGGATTAAGCCATTGTATTATATCCATTCTCATGGAAAGCTGCTTTTTGCCTCAGAAATAAAATCACTCTTAAAATGGCCGGGTGTTACCCTAAAAGAAAATGCGCAGGCATTGGACCTTTATCTTAGTTTTAGATTTACCCCCGGACCGGATACAATGTTTTACGGTATAAAAAAACTTTCCCCAGGGCATGTGTTATCTTATAAGTCAGATGACTTGCGGATTGAAAAATATTGGGATATATCATTTATCCCCGCCAAAGATAATTTAGCGTCTCTTACCGAAAGCTTTACGGAAAAATTAAAAGAATCTATTAACTTAAGATTAATAAGCGAGGTGCCCTTGGGGGCATATTTATCCGGCGGGCTTGATTCTAGTTTTATTGTGGGGCTTATGAGTCAGTTAAGCAATAAACCGGTGGAAACCTTTTCGGTTGGCTTTTCAGAAGAAGCTTATAATGAATTAGGTTATGCCAAGATTGTAGCCGAGTATTTTAAAACCAGTCATCACACCCTGTATGCTCAAAGTGATAGCAGTGGGTTATTGGATAAAATCACCTGGCATTTGGATGAGCCGCTGGCCGATGCGGCCGTTATTCCAACCTATATGATGGCGCAATTGACCAAGCAGCATGTAACAGTGGTGTTGTCAGGCGAGGGAGCGGATGAGCTGTTGGCCGGTTATGCCAAGTATAAGGCGCTAAAGTTAATTTATGGTATTAATTTTTTCTTGCCTGCTATGGGGCTTGGCGGACTGGCTGGTTGTTTTTCCAATAAAATAGAGCTATACCGTTTATTTTCGTCTCTTGGCTCGGGTAAAGATCGGGCTAAGACCTATATGAATCTGGTTTCTGTATTTTCTGATTCAGAAAAGGATAAATTATATACTGATAAATTCAAAAAAATAATCAGGCAATATGATCCGCCGGAAAAACTTATCCAGCCCTATTTTGAATCAGGCGGGGATACTTTAAGTCAATTGTTGTTACTTGATATAAAGACTTGGCTGCCGGATGATTTATTGTTAAAAAATGATAAAATGACCATGGCGCATGCGGTGGAGGCGCGGGTACCCTTTTTGGATCATGAATTGGTGGAATTTATGGCAGCTATTCCGTCTAAATATAAACTTAGATTATTTCAAAATAAATATATACTGCGCAAGGCTATGTCCGGTCTTGTGCCTGATGCAATATGTCGTCGTAAAAAGACTGGCTTTAGCGTTCCATTAGGCGATTGGTGTAAGGGTGAATTAAAGGATAAGGTGGCCGAGGTTTTAAATAGGAAAGTTATAGAGTCTTTGGGATATTTTAACTGGAATTATGTAGAGCATATATTGGGTCAGGACTTAAACAATCAGTATTACCGCCGGCAGTTCTGGGCGTTGTTTAGCTTTTGCTTGTGGCATAAAGTGTTTTTGGGTATATAGGCAATAAAAAATTATGCGATCGTGAATATGTGCATAACTCTGGCTAGTTCTACATATATTACTGCTAAAATAAAAAACCGAATTGTATGAATTGTTCTTGGTTAGTATAGTTAGTATAAGCTAGTTAGTTGAATTATTTTATTAATCTGTTATAATTATAAAAGTGGGGTTATTTTTCTAAATTAATCTAAGAGGCCAAAATGAGTAGTTTTAAACAAAAAGGGATAGCTTTATTATTAGGACTAATTTTTCTAACTAGTTGTTTTTCAGTAACCAAATTAGCTGAGAGTCAACCCAGTTCACGTTATTTTTACACCGAAAACGGCGACTTAAAATCGAGTCAGGAACCGCCTAATGCCTATTATCATTTTGCATTGGCACAAATTTATGAATCAGAAGCAAATACAATAAAGGCAATTGAGGAATATAAGGCCGCATTGGAATTAGACCCGGATTCGGCATTTATTCATTATTCTTTGGGAAAATTATATCTTGGCAGCGCAAAATTTGTTGAAGCAGCCCGAGAACTGGAAGAAACCTTAGAAATAAACAGTAATTATGTTGACGCATACAAACTGTTGGGGGATTTATACTTTCATTTAAAAAAACATAAAAAGGCTATTGCTGTATACAGCAAGGTTATAGAACTGGACCCGGGATATGAAGATGTGTATATTATTCTTGCTGAAAGATATTATGAGCTGAATGAATATGATAAGGCGATTGCCATTTACTCAAAATGGCTGGAAAATAATCCGAATTCTTTTATCGCCCGATTTTATCTGGCTAGACTTTATAGAAAATTAAATATGACAAATAAAGCCATTATTAATTTTAAGGAAACTATTGCCTTAAGACCAAATTTTGAAATGGCGCTACATCAGCTTGGAGAGATTTATCTTCAAGAAAAGATGCTGGATGAGGCTCAGGAAATATATCAGAAACTGCTTACCTTGAATCCTCAAAATATTCAAATACACGATCGCTTAGGGCAGATATATATAGACCAAGGGCAATTTCAGCAAGCCTTGGTAGAGTATCAGGATATAAAGGAAAGATTCCCTCAATATATTCAAATTTATCTGAAAATAGGCTCTATTTTGTCAAAACATGGCAAATATGAAGAGGCAATCGAGGAATTTAATCAAGTAATCAAATTGGATAAAAAAAATACGGACGCTCGTTTTTGCCTGGCTCTTACCTACGAAGAATTAAAACAATACGATAAGGCTATAGAAGAAATAACAAAGATAATTGACATAGAACCTGGATTACCAAAATCTTATCTATATTTAGCGGAAATATATATCCAAATGGGCGCTCCCGAAAAAGCCCTCAGTCTGCTTGAAAATGCCGTAAACTCTAATCCAAATGAGATAGACCTGTACCTTTCGCTGGGGCTGATGTATAAAGACAATCAACGTTATGCCGAGGCTATAAAGGCTCTAAAACGCGGAATCGAGATCGACCCGGATTATGACCAGGCGCATTTTTTTCTGGGTACTATTTATGAACAACTAAATAGATTTGATGAATCGGTTAAACAATTAAAACAAGCGCTAAAGCTTAATCCAAAACATGCTGAAGCCCATAATTATTTAGGTTATATGTGGGTTGAAAAAGGACAAAATATGGAAGAAGCAATTAGTGAAATAAAAAAAGCCCTGGAACTAGAACCCAATAACGGAGCTTTTATAGACAGTCTGGGCTGGGCTTATTTCCATAAAGGATGGCTGGATAAGGCGCAAGTGGAATTGGAACGAGCGGTTAATCTTATGGATGACAATGCTGAAATATACGATCATTTAGCAGAAGTATACTATAGTCAAGGCCGATTAAAAGACGCTTGTACTCAATGGGAAAAAGCCTTAAGCTTTGCTCCTGATGATGATAATCTTATTAAAAAAATAAACCGTGTTAAAATAGAATTAGAGGAAAAGAAACCATAATGTCCATATACGACCTCTTTTTCAAGAGGCGGTTTTATAAAATTATAGGCAGCCTGATATGGCTGTCTTTTTTTCTTTCAGGCTGCTATAAGCTTACCCCTTCCGGCGAGCGCTCTTTAAAAAAAGAAGTTACCGATAAACAAACCCTGGCCTACTTACAGCAACGAAACGAATATTTTAAAAGCCTGCGTACCATTGCGCAGGTTAATATTGTAAGTCAGCAAGAAAAAAGAAGCTTTAACGCAAGTTTGTCTGTACAAAAGCCGAATCTTCTGCGGTTGGAAGTGCTAAATATGTTTATGCAGCCGGTACAGTTTATTATCGCGAACAAAAACAAGATGTTATGTTACGTGCCAGCGGATAAAAAAGTCTTGATTGGAGCGCCGAGCAGTTTAAATGTATATCGTTTTTTAGGTATCAGGCTTCCGGTAGAAGAACTTGTAAATATTCTCTTAGGCGGTGTAAGCCTGCCGAATCCCGCTGAGTATAGTTTAAAGTTTTCATATCTTAAACCGGAAAAACATTATTTATTGCAATTTTGTTATCAGGATAACCATTGTTTTTACAATTTGTGGCTTAATCCTTATTGGTTATATCCTGAAAAATTTATTTACCCTCATGCCTCTTTAACCGGTTGTCAGGTTAGATGGGATGATTTTGTAAAATTGGGGAATACTTATCTGCCTAAATATATTAAATTAGAGAGATTGGACCAAGCCGATTATATCGAGCTTATATATTCAAATCCAGTAATAAACGAAACTATCCCTTCTGCCAGTTTTGCCATGGAATTGCCTGATATGGTTGAGCGTATACCCTTGGAGGGCTAAATGCAGCCGTCATTCTGAACGAAGCGGAGCGCAGTGAAGAATCTACACACATATGCGAGTGAGAATCTTCGGCCTACGGCCTCAGAATGACAGGCTAATAAAAGTTGTTTTACCATTAAGTCAACAGCATTGGGGTCGTCCTTGCCTCAGAGCTTTAAAGGCGTTGGATTCAGAAACGAGCCAGACTTCCGTAATGTATTAATTAAACCTTGACAAATTTGTTTAAAAAGTTTATTTTTAATTCATTACTTAAAAGGCCGTTTTATGTAAGGAACTATTTTATGAATAAACAACATTTTGAAATTCTTTTAGAGAAAATAGATAGTAAATTTGACCTGGTATTAGAAGGTTATGCTGCTTTAAATAGAAAAATAGATAATGTTCAAAATTCATTGGATGATTATAAGCGACAAAACAAAGAAGAACAAAATTTACTTTTTCAGATGATCCGTGAAGTAAATCAAAAAGTTGATAAATTAGACCAAAAAGTTGATAAATTAGATAAAAAAGTTGATAAATTAGACCAAAAAGTTGATAAATTAGATAAAAAAGTTGATAAATTAGATAAAAATAATGTTGCCGCCCATGCCGCTTTTAACAAAAAATTGGATGAGCGCGAAAAAGAAACCGCCGGTTTAAAACAAAGACTTACCCGCTTAGAAGCCGCCTGAGTTTATTAAATGCAGTCTGTTTGTTCGATTGCTGCCGCTATAGCGCCGTATTCGCCGATCTCCTCTCCTAATTTAGCCGGTACCAACGCAGGAAGCGGTATTTTGCGGTTAAATATATATTTACTAAGGGCATCTTTGGCCGGCGCCAGTAAAAGATCGCCGGCATGAATCGCCAGCGTACCCAAAATGAAAATTTCCGGATCCAGTATATTGGTTAAATTAGCTAACCCCCAGCCCAGATAATATCCGGCTTTCCGCAAGATGCTAAGCGCCAGCTTATCATCATCACGTGCAGCCTGTAATAATATATGAGCATCTAATTTTTCTATCTTTCCGCCTACCAGTCCCAACATAATAGAATCAGGGTGATTTGGTACTTTGGCCTTCATTATCTTGGCTAACGCCGTACCCGAACACAAAGCCTCCAGACAGCCGCGCCGACCGCAACCGCATAAAGGACCATCGGGTAACAGTATTTGATGCCCCAGCTCGCCGGCAGAACCATGAGCGCCCCGATACAGCCTGCCATCAACAATAATACCCCCGCCGATACCGGTACTCATGGTAAGATATACTAAATTTTTACGACCGGCTCCGGCGCCGAAGAGAAATTCGGCCAAAGCCGCTGCATTAGCATCATTTTCAAATTTAGCCGGAATCCTAAATTGCTCTTCCAATATTTTCTTAAGCGGTACAGAACCCCAGTCTGGTAAATTGGGCGGGTTATGTATTTCTCCGGTATTACAATCAACCGGTCCGGGGCAGCTAACTCCTATACAGACTATTTGACTAGGCGATAGATTAGCCTGTTTGATTAATTCGGCGGTTGAATCCAATATGTTTTTAACTACCGTATCAGACCCCAAATGGGCTTGTGTTGGGCGCCTTAGCTTATGTAATAGGCGACCATTTGCATCAGCTATAGCAAAAGCCAGCTTGGTGCCGCCGATATCAATTCCCAAATAAAATTTTTGTTTAGACATAATAATTACCCTCAAAAAGGTATCTTTCGGTGTGTCTCACCCCGAAAGCTGGTGGTGAGCAATTTGTTTCGATGTTTTTATAATAACTGATGTTACGCAAAGTGTGCTTTTTGGCGTAGGGTGGGTCAAGCCCGTATTACGAAAGAGTTTAAACAATATTTTTTTAGGTGTATATTGTATTAATTGTTGCGGACCCACCTTCATTGCTCGCTGCCAGGTGGTGGATTCGGGGCAATCTTTTGAGCGTTTTGTGTTATTTGCTCATTTTTTGGTGATCAGTTATATAAAAGCCCTTTAATTC
>JAJRXT010000019.1 GCA_024276125.1 bacterium
ATCATCACCCGATTTATAGGGCATAAATAAAACCCGCCGGCTCAATCCATGCTTTAGGACAAAATCCAATAGCTCGTATTTATATTTATGATTATTTATAAACTGCCCGCAGCCAGCTTTTCCCTTTGGGGTATAACCGGCTATAATCAATTTTATATCAGGATGTTTACCGGCAATTTGCCCAAAAGCGCGCAACAGCAGATCAAAGCCCTTAATCTTATCAAAGCGCCCCATAGCCAAAATATAATTTTCCAAACTCTTTTTTTCTTGGGAAGAGGGTATATACGTCAAATACACGCCATTTGGTATAACATGAATCATATCCGGTCGGCAATCAGCGGCTATAAGCTCATCTTTTAAGTGGCTGCCTACGCTGGTAATAGCTTGAGCCTGCTGTAGGGCGGATATTGTTTTTTGAGCTATCATATTGTATGTACTATTATTGTATTTTGAATCAATCGATTGAGGTACATAACCGCCGTGGCAGGTTATTACTACCGGAAGATTGCTTGCCCATTTTAGCGCGCAATAACCGCTGGGATAGGGAAAATGAGCATGTATAAGCTCAAATTTTTTGTCTTTATGTTGTTTGGCTAGATTTTTAATCAGTATGTTTTCATAATAAAGGTGTTCATTCTCTGTATTAACCGGCTGGGCTATGTTTATATCTAACGGTAGGATTTTATATGATATATCTGCAAATACAGATGTTATATCAACACAAGCCTGTACCGGAGTTATAACATAAACCTTATGACCAAGCTGCTGTAAGTGTTCGGATAGGTGATGTACGGCAAGTTCCACACCCTTTAGGCGGGGAAAAAAAGAATGGCTTATCATGCAGATATTCATAAATTGGCCTGCATTTTATACTGTCATTCCAAGGACTTTATGTCTCTATAGTAGGCATGGGCTCAATTTAAACCTCTTGCAGCCGCCGCCCTTTAGGTCGGGCATAGGACGGGTTAAAAACCCGTACCTACAATTGAGCTATGCTTATAATCTCAGGTTTTCAAACCAACCTATTGTATATTATTTTTAGATATAAACAAAATTCAATTAACTGCCTTATAGATTAATTTTAGCATTTTTAAGCAGGTCATGACAATATATTTCATGTTTTTGTGTTTTTTCTTTAAGTTACGCCTAAAATTACCCCAAAACATAGGCCAAAAGTTCAACTTATTCCAATCAACTGCTTATGCCTGCTTTAACAAAATAGTTTCAAAATATATCTTGTTGATATTATACAGATATTATCTACTATAACCCTAACTTAAACTTGACACACACCGCTTTTATCTGGTATGCTAAAGATAATAAATATTATTCACCCAGCCCAATTTATTCATAAAATTAAGTTTTTCATAATGATAGTGGTTTAAGGTAAATTCCCAAAAACGCGGGATATTTAATGTCATTTTGTTTTTTTAACCGTTTATTATTGTAGTGATTTATGCAAGATTCTGTTATAGTTTATTTGCGCAGTATTTGGGCTTGGCTGGTGGGTATAGTCAGTCTAATGTTCTACAGCTCCCTTTCCGTTATTGCCGCTTTATCTGATAAAAGCGGCGATAGTAGTCATTTGATTTCCGGCAAATGGAGTCGCGCTGTATTATGGGGAAGCGGTATAAAGGTTGATATCAAAGGTTTAGAACACCTTGACCCTAAAAAAGCCCAGGTTATCATTAGCAATCATCAGGGGAATTTTGATATCTGGATTTTAATGGCGCATTTACCTGTACAATTCCGCTGGTTATTAAAACAGGAATTATTCAAAATCCCATTTTTGGGACCAGCCATGAGGGCTTCCCAGTATATAGCCGTAGACCGCAAGCATCCTCGTAAAAGAGACATTATTCTGGCCCTAAAACGCCTAAAATGCGGCAAGTCCCTGATGGTTTTTCCTGAAGGGACCAGAAGCGAAGACGGTAAGGTGGGGGAATTTAAAAGAGGCGCTTTTATGCTGGCTTATAAATCAGGCGCGCCTATTGTGCCGGTATCAATTAAGGGAAGTTATGATATTATGAAAAAAGGCTGCTGGCTGTTTCATCCCCGCCGCATAACAATGGTTATTCAACCCCCTGTGGCGGTTAATAATCTGGATAAAGAAGCCCAAAAAGAACTGCCGGCTAAAATAAGGCAGTCTATAATGGATAGTATGTCCTGAAATAAATAACTCATGAGATGTACACACAAACATAAGGATAACCAGCTATGCCCTCAGTTAAAATAGGAGAAAAACATCAAATAACCATACCTTTGGATATTTTTACAAAGCTGCATTTAAAAGCGGGCGATGTTTTAAATATTAGTCTTAAAGATAATACCGTAGTATTGGCGCCTAGCCGGATAATTCCAAAAGATGACAGCTGGTTTCATAGCAGAAAATGGCAGGAAAAAGAGGCTCAAGCTGATGAGAATATAGCTCAAGGTAAAGTATCTCGGGTTTATACTGATGTTGAAGAAATGCTAAAGGATTTGGATGCTTAAGCTATGGCGCAATTACAGTGGACTCACGTCTTCAAAAAAGATTACCATGGATTGCCAGAGACTATTAAAAACCAAACCAGAAAACAGTTAAGAATATTAGGCGAAAACCCTAGACACCCCTCGTTAAGAATTAAGAAAATGACAGACCCTCGTAATATTTGGGAAGCCAGAATAACCAGAGGCTATCGCTTTACCTTTCAAATAAGAAGCGGAGTTTATTTATTAAGAAGAATCGGTAAACATGATATTTTAAGGAATCCTTAAGCAAAGATAATTCTATTAAAATTATGAACAAAACAGCTAAATTAATTATATGGACGTTATTTTTATTATCATTTATAAATTATGCAATTATAGCTATAGCCCAAGAAAAATTTGCGGGAAACATTGACTGGACTAAAAAGGTAATTGAGGTCAATGGGAGCGCCCAAGAAGAAGCGCAGGAAAATTTATGGGAGATAATAAATAACATAAGAATGGATAAACAAAACCTGCTGGAAGAATTTATACAAAATAATGCCGGTATGGAAGAGCAGATAAATAAGCTGATAGAAAAAAATGCCGTAACTAAGGAGAGAAAAAAAGCTGACGGCAGGAAGTTTGTTGATTTAACCTTTTCGCTTGACAGTGAATTCAACAAAATAATACTATCTGTTCAATCTGTAGGCAGCAGCAAACGTCCGCCGTTTAGATTTGGTCCTCCTGCTGCTAATCCAGCTCCAATAGGCCCAAGCTTTATGCGCGGCCCTACCGGATTAATAATAGACGCGCGGGGATTAAAACTGACGCCATCTTTAGCGCCTAAAATTTTGGATGAAGATGACAGAATAATTTACGGTCTTGCCACTGTAAACCGAAGCTATGCTACTAATTCAGGTTTCGTTAAGTATATGCGTGATTTAGAGCGGGCAGAAACATCGCCCCAGGTGGCCAATAATCCTATAGTGGTTAAGGCAATAGATATAGACAGTGATAGCGGCAGCGATATTATTATCAGCAGCCAAGATGCAGAAATGATTAGCCGCCGTGCTAGGCAGTATGATTTTTTGCACAAATGCCGCGTAATTATAATTATTGATTGATTAGCGGGGCATGTTTAGGCAATGAATGTTTCTGGGTGGGACAGGCTATATCTATGTTCTATGTTTCGGTATGTCTCATGCCGAAACACACCTAGCGGTGTGTCAAGTTTAATCTGTCGGCTGGAGTTATTCCCCCTCATCCTAACCTTCTCCCCCGGGGGATAAGGGATTCTTAACTTCCTCTCCCCTGGGGGAGAGGATTGAGGTGAGGGGGGATGAGGGGTGAAAGACCGTCAATTTAAGGTTGACACGACACTAGGCTGTGAAATTAGTTTCGGGGTGAGACACCCCGAAACATAAATTGAATGGTAGTCGGGCTCGTCGCTAAAGCCCGACCCCTTGCGGCTCTGGGTCAGAGACGACCTAGAGTACCGAATTGGCCATTAAAGCGGGTTTAAAAACTCGCGGCTATAACAAGGAAAACATGAAAAAAAAGACAACTACAGCAGACGATATAAAATTATATAAGCGATTACTAGTCTATATAAAACCATTTTTATCTTTAATAGCGTTTTCCATAGTATTGGCGCTGGCGGTTTCCGGGGTAGACGGAGCTATCGCCTTGTTAGTAAAGCCTATTATGGATAATATCTTTGTAGCCAAAGATATAGAATTACTCAAATTGATCCCTTGGTTGTTGCTAGCGCTTTATTTTATAAAGGGAATATCGCGCTTTGGTCAGTAATATATTATGCGCTCGGTGGGACAACGCGTTATCATGCGCCTGCGTAATGAATTGTATGAGCATATTCAAAGTATGTCGCTGTCCTTTTTCCACCGTAATCCCTCAGCCATGCTTATGTCGCGTATTACCAATGATGTAAGCAAATTGGCTCGTATATCATCGCAGGTAATCGCCGATTTCTTTCGTCAGATTTTTACGATAATGGCGCTTTTAACGGTTGTTTTTTATCGTGAATGGCGGCTGGCCAGCATATATTTTGTACTCTTGCCGATAATTATCTGGCCAATCAAAAAAATAGGGAGGCGTCTTAGAAAATTAAGCCGCAAAGATCAGGAAAAATTGGCTAAACTAAATACCATTTTACAAGAGGGTTTTACCGGTAATAAAATAGTTAAAGCCTTTGTTATGGAAGACTATGAAAACGAGCGTTTTGCTAAGGAAAACGAGAAATTATACAAGATCAAAATGAAAGCTGTGGCGGCTGATGAGATATTATCGCCGCTAATGGAATTCTTAGGCGCTATTGGTTTGGCTGTTGTACTTTGGTACGGGGGAATGCAGGTTGTTTCTGGTAATACTACGCCCGGTACATTTTTCTCTTTTTTGGCGGCGGTGGCTATGCTCTACAGCCCTATACGTAAGTTGAGTAAAATGCACAATGTGTTCCAGGATGCCATGGCGGCTACAGAACGTGTATTTGAGATATTGGATACTCCGCTTGATATTAAGGATAAAGAATCTGCGGTTACTCTGCCGGATTTTAAGCAAAAATTAGAATTTAAAAATGTATATTTCAGTTATAACGGCGGTGAGCCGGTGTTAAAGGATATTAATTTGGCGGTAAACAAGGGTCAGATAGTGGCTTTAGTGGGCTTGAGCGGAGCGGGTAAGTCTACGCTGGTAGATATGATTCCGCGCTTTTATGATGTGTCGCGGGGGAAGGTGTCTATTGACGGTTATGATGTACAGAACGTAAGACTAAAATCCCTGCGTTAACAAATTGCAATGGTTACTCAGGAAACCATATTGTTTAATGATACGGTGGCGGGTAATATTGCCTATGGTCGTCAGAACGCATCTTTAGAGGAGATCAAAAAAGCGGCTAAAGCGGCTTATGCCGATCATTTTATAGAGGATATGCCTGAAGGATATGATACAATAGTTGGAGAGCGCGGGGTCAGGCTCTCTGGCGGGCAGCGTAAGCGGATTACTATTGCTCGGGCAATATTAAAGAACCCCAAAATTTTAATTTTAGACGAGGCCACATCAGAACTTGATTCCGAATCGGAACGCTTGGTACAAAAAGCGCTTAAAGAACTGATGTGCGGCCGGACTACTCTGGTTATTGCACATCGTTTGTCCACTATTACACATGCCGATCAAATTGTAGTTATTGATAAGGGGCGGATTGTACAAATGGGCAGACATGATGAGCTTTTGAGCGCCAAAGGCGTTTATCAAAGGCTTTATGATCTGCAATTTAAAAATCAGGAAGCAACATAGCATTAACAAAAGAAGGATTGAACAAATATGTTGGGAAATTTATTTACATTGAAAACTGGTGAGACTTATGGTATAGAGCAGGGCGTAGAGGCGATTCAAAAAGCTATTAAAAGGTCTTACAGTATAAAAATTTATGATCCGCCTCCCAATATATTGGTTGAAGTCGCCCCTTATTTGGGGAGTAAGAAGGTCAGTATTCAATTACCGCAGGATTGCGATATTTCAGAAGGCTTGCTGCCCAATGTAAAAAGGGTGAAAAATCGTATTAAGGCCACCTATCATGGACATACTATGTATGTCGGGAGTATCAGCACTTCCCGGGTGATATTTGATCTAATATGGGATGAAAATGAAATATATGATATAAGCGCCATTACAGTAACCAAATGTTTAACTTGCAGTAAGCGTTCCAATATACGGGCGCATGATAATCATGACGGGTTGCTTTTGGGGTCAATATTACCGACGGCTGATTCTATTATGGAGATCGAAAGACACTTAAGGCAATCTGATTGGGCTTTTTTCAGTAATATTCCGCCGCATATGGTCAGCCGGCTTGTATCAGCGCTGCATAATAAGGATGTTAAGTTAATCTTGCCGCACGGGGCTAAAATTACGCCGGATTTAGTACACATGAGGCGCCATACGCGAGTATTTCCGCACATAGTGAAGGCGCATTCCAAAATATACGGACGCCAGGTACAGTGCGGCGGAATTTGCCTGCCGCATATTCATTTTGGTATCGGCTGGGATAAAGATGAGATCATATCGGTACGCAGTTTTGAGTGGCTTAAATGTGTAGAATGTATGCACAATACACATCAGATGGGCTGGCATTTTTGTAAGCGCATGTGATTACTTAACTAATATTACGTACGAAAAAGTAAGAATAAAGACCTATTGTCTGTTCTTAAAATCTTTTATATTAAAATCAGTAAAAACACGGAAAACAAGCATTCTTTCAGCGGAAATGAATAGCCCTGCAAGATAAACAGCTTATCACCAAAATTTATGTGGATAAAGATGGTACGTGTTTTGATTCCGAGCAGAAAGGATAAAACTAAAAGTTGCTAAAGTATAACTAGTTGATTTGTATCGCTTTGCCAAGTCAGCAATCCGAATATATGATACTGCGCTAAAGGACATTTTATCTTTATTGATAAAATTGACATATAAGCATTAACAGCTTATCCACAAATTAACTTGCTCCGTCTTTGTGAGTAACTGCGGATTTTTGAACCCGCATATTGACGCCGACCTAAAGGTTGGCGGCTGCAAGAATGATTTGAGTTAATCCATCTTCCTTCTTAAAAAGGCAGGGATATCCAAATCCTCTTTATTAAGTACATAAGTCTTAAAATCACCGCCCGTTATTTCTGTCTGAACCGGGCGTCCTGATATTTTTTTCTTTGCCATTTTATTATACTTTCTTAAGTCAATCGGTCTGTTTACTTGTTCTATTTCCTTTTTTTCCGCTCCGAAACCAGTAGCAATTACCGTAACTTTAATAGTGTCTTTCAGCTCTTCCCTCTTGCCGGCTCCAAAAATAATATTAGCGTCTTTATGTGCGGCATCATATATTATTGAAGCCGCTTCATTTACCTGATGCAGGGTTAAATTAGGTCCGCCGGTAATATTTAACAGAATTCCTCGCGCCCCGTCAATCTTGGCATCCTCAAGTAATGGACATGAAATCGCCTCCTTGGTGGCTTCAATCGCACGACGCTCGCCTTTGGCAACTCCCATACCCATAATAGCCGTTCCGCGTTCTGACATTATGGTTTTAACATCGGCAAAATCCAGATTGATAAAACTATGCGAGGTTATCAAATCGGCTATTCCCTGTATAGCATGCAGCAACACATCATCCGCCAGTCTGAAAGCATCGTCTAAGATGGTCTGCTCGACTGTAATATTAAATAACTTTTGATTGGGAATAGTAATCAGACTATCTACTACCTGTTCTAATTCTTTTAACCCATTATCGGCCTGTTGCATTCTTGTGCGGCCTTCAAATAAAAACGGCTTGGTAACTACGCCGACTGTCAAAGCTCCCAATTCCTTTGCCAATTGAGCAATAACAGGCGCGCCGCCTGTTCCGGTACCGCCGCCCATACCCGCAGTGATAAAAATCATATTAGCGCCCGACAGGTATTCCAAAATGTCTTAAGAACTTTCCTCAGCAGCCTTAGCCCCGATCATAGGGTCTGCTCCGGCGCCCAAACCTTTGGTTTGTCTGCTGCCTAGTTGAATTTTTTTGGACACGGGGGAAGCCTCCAAAGCCTGAATATCGGTATTAGCAATTATGAACTCCACCCCTTGCAAATTGGATGCTAACATCCGGTTTACAGCATTTCCACCGCCGCCGCCGACTCCAATAACCCTTATTTTAGGGCCGTCTTCTACTTCAATAAATTCTATCATTTTTTTACTAGCCCCCTTGTTTGCCCTGTTTGTTTTAATGTGTTTGTTGTATAGAAAAAAATGTAGCAGCGGGTTTTTAAACCCGCCCCTTGGCCGACCTAAAGGCCGGCAGCTACAAGAGCTATTACAGCGTTTCAATAAAAAAAAATACATTCGATTTTGTCATTCTTGAACGAAACGAAGCGTAGTGAAGAATCTGCCCACATATGCGAGCAGGTTCTTCGGCCTCCGGCCTTAAGAATGACAAGTAAGGAGTCCTTTTTAATAAAATACTGTACTAGTTCGCACCGCAAGATGCAATAAGTTCAAAAAACAGCCAGACTGCTTACCCAACTTTTCATATGCTTGGTTATACGCTGAAGCAGTCCATTGCCGACATTGTTTCTAAAACGTTTGGCTCCCGCCGGCCAGCCCTTTTTGGCGCCATAGAGTACCAGCCCTACGGCTGTAGTATAAAGCGGGCTGTTCACCACATCCACCAGACCGCCTATATTCTGCGGATAGCCTCTGCGTATGGGCAGTCCCACAATTTGCTCGGCCAGTTCCGGCAGCCCCTCCATAACAGACGCCCCGCCGGTTAACACCATACCGCCGGCTACCAGATGTTTGTAACCCGAATTGGATATATCCTGATCAATCAGCGTAAAAATTTCCTCGGCGCGCGGTTCTATTATTTCACAGAGCACCTGTCTGGAAAGCTGGCGCGGCGGCCTTCCTCCCACGCTGGGCACCTCTATATTCTCGCCGTCTGAAATCATATTGGCCAGCGCGCAGCCGTATTCACACTTAATACTCTCAGCTTCAGCTACAGGAGTGCGTAATCCTACTGATATATCGTTGGTAAAATGATCGCCGCCTAAGGAAAGCACAGACGTATGCGCCACGCTGCCGTTAATAAAAATGCTCAAATCAGTAGTTCCGCCGCCGATATTAACCAAAACCGTACCCAGTTCCTGTTCATCCGCCTCTAAGGTTGCTTCGCTGGAGGCTAGCTGCTCCAGCACTAATTCCTCAATATCCAGTCCCGCTTTTAATACGCTTTTTATAATATTCTGAACAGACGTAACCGCTCCGGTTATAATATGCACCTCAGCCTCAAGCCGCACGCCAGACATACCGACTGGCTCTTTTACGCCATCCTGATTATCCACAATAAATTCCTGCGGAATCACATGAATAATCTGACGGTCTAAGGGAATATTAATGGCTGAAGCCGCCTCAATCACGCCTTTTACGTCTTCTTCTGTAACTTCGCGGTCCTTGCCGGCTACAGCTACCACTCCGCGGCTGTTAAATCCTTTGATATGACTGCCGGCAATACCCGCATAAACCGATTCCACCTGCACTCCAGCCATATCCTGAGCCTCTTGTACCGCTCCCAGAATAGAGCGTACCGTACTGTCTATATTAACCACCACTCCCCGCCGCAAACCTTTAGACGGCTTGGAGCCAAAACCTATTATGTGTATCCGGTTATCCTCGCCAACTTCACCAATAACCGCACAGGTTTTGGTTGTCCCTATATCTAACCCGGTAATTATACTGTTTTGTTCTTTCTTAGCCACATCCCGATCCTTTTTTGAACATCAGAAAATCTTTAACAGCTGTCATTCTTAAGGCCAAAGAATCTGTATACGTATACAGATTCTTCACTACGCTGCGTTCAAAAATGACAAAATTTTAACTTATGGCCGGCCTAAAGGCCGGCGGCTGCAATATCTGCAATTAAACTATATTCCCAAACTCTTTAAACCTGACCACTACCATATCCTGATAACGTAAATCCAATGACTCAACTTCTTTAATTCTGGCGTTAAGTTGTCGCCAGACACTTTTCATATAGACCAGTTTTTGTTTTATTTGCCCGTCTCCCAAACGTATTTCCACGCCCTCGCTTAGGGTATAAAACATCGGATTGAATATATCGGCTACATTAATTTCAGATACATTTTTAATTAAATTTGCCTTTTGCAGTTGTTTTAATATGTTAATCCCCTCATTTAAGGCCTTAGAAGGCGATCGGTAACCTATTTTTAGTTCACTTGAGCTTACTCCGCTTATAATCGGTAAATTAGGCCATGGTCTTTTGTTTAATTTTTCTAAAACCACACCCTCATCATCTACGATAAATAAAGCGCCAGCATTAACTAAAGCAAATTTTACCCGCTCTTGTAAGTCAATATGAATAGTAGAGGGCAGTTGTTTGTATACAACTGCATTTTTAATATAGGGCTGTTTTTCAATTCGTTCTTTTAATTTATTTGTATCTACCTGAAAAATATTTTGCTGATAGCTCAATCCAGCCAGTTTACAAATTTCAGTATCATTAAACAGTTTATTTTGTTCTATATGAATTTTTGAAATATCAAAACACGGTAATTGGCGGATAGATTCATATCCCCAAAAACTTCCATAACCTAGAAAACCGATCAATATCATTAGCAGAAAGTATTTTATCGATATAAGCTGCCTGCGTTTTGTATATTTAGACTTTGTTTTTCTGTAGCCTGTTTTTTTGTTTTTGTGATAATTTTTCTTCGCCAATGATGATCACCTCTTCTTCCAAACAAAATCCCTTTTCTTCCCAAACCCTTTTTTTAATCAAAGAAATAAGCTGCAATATATCCCCGGCACAAGCGCTGCCGTTATTTATAATAAAATTTGCATGTTTTTGTGAGATTTGGGCCCCGCCTATGCTGTATCCTTTAAGACCTACGCTTTCTATAAGTTTTCCAGCATGATTTTTTCCCGGATTTTTAAATATACAACCGGCGCTATTTTCCCCAATGGGCTGGGTTTTTAAGCGTTTGGATAAAATCTTGTCAATCTTTTCCTGTATTTTCTGCTTTGGTTTAAATTCAAGTTTAAGTTTTGCTTCCAATAAAATAGAGCCATGCGGCAGCGAACTTTTACGATAACCAAAGGTTAATTGTTCTTTATTTAATATTTTTAATTGATAGTCGCTGGTAAGCACTTTTACCTCTTCTATGACCTGGCCGATAGAGCCTTCTTTGGTTCCGGCATTCATATATAGGGCGCCGCCGACTGTACCCGGTATACCGGCCAGGCATTCAATACCTGAAAGCTCTTCTTCCAAAGCAAAATTTACCGCCATCGGCAGTTTAACGCCCGCTTGTAACAGCAGATTATTACCCTTGCGGGCAATCCCGTTAAAACCTTCTTTTAAGCATAATACAACTCCCGAAACACCGCCGTCCTTAATTAACAAATTAGTGCCGCCGCCCAATATAACAAGAGGAACTTCATGCTGACAAACAAATTCATTAATTGAAATTAAATCATCCAATGATTGGGGAAATACCATAATTTGAGCAGGACCGCCGACTTTCATAGAAGTGTAATCAGACATTGGCTCGTCAAACAATACGCGTCCGCCTATTCCGACACTCTTCATCGAATTTTTAATATCTTGATATATTACTGGAGCATTCATCATACTTCTGTCTCCATTTTATGTTTTATCTTATAACCCAGCTCGCCGATATTTCCAGCTCCAAGGGTTAAAACCATATCTCCAGACTTTATTATTCCCCATACATGAGATAAAACATCATCCATTTTCGGGATAAAAACTACGTTTTTGTGTCCGTGTTCTCTGATACCATCGGCGATTTGTTTGGCTGAAACTTTTGCCAGCGGTTTTTCGCCCGCTGCATAAATATCGGTTACTATCAATATATCAGCCTGATAAAATGCGGTAAAAAAATCATCCAGCAAGTCCTTGGTGCGGCTGTATCGATGCGGCTGAAAAATGACTACCGTCCGCCTGTTCCAGCCGCGTTTGGCCGCCCGCAGGGTAGCTTTAATCTCCACCGGATGATGAGCATAATCATCAATTATAATAATATTATTGATATCGGCAATCTGCTGAAACCTTCTGTCCGGTCCGGTGAAATCCTGTAACGCATTTTTTATACTGCTAAATTCTACTCCCAAATCCAAACCCACGCTTATTGCCGCCAAGCAATTATATACATTATGTAAGCCAGGTACATTAACCTTAATGGAACCCACTTTTTTTTGTTTGTATATTACATCAAACCCGCTGTAGAATTCGCTAAAATTTATATGCTCAGCCATAATATCCGCCTGAGTATTTAAACCATAGGTAATATATTTTCTTTCAATCTCAGGAATAATATCCTGAATATTTTTCTCATCCAGACATAAAACCGCAGTTCCGTAAAAGGGAACCTTATTTATAAATCGGATAAAATCCTTTTTAATGTTTTCCAAAGAGCCGTAATGATCCAGATGTTCCGCATCAATAGTGGTAACTACTGCAATAGTCGGCGTAAGCCTTAAAAAAGAGCCGTCGCTTTCATCGGCTTCAGCCACCAGATATTCACCGGCGCCCAATTTGGCGTTGCTGTCTAAACTGTTCAACCTGCCGCCGATAACAATAGTGGGGTCTAATCCGCCTTGGGCTAAAACTGTAGCCACCATTGACGTAGTGGTGGTCTTACCGTGTGTGCCAGCTATGGCTATGCCATACTTAAAGCGCATAAGCTCAGCTAACATCTCCGCCCGCGGGATTACCGGAATAAGCCGCCTTTTGGCCGCTTGTACTTCAGGATTGTCGGCTAATACAGCAGATGAGATTACCAATACGTCCACACCGGTTATCTGCGAGGCCCTGTGTCCGATATATATTTGCGCCCCTAAATGGCCAAGCCGGTCGGTAATGACGCTTTTTTTGATATCAGAGCCGCTCACCTGATAACCCTGATTAAGCAGTAATTCCGCAATTCCGCTCATACCGATACCGCCGATACCCACAAAATAAATATGCTTAATTCTGTTTAACATAATCCAGCTCACCTAAGATATATTCTACAATTTTTTTTCCGGCATGCGGCTTACCCAATTTCCGACTATGTCTGGACATATACTCTAACTTCCCGGGCTGCTGCATGATATCCAAAATAAACCGGCTTACCGCTGGCGCTGATAAGCGGTTATCCAACATGATTTGTGCAGCGCCTTTGTTTGCTAATACTTCTGCGTTTTTTAATTGATGATTATTAGCTGCATATGGATAAGGAATGAGTAAAGCGGGTTTACCGCATACCGTTATTTCCGCTAAACTGGTTGCCCCAGCCCGGCAGATAAGTACATCGGCGCAGGCATATGCGCTCGGCATATTATATATAAAGGCAGATACGTATGATTTTATATTATATTTTTCATATGCAGCCTTAACCTCTTTAAAATCATGCTCTCCGGTTTGATGAAGAATCTGTAATTTTTCATTCTGCCCGGATAGTTCCGCCAGGGCATCTGTTACAGTTTTGTTTATTTTATGAGCGCCCTGACTGCCGCCGAATACCAATACAGTAAATTTATCAGTATCCAAACCAAAACTCAAAAGGGCATCCCGCCTGTCAGGTAAATTTATTATCTGTTCTCTAACCGGATTCCCTGTATATATGAGTTTATCTTTGGGAAAAAAATCCGCGCTGGCTTCATAAGATATAAAAATCTTTTTAACCACGTAAGACAATATACGATTAGTCAAACCGGGAAAGACGTTTTGTTCCTGAATATATGAACGCTTATTCATAAGAGCAGCGGTAAGTACAACAGGCCCTGCACTGTATCCGCCTACGCCCAAAACAACCTGCGGGTCATATGAGTCTATAATAGAGCGCGCCTGCATACAGGCTGAAGGGATACCGCCTACAGTTTTTAATTTACCCGGCATTGACTGCCCCTTTATCTTACTGACTCTTATTTCTTTAAATTTAAAGCCTTCTTTTTTTAATATCCCCTCGGACAATTTGCGTCCGTGACCCACAAAAAGTATCTCAGCAGACGGTATCATTTTTCTTAAGCGGCAAGCTATGACAACCCCGGGATACAAATGTCCGCCGCTACCGCCGCCGGCAATTATCCACCTCATATATTGCTATACCGAATCATCCCGCCGGCTTTTTTAAAAGATGCTTTATTATACTTAGATATATTAAGCAGCGTACCGACAGCCAGCATGTTTATCACCAAGGCGGAACCGCCGTAGCTTATAAACGGCAGAGGTAAACCCTTAGTGGGTAATAATCCGGTTACAACCCCCATATTAACCACAATCTGCAAACCAATAAGCGTAATAATACCCGCCGCCAGATAAGCGCCGAAGGCATCTTTAGCGCTTCGAGCAATCACTCCGCCGCGCCAGATTAATAAGCCAAATAAAACAAGTAGTAAAAACATACCTAAAAAACCCAATTCTTCACCCATAATAGCCAGAATAAAATCAGTATGCGCCTCAGGTAAATAAAACATTTTCTGCTGGCTGGCTCCAAGCCCCGCGCCGGTAAGCCCGCCTCTTCCAATAGCCAAAAAGGATTGAGTAAGCTGAAAACCGGCATTACTCGAATCACGCCAAGGGTTTAAAAAGGTTACAATACGCCGCTGTGTATAGCCCAGTCTAAAAACTAAATGTAGAAACCCAAGTGATGAAACCAGCGCAAGGGACGCTAAATATTTTAGTTTTATACCGGCTATAAAAAACAGCAAAAAGGCCAGCGCTACCATAATAAGACAATTCCCCAAATCAGGCTGGCAGGCTACCAATATACACATACCGGCCAAAACAAAGAAAACTGTTAGAGGGTAAATACCGCCGTCTTGTTTACCTGCCGGTTTCATTTTTAATTGTTTAAGCTTTGTATTAAGCCGCGCATTTGAATCGTTTTTCTTAAGCTTAACCAGACTGTGAGCCAAAAAAACCACCAGCGCCCATTTGGCCAGTTCAATAGGCTGAAAACTTAAGCCGCCCAATTCCAGCCAGCGCCTTGCTCCGTTTGAAACTTTGGCCAGCGGCGAGAATAACACCATTAATAATAAAACAAAACTTACCGGTAAAATTATATAAATTAATTTCCTCCACCAAGTATAATTAATATTCATACCGGCAAACATAAAACAAAACCCCAGTCCCAATCTTATTAACTGACGATTTAAGTAGTAATAACCATTCCCGTGCCAAGCTTGGCCTATCGGCATACTAGCGCTGTAAACCATGATTACCCCTATACCTAATAAAGTCAAGGTAATAGAAAGCAACATTCTGTCCGACTTAGTTGTTGGCGGAGACTGTTTTTTCTTCATGGTTTTATTGTTTATGTTTCTATAATAGGTCTTATGTTTGTCATTCTGAACGAAACGAAGTGGAGTGAAGAATCTGCTCCCGTATGCGAGTAGATTCTTCGGCCTACGGCCTTAAAAATGACAGCTCTCTATGTTTCTATGTCTCATCCCCGAAATATAGACGTAGACTTAAGATCATTGTCATTCTGAACGAAGCGGAGCGTAGTGAAGAATCTACAGCTTGCGTGAGTAGATTCTTCGGCCTCCGGCCTCAGAATGACACGCTTAAACCGCCTATTATAGAAACATCCATAATTGGGGCGCTTACGCACTTATATTAGTGCGTTTATGGCTTCTTTAAAAACCTTGCCCCTATGCTCAAAGTCTATAAACATATCAAAGCTGGAACATGCCGGCGATAATAAGACCACTTCTCCCAACTCAGCATCGGCAAAGGCCATGCCTACCGCATCTTCAAGCGTTTCGGCCTCTTTTATAATCTTAAAACCTCCCAGAGCCTGCCTGATTTTATTCTTTGCCTGCCCTATTAAAATCACCTCTTTGCACTTTTGCCTTATCATCCTTACTAATGGAGCGTAATCAGTTCCCTTATCTTTACCGCCGGCAATCAGAATAACAGGCGTATCAAAGCTTTCTAAGGATTTAATAGCCGCTC
The DNA here is from genome assembly GCA_024276125.1 of bacterium. GTDB lineage: Bacteria > SZUA-182 > SZUA-182 > SZUA-191 > JAJRXT01 > JAJRXT01. The sequence goes on from JAJRXT010000019.1 coordinate 15,974, forward strand.
CGATATTAGTAGCTTTAGAATCATTTACAAATTGTATGCCTTTAATATTAGCTACCGGCTCCAGCCGATGTTCTAATCCTTCAAATTTTTCAAAACACTTAGCGATTACTTCCGGCGCTATCCCGCATACCATGCCTACTGCTGCTGCGGCCAGCAGATTTTCCAGATTATGTTTGCCTTTAAGCCTTATTTTCTTTAAAGAACAAATTTTGGTCTCTTGTCCATTAAAACGACCTACAATCCAATTATTTCTGATCATCGTTCCTTCATCTACTTTTTTGCGGCGGCTGAAAAATATTTTTTTTGCGCGAATCGTAGGCGCCAATTTTTCCACTAGCTCATCATCCGCATTAAGCGCTGCAAAATCATCAGGAGTTTGGTTTGAAAATACTTGAGCTTTAGCGTAAAGATATTCCTCAAAAGAATTGTAACGGTCAAGGTGATCCGGAGTTACATTTAACAATACGGCAATATGGGGTCTGAATAAAATAATGGATTCAAGCTGAAAACTGCTTAGCTCGGCTACCCAAAAATCTTTCTTAAACGGAGACAGCGCTTCTTCTACTAATGGTACGCCGATATTTCCGCCTACAAATGTTTTTTTGCCTGCCGCATTCAGTAGTTGACCGATAATTGTGGTGGTAGTGGTTTTTCCGTTAGTGCCGGTTATCCCGATAATAGGGACTTCGGTAAAGCGATAAGCCAGCTCTATCTCGCTCATTATTTTTATTCCGGCCGCTTGCGCCTGTACAATTGGCGCAATATTTAAAGGTACTCCCGGGCTTGGAATAATAACATCGGCATCCGTAAAAACCTCATCAGGGTGCCCGCCTAAACGAAACTCTACCTCCGGCGGCAATTGCTGCATGTAGTTACGTAACTTTTCCTCCACCTCGCTATCAGTTATGGTAACTTTGGCGCCCTTTGCCAACAACGCCTTTGCCGCTGCCAAACCTGTTCTAGCCAACCCCACGATAGTCACTTTTTTCCCCTCCCAAGATGACTGCTTCATCTTAATTTTAAAGCGCTCAAGCCAATCAAAGCAAAAATAATAGCTATAATCCAAAACCTTACGATGATTTTAGGCTCAGCCCAACCCCTAAGTTCAAAATGGTGGTGGATAGGCGCCATACGAAACACTCGTTTGCCGCTTAACTTAAAAGAAGCCACCTGAATAATTACCGACATTGCCTCCATAACAAAAACACCGCCAATAATAACCAATAATAATTCGTGTTTACTGATAACGGCAATTGTACCCAGCGCTCCACCCAACGCAAGGGAACCTATATCTCCCATAAACACTTGGGCGGGGTAAGCATTAAACCATAAAAATCCTAAACTCGCTCCCAGCATTGAGCCGCAAAAAATAGTAAGCTCACCGCTGCCCTTAATATGCGGAATCATTAGATATTGGGCAAATTTAACATGCCCTGATAAATAGGTAAGGATCAAAAAAGCCAGTGTGGCAATAATTACCGGCCCTATAGCCAAGCCATCCAAACCGTCGGTTAGATTGATTGCATTTGAAGTACCTACAATTACCAGCATCCAGAATAGCAAATACAACCAGCCTAAATTAGGATAAATATCTTTAAAGAACGGCACCGGTACAGATGTGGTAAGTTTATCGGATAAAGAAAAATACATCAGCAAAAAAACGGCGGTAAAGCCTACCAAGCTTTGCCATATAAGCTTTTGAGTTATAGTTAGACCCTTTTGACCGATATGCTTAAGTTTTAGGTGGTCATCAATTAAACCTATAATTCCCATACAAAATGTAACCCCCAATACTATCCAAATATATATATTGGTCAGGTTTGCCCACAAAAGCGTGGGGACAAATATGGAGATTAGGATTAATATACCCCCCATAGTAGGGGTCTTTGCTTTAGCGTGGTGTGTCTCGGGCACATATTCCCTGATACTGCCGTTTGCGGGATATCTTTGTTTTAACTTGGCAATCAACCAGGGACCAAGAATAAAGCTAAAAATTAGCGAAGTAAGTGTTGCATAAGTCGTTCTAAAGGTTATGTATTTAAAAACATTAAATATCGTATAGGTCTCATGCAGGGGATAAAGCAGGTGATATAACATTTCATGCCTCTAGCTAATTATATAATTAAGTTTCATTATCATGCACCTAAACCCCGTAATTTAATCGTATAGGAAATTCCATTTATGTTTCTATAATAGGTATTATAACCTAGTTTTATACTTAAAGTTTGTGACTGCCGGATTCTAAAAATCCGACAGTCTGGCAGGCGTCAGATTCTATGTTTCGGGGTGAGACACCCCGAAACATAGACGCCACAAATCAACTTAAGTACAAAACAAACCTTAAGACCAGCGTAAGCGACAGCCGGCCTAAAGGCCGGCATCTACAATAATCCGCTAGCATATCTGCTCTAACAACTGACAAGCTACCTCGCGATCATCGAAGTAAATACTCTTATCGGCTAAACTTTGGTAATCCTCGTGTCCTTTACCTGCAATAACCACCAGATCCCCCGGTTTAGCCATATTTATAGCTTGATGAATAGCCCAAAAGCGGTCGGGGCATATCATGTAATCATTATCATTTGATACTGTCTTTTTGATTCCTTGGTTTACCTGATTTATAATCTGCATAGGGTCTTCTCCTCTTGGATTGTCTGTAGTAACGATACTAAAATCACTTAATGCTCCGGCGACAGCTCCCATTTTAGAGCGTTTATCCGTATCTCGTTCTCCGCCGCAGCCAAATATTGTAATTAAGCGGCCGTCGCATAGTTTATTAGCTACATTTAGTAAATTGTATAAGGCATTATCAGTATGAGCGTAATCAACGATTATTCCGAATCCATGATCATTTTTAATATTTTCAAACCTACCCGGCACCTGTTTAAAATTGGCCGTCCCCTTACTTATGTCTTCTGGAGAAATACCCTCATTTAAGGCTACCCCTACAGCAGCCAGAATATTATACAAATTATACTCTCCAACTAAGGGGTAATGGAGGGCAAAGCTTCCCCGGGGGGTATTTAGGGTAGCCGATATGCCCTCCATAGAGCTATTATACTTGCGCACATTCAACTGGCAGCTCTCTTTTGTCCCATATCCGAACACCTCCGCTTCGGTTGCCTCTTGCATATGCCCTGCGAAGGCGTCATCCATATTAATCACTGCATACGCATCTTTATCCAACTGGGCAAACAATTTTTGTTTGGCGCATGCGTAGTTATCTATCGTATGATGAAAATCCAGGTGCTCATGCGTTATATTGGTAAACACAGCGCCTGCAAATTTACAGCCAACCACTCTTTCTAACTCCAAAGCATGAGATGATACCTCAACTACGGCATAATCCATTCCCGCATCGACCATATCATTTAACAGTCTCTGCAAGTCCAATGCTTCAGGAGTGGTACGGGAAGCGGGCAGCACCTTCTCGCCAATATTATAACCAATAGTACCAATCAGACCGACTTTATATCCGGCAGCCCTTAGGAGGGATGTTATAAGGTAGGAAGTGGTGGTTTTTCAATTGGTACCGGTTACGCCTATCAGCTTTAATTTTGAAGAAGGCTCATTATAAAAATTATTTGCCAATAAAGCCAGAGCCTGTCTGCTATCAGGTACTACCAAAACACAAGATGCCTGCTTGGGAATCTCATGACCTTCTTCTATAACAACTGCTGCCGCTCCCCGTACGAGGGCTTGGCGGATATAATCGTGTCCATTCTCCGTAAAACCTTGTATACATATAAATAGATCGCCCGGGCAGACACTACGTGAATCATAGGCCAGCCCGCCGATATCTATATCAGCATCTCCGATAATGCGGCTATAAGTTATTCCTTTTACCAGCTCCGTAAATTTCATACTTTTTCCTCCCCCAATTGTTCCTGCTGACGCCTCTCTCTTTATTTTGGATGTCTTGCATCCATAAAACACAGGCTCTAATTATTAATACTCTTTGGCTATTTAATCAGAGTTCCTGTTTTACCACAAACTTATGTATGTTTCGGGGTGTCTCACCCCGAAACACGCCTAGCGGTGAGCAATTGTTTCGGCATGAGACATACCGAAACATAAACATAAATTACTGCTTTACCCGCTGTTTTTCTTGATACAAGGCAGTAAATCTAACCCGACATGTACTACCCGGGGCAACCCTTGCTCCAGGCATAGGGCGCTGCTGTACTGCTTTCCCGGAGCCTTCAAAATCAAGCCGTACTCCTTTTGCCGCTAATTCCGTCATTACCCTGCGCAAACTTTTGCCCATCAAATCCGGCAATACTACTTTTTTCAACTTATTTCCACTGGAACTAACGACTTTACTGCCAGTAGCAGTAAAAGCATTATTTTTAACCAGTTTAATTGTCTTTTGGGTTGATTTAACCCTTCTTAATTCTATTTTATTCTGATCGGGTGAAACTCCCATATATTTTAATACAGGCTGAGCAATACGCGCAAAAACCGGAGCCGCTACATCAGCCGCCCATCTGCCCTTTTGCGGTTCATCCAGCATTACCACCATCGCAAGCTGCGGTCTGTTGGCCGGTACAAAACCCAAAAACCAGGCTACCCATTTATCTTTAGCATAACCGCCGTGAAGTAAATCCGCTTTTTGGGCGCTGCCTGTTTTACCGGCTACATCATATTGAGCAAGGGCTGCATGTTTACCGGTTCCATGCCTTACGGCATTAACAAGGATTGATTTTATTGACCGGCTGGTTTTCGGGGAGATCAACCGGTCTAAATTTATATTTTCATTTTGCTTAAACTGTTTGACCACCTTGGGTTTAACCAGACGGCCCCCATTGGCTATTACAGATACGGCGCTGACCAATTGCAAGGGAGTAACCGCTATTTCCTGACCTATTGAAATAGAGCCTATGGATATGCTGGACCATTGTCCGGGTGTTCTTAATATCCCGCCGGTTTCACCGGGAAGGTCAATACCTGTAGGCGCTCCAAAACCAAAACCGCGCAGATAGTTGTGAAGTTTTTTTCTGCCTAAGCTCAGCCCTATTTTTACAGCGCCTACATTACTGGATAATTCAATTACCTGACCAAAACTTAAATAACCATAATTACCCGTATCATGAATAGTATGCCCGCCTAAATCAATTGCTCCTTGTTCGCACCATATTTTATCTTTGGGAGTAAATAATTTTTCTTCCAACGCCGCTGCCGCTATAAACATTTTTAAAACCGAGCCGGGTTCATAAGCATCGGTTATAGCCCTGTTACGCCAAGATTCCGGGGTATATTTATTAAATGAATTTGGATTGTAGCTTGGCGAACAAGCAAGAGCCAGAATTTCTCCGCTATAGGGTTGCATAATTACCACCACGCCATGGCGGGCTTGGAATTTTTTACAGGCAAGCGCAAGTTCGCGTTCAGCTATATACTGAATGGTTTTGTCTATAGTCAACACCAAATCAGTTCCTTGAGCGCTTTCTGTTACATTAGATACATTTTGTATATTTTGGGAATTCGCTATATTCAGTAACATTGCATCACCGCTTAGGCCGCCGTCATAATATTTTTCCAACCCCTCTAAGCCCTGATTATCCATACCGACAAAACCAAGCAAATTGGCAGCTAAGTGTTTTTCAGGATAATAACGTCTGTTTTCAGTAACAAATCCCAGACCAGTCACATTTAAGTCCTTAACCGAATTTATTTGTTTCGGGCTAAGCCGGCGCTTAATCCAAACAAAATCTCGATTATTATTCAATTTATTTTTTAATTGTTTTGCATCCAAATTTAAAATATCGGCCAATTTATTTAACGGCGCTTTATTCTTTATTTGGGAGGTAATCGCATAAATTGAACCGACATTAACGCTTACCGCCAGTTCATTGCCATTACGGTCTAAAACAGCTCAGCGCCGGCAGGCCAATTTTACCCGATGCCGATATTGTCTTTGGGCTTTATTGTAAAAGAAATCATGACGCCTAATCTGTAAGTCATAAAAACGAACGCCAACCAGCGCTAAAGGCAGCAGTAAAGCTATTTGCACTAATAGCAATCTACGCCGCCCGTTTTTATGAAGTCCGCTTTCCATGCTTGGCTTACTCCGATTGTATGGATTACCCGCTAAGCCATGATCACCCCTCTTGCTCTACTATTACAATTTGTTCCGGTAAGGGCGGTCTTAAACCTAACTCGTCTTTCGCCAGTTTATCTATTTCCGGCAGATTAGCCAAACTGGCTTTCTCCAGCCTTAACTGTTTGTTTATTTGAATAAGCTGTGCCTTGGTTTGTTCCGCTTCCCTTATATCGCATTGTAATTTGCCAAAATACAAGCCCCGCCATGTATATAGCACTAACAGCAAAACACACAACATAACGCCCATTAAATAAATGTAATTAAATTTATCCCAGGATGTGCCGTTGTCTCTATTTAATGCAACATTTTGGTCAAAATATGCCAGCTCCATTTTTTTTATCTCCAGATACTATCAATCACAACTATCCAACTGCCAAGGCTGCCTTTTTTATGTTTTGGGATGAGACATCCCGAAACATAAATTGCTCTATTAAACTGTAGGGGAGGGGCTTGTCCCCAATACCATTAAGTTAAACTTTATACTATAATGAAACGCTCTTTTTAGCCTGTCATTCTGAGGCCGGAGGCCGAAGAATCTGCTCGCATATGTAGACAGATTCTTCACACCGCTTCGCTTCAGAATGACAATTACCTTAAGTCAACGGCATTGGGGCTTGTCCCCGCCCGAAATTGAGGGAGGGGACAAGCCCACTCCCCTACATAAAATTTAAATTATGCTGCCTCCGGCAGCTTTTGAGCGACCCTTAATTTAGCGCTGCGTGAACGTGAATTAAGCGCCTGTTCAGCAGCCGTCGGCGCTACCGGCTTTTTAGTAAGAATTTTTATTTTAGCCCGGCTGCCGCATATACATACCGGAAAGTCTGAAGGGCACTTACATATGCCGCTTACTTGCCTAAATGCGCTCTTTATAATTCTATCTTCTAAAGAATGATAGCTGATCACGCAAATTCTGCCGCCTGCGGCCAATTTGTCGATTCCCGTTAAAACAGCCTCACTTAAACCTTCTAATTCACGATTTACCTTAATCCGCAAAGCCTGGAAGCATTTTGTAGCCGGATGAATCCTGCGGGGATAATGTGACTTCGGGATAGCCCCTTTTATAATATCGGCTAAGCCAAGGGCGCTTTGTATCGGGTTTTCACTGCGAGCCTTAATTATTGCTCTGGAGATTCTTTTACTAAATCTTTCTTCTCCATATTTAGTAAATAAATTTATTAATTCCGGTTGTAATAATTTATTTACTAAATCCGCCGCTGTTTCTTTCTGACTTTTATCCTGCCGCATATCCAGTGGCCCGTCTGATTGAAAACTAAAGCCCCGTCCTGCATCTTCAAGTTGATCTGACGATAATCCCAAATCCAGCGCTATCCCCGCCAGGCAATCAATTTTATACTCAATGAGTATTTCATCTAAATCTTTAAAATTACCTTTTACCAGCAGAACCCGCTGCCCGAATACGGCCAGTCTTTTCTGGCAGCGCTCTATAGCCTCCACATCGGCATCAATTCCGAGCAGTCTGCCGTCGGGAGCGCTGGCAGTCAAAATGGCTTCCGCGTGCCCTCCGCCGCCCAAGGTACCGTCTAGGTACCAGCCGGAGGGTTTGCAGTTAAGGTATTCTAATATTTCCGCCTGTAAGACAGGGACATGGCTGGACTCCATACCGCATCAAGCCTGGGGGGGCTTAAATACTTGCGCGGCAAGAGCCCAACCATCTCCCTCTGGGCTAAGAGAGAACGCCTCCCAACTGCCCTTATCCCATATCTCGAACTTGTTGGCGGAACCAACGATAACCACTTCTTTTTCCAAGCCGGCCTGATCCCTTAGTTTCGACGGCACCAAAACCCGGCCCTGAGAATCAACTTCCAATTCATGCGCCATAGCAAAAAAACTGCGCTGAAAATTAAGCACTTTCGGATCAAACGGATTCAATGAGTCACATTGTTCAATCATTTTTTCCCACACTTTCTTAGGATAAACCAGCAGGCATCCCTTGTGGTTAATCAAGGTAATCCCCCTGGAACCATATTTCTTAACCAAGGTTTCCCTGAATTTGGCAGGAATACTTACCCGCCCCTTTTTATCTATATTGTGATCAAAGCTTCCACTAAACATTGGCGTTGCCGCCTAAAAAGTAATCACTTCGTTTTTTGTTATTTTTTTTATAACAAACCATATTCAGTAAAACCAACCTCTGCACTCTATATCTACTTGAAATCATGATTACACTGTGATAACCTAATGGTAGTTATATACTAAACAAAAAGCGCATGAGAGGTAATTACCGATAAATATTACTATTTTTAAACTATTTTTTTAAAGAACCACAATCATCTACCACTTCATGCCACTTTATGGTCAAATTATACACCGCATCCCACTATGTGTCAAGTAGCCGAGCTGTATTTTTTTTACTTAAGTTCCCAATTTTAAAACACTTTTCCTGTCAATATCCGAGCAACGCAATATATGCGCAATATCTATATCAATAGTCTATATATAGCCACAATTAAAGCTGGATTAAATAAAAAAATGATAAATTTATCTATTCTGAAATAATTTGATTTTGTTTAATGGTGGGATGAGGTGTACAACCATTGCAAATCTTTATGTTTCGAGGTGTCTCATGCCAAAACAAATTGTTATTTCGCGAGTATCTTTCGGGGTGGGACACCCCGAAACATAGATAGACTTGGCGGATTACCCTCTTGTAGACGCCGACCTTTAGGTCGGCCTGTAAAGGCGGGTTTAAAACCCGCCTCTTGTATCTTGAAATCAGGTAAAATAACTACTAGACCATATGTTAAATATCCGAGTTATAATTTGTTTATGCGTTCTATTCTGTCAAAGCGGGCTGGCTTGGGCGGGTAAATATCAGCAAAAAGATACGCCTAATTTTTCATTCTTTTATAATCCAAAAGAAGAAAAAGAGTTGACGGATATAATTCAACAAGCAGAAAGTATAAGAAAAAAAATAAGTAATGATTTAGGTATGCGGGATAATAATAAGATAAGGGTTTACCTGGCGGATTCCAGAGATGAATTTCAAAAATTGCAGCCAGCGCATCCATGGCGTACCAAATGGGCTGTAGGTACGGCCTATTCCGAATTGAACTTAATAATTCTTCTTTCGCCGCGAGCGCTGAAAACTAATTATATTAACCTGATAAGAACCTTCAAACATGAGCTGACTCACATAATCTTAGGACATACCTTCAGGCAAAAGCGTATACCAAAATGGTTAAATGAAGGGTTGGCTATGTATGAATCCAAGGAATGGAGCATTGAGTATATAACCTCAATGACTATTGCTATAGTTAATAATTCTCTGATTCCGCTGGATGAATTGACCAATAAATTCCCTATGGATTTTGAATCCGCAAGCCTTGCTTATGCCCAGAGTTTTTATCTGGTTTCATATCTATTAACCAAAAACGGCAAGGCATCATTTCATGAATTCCTTAATGAATACAGTAAAAACAATCAATTGGAAGATGCCTTAGAAAAAACATACCAGGTGGATTTAGTTCAGTTGGAAAAACAGTGGCACAAACACTTAAAGCTTAGATTCAGCATAATACCTATGCTGTTTAGCGCCGGCGGGTTATGGTTTATAATCACTCTTATATTTATATTTTCCTACTGGAAGAAGAGGAATGAAAGCCGCACGACTCTTTCTCATTGGGAGAGCGCCGAAAAAGAGCAGAATGACCATCATCACAGGCATCACAAGCATTCAATTCATTAACCTGTATAACGTGAGTTCGGTGTAATTGATTAACTTATTTGTAAAGATAAACCTTGGGGTAAACCCTTCTTGAAAAAAGTGTTCCTCAAGGTTTTTTCTTTTACAAATAAATTAAACTAATTTTATACCAAACTCACGTTATAGAATTAAAAGCTATATAATTCCGCAGATTAAGTCAAAGGGGTTGACAAAACTTTTTTCCATGTTATCCTTTATCAAAAATGACAGCAATTAACTATATATAGGAGATAGAATATGTCTAGTGAAAGTTTGGCTAATGAATTGATTAAAGAAGCTGAAGAAATTGAACATGCTGAAGCTGAGGATGTATTAAAATGGGCTTTGGATAAATTTGCGGGTAAGGTGGCGCTGGCTTCAAGTTTTGGGGCGGAAGATATGGTTCTTACCGATATGCTGATTAAAATTAATCCAAAAGCGCGTATTTTTACGCTGGATACCGGCAGACTCCCGCAGGAAACCTATGATCTGATGGAAAAAACCATAGACAAGTACCATGTAAAATTGGAATATCAGTGTCCTGACAGGGAAGCGCTGGAGAAAATGATTGACGAGGGCGGTCCTAATCTTTTTTATAAAGGAATAAATGAGCGCAAATTATGCTGTAAAATAAGAAAAATAGACCCGTTAAACAGAGCGCTGTCCAGCCTTTTCGCCTGGATTTGCGGATTAAGAAGGGAACAGTCCGTAACCAGAGTCGAACTGAAAAAAGTGGAAATAGACGATGCACACGGCGGGATATTTAAAATAAATCCGCTGGCGGATTGGACTGAAAAGCAAGTATGGGATTATATCAAAGCAAACGATGTGCCTTACAATGCTTTACATGATAAGAATTATCCCAGTATAGGCTGCGGTCCTTGTACCAGAGCTATAAAAACGGGAGAAGATGTACGCGCCGGCCGCTGGTGGTGGGAGTCCCCTGAATTAAAAGAATGCGGCCTGCATTGTAAGTAAAGTACATTGGAATTCCATTTTATTCTTGTAGCAGCGGGTTTTTAAACCCGCCCTTGTAGGCCTAACAAGCCGGCTTAAAAGCCGGCGGCTACAGCAAGTAATAGCATCAATCAGTGTCAGATTTGAGAATCTGACGCCGCCTACAGCATTACCAACTATGTGCTGTCGGACTCTCAAATCCGGCAGCACACCCCCCCAAAAAAATCATTGCATATCAATTTATTGATACTAAAATCAATATTCTGATAATAAGTGAGAAGTCTTTACCTGCCTATCTATTTTCTACTTGCATTTTTATATATAAATTGATATCATTTATATTAACAATCCTTAATATATACCGCAGAAGGTCATACCTTGTGAATTAACCTGAGTTTAATATAAGGGAGAGGCTTGTCCTCAATGCCATTAAGTTAACGTGAGTTCGGTATAAGAAAAACTAAAATGTTTTAATATATCAGCTAGTTGATGTTTTATGTAGATTTAATTAACATAAAATTTACCTAGGATAGGGGCATGTCCCCCTCCAGATGTAGGGGCGGGTTTCAAACCCGCCCCTACAAGACAATAAAATCAACAACTTTTATGTCGAACTCAGGTTAAGTTAAGTAAATTGTCATTCTGAATGAAGCGAAGCGGAATGAAGAATCTACTCACATATGCGAGTAAGATTCTTCGGCTGAAAGCTGAAGAATGACAGACAAAAAAGAGCTTTTCATTATAGTATAAAGCTTAAGTCAACAATATTGGGACAAGCCGCCGCCCCTAAAGATACAATGAAGCCTTCCCGGAGCAAACTCCGGGGTATTCCCAACACGGTCATAAAAAAGAAATGCAAATAATTGGGCTTGATTTATAGAACCGCAACATTTATTTTGGGGTTAGAAATTGAAATAACATGTGGGGACTTTTTACAGGTCCGTCAATCCTAAAAAAGGCAGGATAGGTTTCGGGAAGAATTACCGCAAAACCAAATCCATATTTGCAAAAAAAATAACGGGGGGCTTTACAATAAATTAACGCATATAAAAAAAGGGGGAATCAACAAAATATATTTGTTCTGCCAAGTTGTTTCGTTTAACTCAAAATTAGCCTAAATAAGCAGTTTATGTTAAGGAGGGAAACAATGAAAGTCAAATTATTTAGTAAATATGCTTTGTTTTTATGTGCAGCTGTGCTGATGCTGAATACGGCTATAGTGCAGGCGCAGTGTGTTTCCATACATCAGGTACCATATAAATTTACAGCTACCAATTCTCAAGCCTTTGCAGGGATTCAATGGCATAGCGACTTAACCTTACCTCACCAGCAAACCTGGATTTTTAGAACGGAGCATGATATCCATTCCCATAAAATTCAGTTTGAATTCTTTGAACATGTAATGACGAATATTGCTGGAGCCTGGGGTTCTAAGAGTGCAAGTGAAACTTGTCAGGTGCGTGAATGTACCCCGACTCTGGCCGTAAAGGTAAAATATCCTGACGGCAGTGTGTTTGTCCTAAATTCGGTAAGACAGCCCGGGCTGGAAATTGTACCCAAAGGCATTATTCCGCTTAATGGCTCCCCTTTATCGGCGCTATATTTTTTGGATGAGGATAAAACCTCTGTTACCGCTTTAGTTCCGCGGGATACGTCCTATGGTCAGATGATACCGGCCGGCAGTATAATAATGGTAAGACTAAGCGTACCGGCGCTTCAGGGAGGACAATGTGAAAAGATGTGCGGCGAGCTTTATATTTTGGGCGCAAAACAGCGTTCCTGTCAAATGAGCTATATAAATTGCAAACCGCCTCAACCTGCTGAATAAGCTTCTAAGTTAAGCCGTATAAAGCCCCCCTTTAATAAGCTGAAGACGGTTGATTAAATAGATGTTGTGTTGCTTTCCAAAGCGGTAATTAAGGCTTGCGCCTTGTATAATGTTTCATAATACTCACGCTCCGGTACGGAATCGGCTACAATACCGCAGCCAGCCTGAATATACGCCTTGGCGTCCTTAATAACGAAACTGCGGATGACGATATTTAAATCCATATCGCCCGTAAAGCTGATATAGCCGACAGAACCGGTATAAAGCCCGCGGCGGGTGGGTTCCAACTCGTCTATAATCTCCATTGACCTGATTTTAGGCGTACCGGTAATAGTTCCCCCCGGAAAGCAGGCTTTTATAACATGGCTAAAATCACGCCCCTTGGTTAATCTGCCCTGCACATTAGATACAATATGAAATACATGCGAGTAATCTTCGATTGCCATAAGCTCATCCACAGCTACCGATCCATACTCACAAATCCGCCCCAAATCATTGCGCTCTAAATCAACCAGCATAATATGCTCAGCCCGCTCTTTTTCGTTTAAAATAAGTTCCGCCGAAAGCGCATTATCCTCTATATGATCATTTCCGCGGGGGCGCGTACCGGCAATCGGGCGCGTATCTACGGTATTACCGCTTAATCGTACCAGACGCTCCGGCGAACAACCGGCTATGCTAAGCCCGTCTAATTCCAGATAACAGGCAAAAGGAGACGGATTAATCCGCCTTAATCTTTTATACAAAGACAAATAATCTCCCTCTACCTTACTCACCAGCCGCTGCGACAAATTTACCTGAAATATATCGCCGGCGCAAATATATTCTTTAGCGGCTAACACTATATTTTCAAATTCGCTTTGAGTCAAATTGGATTCCAATTTGCGGCCTAATTCCCAATCATTATTTATCTCAAGCGGTAAAGATTCCGCTGTATCGTCCGTACCTTGCAAATCAGATAAGATATCAACCATAAATTGTATGTTTTTTTTAGCTTTAAGACCGGCCAGACGCAAATTTGTCTCACCCTGACCGCAGGATGCCAAAAATATCTTATCATTTAAGCGATCAAATACCACCGCCGAATCAACCAAACCAAAATAGCAATCAGGTAACTTTAGATCATCCAATGTGGTGCAAGGTAATCTCTCTATAAAATGCGCCATATCATAGCTTATATATCCCAGCGCTCCGCCTAAAAACGGGGGATAACCAGCAACCGGCGGCTGATAAAAGTCTTTCATTAATCTTTGTAAGTATTTTATCGGATTGCCAGAAAAAACTTTATGTTCATCACGGGTTATAATTTCTATCTTTTTTCCCTTGCTTTTGAAAATCAAAAAGGGATTAGCGGCAATGATAGAATAAGAGCCGGTTTTACGATTTGTCTTTACGCTTTCTAATAAAAATGAATCAATGCTGGCGCTGCGCAGGCTTTCGTATACCTGCACAGGGGTGCGTCCGTCTATAGACAGCGTCTTTATTATAGGATTCATTAACATTTTAGTTGGTAAATAAATTTGATGTTGATATAAAATGACTATTGAGTTGACTCCGAAACCAAAGCCGTTTAATTTTCTTAGCTGTCATTCTGAACGAAACGAAGTGGAGTGAAGAATCTGCTCGCATAACGGGAGCAGATTCTTCGGTCTACGGCCTTAAGAATGACAGAATATAATCTTTTTCACAAGAGAACTCAATAGCCATTTTATATAATAGGTTTTAACATGTTTAGCTGTCGGATTTGAGAATCCGACAGCACCTGTTATACTGTAGGGGCAGGTTTTAAACCTGCCCCTACTTTCGGGAGGGGATAAACCCCTTCCCTACAAGAAGTTCTATGCTATGTTTCGGTATGTCTCATGCCGAAACACCTAGCGGTGAGCAATTAGTTTCGGGGTGAGACACCCCGAACATAAACTGGAAACATACAATGTCTATAATTTCAAAAAGGTATACATCGCATCAGATTAATTCCCGAATTATTCGGGTTAAATGGATAATTATAATAAGCCTGATTCTGGCTGCATCCGTTCATATTATAAGACGCTTATATCCTAATAAAAATACGCATAAGGAAAAAAACGCTCTTAAACTGGTAATACCACAAGCACAGTCATTTTCAGCAAAAGATAAAAATCAGCCGCCTTGCTATACGGCCTATCGCTTAAACCAGCAGGGTAAAAAAGAAGCCTTTGGCTTTTGCTTTTTAACTACCGATATAGCGCCTGAAATAAAAGGATATGCGGGAGCAATAAAGATTATGCTGGGTATGAACAATAAGGCAGAGCTAACCGGTATAAAAATTATAGAACACCATGAAACGCCGTCTTATGCGGCGGGTATCAATTCAGGTTGGTTTAAAAAACAATTTAAAGGAAAAAAAATAACCGATCCTTTTAAGATAGATGACGATATAGACGGTATAAGCCAAGCTACTATTACCGTTAGCGCTATCGCACAAGCGATAAAAAAAAGCGGACTGCGCTTGGCTAATGCTCGCTTAGGTATGCAGATACCCGAATTAAAAGAGAATCCATGGGAGGATATTAATTATCTTAATTTAATTTTTCTACTTATTCTGATTGGATGTACCTTACTAAATATTTATTTAAATAATAATAATTTGCGTTATATGATTTTAATATCGGCGGTTATTCTGTTGGGATTCTATCATACCAATGCGCTCTCTGCCGTAAATTTAGTAAATATAATAACATTCCGCCTGCCGCCGCTTATTAAAAATGTCTTTTGGTATATATTAATTGCTTTTACGATATTATCATGCCTTATTGGGGGACGGATATATTGCGGTTTTATGTGTCCCTTTGGAGCTATATTGGAATTACTTGAAAAATTAAAGATTTATCGGCTAAAAATAAGCAGTAAAACGGAATACCGCTCAAAATATGTAAAATACATTATTTTGTGGCTGATAGTAATAGCCGCTCTATTGTTAAATGACGCTAATGTAGCCGATTATGAACCATTTACCGCTTTATTTGCTCAATCCGGCAACGTTTTACACAGGGTCTTTTTGGTTATTGTTATATTATACAGTTTATTTATCCCGCGTTTTTTCTGCCGGTATTTATGCGCTATCGGCGCCGCCCTCGGCTGTATTTCGCACAAGAGCCCCAAGCGGCTTAGGATTAAAGATAAATGCACCCAATGTAAAAAATGCCTTAAGGCATGCCCCTATCAGGCTATAGAAACTGATAAAGAGGATAAATTATACATAAATGCAATAGAATGTATACAATGTCAAGCTTGTATAAACGTCTGTCCGCATAAAGCTATCAGCCGTTAGCCTAATGGCTTAAGTAAAAATAACTTCAATGGACAGACACCTTGACGGCTTAACCGGCTATAATGGTTTTCCTCATATCCGCCTAAAACGGAAAATTTTCATCCGCCTCTTCATTGGCGGTTTCAGGGGCTCTGACTACCCTCTTTCTTTTATATAGCCTTTTACCTTCTAATGCGTCAATAAGACCGGGAGAAGCGTCTGGATAGCGTTTTTGCGGTTGTCCTGTCCCTGCTCCGATTGCTGCAAAAGCGCGTTCAAAATATTCCGGCGGAATCAGCGCCTCAGGATTGCTTAGCTTTTTCTCTATTTTGCTGACAGCGTCTCTTAATTCAGAAATAATAGCGGCTATATCCGCCAAAAAACGCTTATTGGGCATTTCATTAGAATTAGCATTTTGCTGCTTTAGAATTTTTAAATCAAGCGCTATTGAAATCGGAGTTTCCACTTGTGATGCGTCTTCTTCAACTGCCTTTATCTGACCGACTATTTCTTTTTTGGCCTCTTCCACGCTGTCTAAATCATGTAAGTCTATATGGATGGTTCCCGCTCCGGATACATTAAACGGAATATGCTCGCCTTTTTTTATAACCTGCACCACCGGTTTTCTTAAAGCATGACGTATAGCCAGTTCATAAAAAACCTTAGGATCAGTACCCGTAAGGTCTGCTACTAACAAAGGAGCGTCTACCACCTGTTGAATCACCTGGCTGGTTATTGTCCCGGGCTCGGATATTTGATCAGAGCGCACAGGCCTGTAACCGCAATGTTCTAAAGCGGGTTTAATGATATGTTTATAGATTTGCTCAGAACGTTTTTTGGTCTCTGGATTTTCTCCTCCTGTGGGGGAAATAATAAAACAGATTTTTTTATCCGGCATTTTCTTGGTTCCTTATGTTTAGTTTATGAAAGCAAGAGACTTTCAGGTAAAAAAAAAGATAATTTTATAAGCCCTTATTACGAACATAAGCATGTTCAGGTAATTATGGTTTAAGCCTGCATAATAAAATCACGTCCCCTTAACCGTCTTTGTCGACGGTTAAGGTAAACTTCTTACCCCACCTGATTATAAGTCCTTAATCTAAAATTTACCCCCAATTCATTTTCAACAAGCCGCCGGCAGCATTCTACATCTATATCGGGTATATCCAGTACAGTTACCGTAATTTGAGGGATGTACTCTTTAGCCAGCAAGATAAATTCTTTTACGGCCTGATAAGCGCCGGCGCCAAATTCGGGGCGGCAGATATCTAAATATTTATCCTCGCATTCGGCGTTTACACTTACCGACAAAGCATCTACCAAGCCTTTTAGCTCCGGTAAAATGTTGCGTCCATAAATAAGATTTGCCTGACCGTTTGTATTTATCCTAATATTATATCCCCATTTTTTAAGTTCTTTGCTTACCTGAACAATAGTATCCAGATGCAAAAGCGGTTCCCCAAAACCGCAAAAAACAATCTCTGTATAATTTTGTGCTTGTGCGTCTATTTTATTTAATATTTCCGCAGCGCCCGGTTCATGATCAAGTTTAAGATCATGCCCTTTAACATAATATGAATGTTGACGAGCGCAAAAGGTGCAATTATTGGTACAGCGGTTAGTAAGGTTTATGTACAATGATTTTCTGATTGGATAAACTATCTCAGCCGATCTTTTGGCGCGTGTAATGCCGAATAACCGCTCTGTGTTCAAGATGGTTATGCGAATAATATCCGCCAAAGCCAAGCCTTTTATTTGGGCTGTGGTTTGGGCTATATATTTAATATAAGCCGGTTCATTGCGCCGCCCGCGATACGGCGTAGGCGTAAGATAAGGCGAATCGGTTTCAATTAAGAGTCTGTTATCCGGGATAAGCGGTACAATCTTCCGCAGGGCTTGTGATTTTTTAAAGGTTACAGGACCTGCAATAGATATATGAAATCCCAATTTCAGGTATTCTTCTAAACATGATTCATCACCGGAGAAACAATGTATTACTCCGCCAGATAAGGGAGTATACTGCCGCAGTATATGCAGCGTATCGCTGTATGCTTCACGTTGGTGTATAACTACCGGCTTTGCAAGCCGGTTGGCTAATTCAAGCTGTGCAATAAACACCTCGTGCTGTATTTGCACAGGTGAGTGCATATAGTGATAATCAAGACCTATTTCCCCTATAGCCAGCGTTTTTTCATGTTGGCACAACTGAGTTAATTTATCATAGGTTTTTGAGTCAACACCGCGCGCCTCATGGGGATGAATGCCTACGGCTGCGTATATCATTTCATAGTTAGAGGCCAGCTCAACCGATCTGATAGAGCTTTCTATATCTGAGCCGATATTTATTATATAACTTATGCCGGCATCTAAAGCGCGCATAAGCGTCTGATCAATATCTTCTTCAAATTGTTGCATATCTAAATGAGCATGAGAATCTATCAACATAATTTATGTTATCTTATCCTTAATTTTATATTTTACTGATGTTTCGGCGTATCTCCAGCCAAAACGTTAAACACTATGTCATTCTGAGGCTGGAAGCCGAAGAATCTTACTCGCATATGTAAGCAGATTCTTCATTACGCTTTGCTTCATTCAGAATGACAGGCTAGATGTTTCGGCTTGAGACAAGCCGAAACATAAATTGGCAAAACTAAGCCAGTTTTTTAAAGTATACCCACCATTCTGTAAATAACAAACATAAAGCTGCAAGTATAATATAAGTCCATATTTCTAATTTCTCTTTACCGAATTCTATTTTTGTTTCGGATTCCGGTAATGCTTCCTCTATATCCAAAGGCGTAATTTGCGATTCTTTTTCATTTAAGAGATTAGCTGCAAAGGTTCTGGTTATTTGTTTGCCTGTTACATCTTGAGCGTGTAATTTGTATAATCCAACGTGATTGGTATCGCTAAAATCTATAATGCCGTTTTTGGGTTTAAGTTTGATTTGTTCTCCTGTCGGGGTTTCAATATAAGCTTTTTCTATTGCCGCATCATGTTTTAAAATATATTTATCACCGGTAGCCAATTGTTTGTCCCCGCTTAAGCGCGGAGTCAGCCAGTCAAGCATATTAAGCAGCAAAATAGGCGCTGATACATCCTGATCGGCGGTAAAAAGATAGTCGCCCAATTCAAAGCCCAAGCATATAATGCGCCGCCCCTTATATATCCCCTCCCAAGCCAGCGGAAAATTTGAGGATTCTATCAAGCTGTTAGCCCAGAGGGGTATCTCCAGAGATTGAACCTTTTTTAAGTTAAGCTCATCCAAAAAATTTAAATATTTTAAAGTAGGATGTTCACGGTTCCAGTCCATAATCCTTAAATCATCCTGTTGTATGGATTTTATTTTAAAAGAGGGATTATCCTTATCCGGCATTATATATATAGCATTTAATTTGGATATATCTTGTGGTACAAAATGATGGAATACGGCCATATCATATGCCTGCGCCATAGCCGGATTGTATTTATCAGGAGTAAACACGGTGACATCCAGTCCGGCAATAGCATTGGATATACGTTTTAATTGTTGACTCAGCTTATTGTCATTTGTTACAGCCAGCAAATTGATTATCTTGTTTGTATTGATAAAGCTGTAAGCTATATTATCAGCAGCCAGCGCGTCATCTATTATTAATTCAGCTTTAAGTAATCACGGATGGTTGAGATACCCAAATGGTAAGGTAGTGGATTGTCCGGCGGAAAGCGTTATTGGTTTTCCCCATAGTTTTTGTTCGTTTAAATAGATGTTTAATTGTGCATTTTGTGTTTTTTGTGAAAAATTATGTAACGTTATAAAGGCTTTGTGTTCTGAATAATCATATAAGCCCTGATGAATATCCATAGCTGTAATAGCTGCATTGTCGCTTCTTTTTCCGATTAATTTAAAATCTAATTTCTGCCCGTGTACCAGTTGCCTTAAGCCGGCATCAGCGTGATCGGAAAAAATAATGATTTTACGGCTGGCGCCGTCTTTACTGATTGAAGCGGCCAATTGTAGAGCATCGGTTAAACTGGATGCGGTCTCGCCGGCCTTTATTTTTTTTACGGCTTGTTCTAATATGGTTTTATTATCGGTAAAATCGGTTATTTTTTTGGGGTAGGCGCCGGCAGTAATAAGCATAATACTGTCTTGGCGGTTTTTTTGGTCTATCAAATCGAATAATTGCGCCTTGGCTTTTTCTAATCTGGTTTCACCGTCCTCCTGAGTCAGCATGCTGGCAGATGTGTCCATTATTAAAACACTGTGTTTGACTTTTACATCGTGCATTAGATAAAAACGAATCAAGGCAAACACTAAAGCCAGAATGAATAGCACCTGTAATATAAACAAAATATCCATTTTAAATGTTTTGGTCTCGGAAGTGGGGCTTTCGGAGAGTTCCTGCCAGGGTATAATGCTTGATACATATACGGCTATTTTTTCTTGTTTAAGAAAATAAAAAAAGATAATAGGAATTACGGCCAGACTATATAGGGCAGCGTAAGGATTGAGAAAGTTCATAATTTAATGTAATAATCCCATACGGGGAAGTTCTTTTAAGACAAATGTTTCAACGGGTGTATCGGTTTGCGCTAAACTGTATACCGCCCGATTGCTTAGACATACGCCTCTTATGGCTTCACGGTGTTTTTCTAAGGCATACCGGTATTTTTTAAGATTGGCTTCATTTAAATGGACAATGCGTTCTTCATTGGTTTCTATATCGCGTACTTTTAATTTACCGACTTTATTTATAGGATTTTGTTCGGTTTGACCTAAAATGTGGATTGCATTGATATCGAAATTTTTAAAGCGCAGCATAGACAGGCTTCTTCTATATTGAGCAGGGTCCATAAGAAAATCGGATATTAACAGGGCAGTGCCTACATCTCTTATGTTATAGATAGACCTTTTTATACTTTCGCCTAGGTTCGCAACTCCGCCCGGTTGGACTTGCTCTAAGAATTCGGCTACTCTGATAACATTATGAGAGCCGGTGTAATAAGGCGTATCTGTAACTAAGCCGCGGTTTTTGCTTTTGCTTTTTCCGGCGACTAAGGATACCTTAACCCTATGTTGTCCGACTAGCGCTACGTAACTTAAGGCTAGAGCGGTTTTTAGGGCGTATTGAAATTTTTGGTCAATGCGGGGAAGCAGCATGGATTTGCTGGCATCTAAGAGAATATAAACAGTAAGACTGCGTTCTGCATGAAATAATTTTACATACAGCCGGTCAAGACGACCGTATATATTCCAGTCTATATGTTTAAAATCGTCCCCCAGACAATATTCCTTATACTCCATAAATTCAATACCCGTACCCCGCTTATTGACTATTAAGTCTCCATGCTGACTGGCCAGCGAGGCTTTGCGACTGCTATAGTGCAGCATGTGCAGCTTTTTTAAGAATAAAGGGTCTAATGATTTAAGCAACATATGAAATCAACTCCAAAACGTAAAGCTGTTTCTAAACGTGAACATATCGCAACGCCGGCAGCGGACGCCCCCCACTGTAGATGCCGACCTTTAGGTCGGCGCCACATGGCAGGCGGGTTCCCCGCTGCAAAGCAACAAAATAGTATTTTTTATACTATCAAATAAAATATATGATTAACCAGCCATTAGTATAACAGCCA
>JAJRXT010000135.1 GCA_024276125.1 bacterium
AGTTTTTTAGCAATCTTAACAGCCGAGAGCCCTTCTTGATTTAATAAAACCATAAAAGCTTTTTTAAGAATTCTCCGAAGAGGCTTGCCCCCGATATCGTTCTAATTCTTTTTGTTGCTCTGGCGTTAGCTTAACTCTAATAATGTGTTACCTCCTTGTTATTACACATAATATCAGATGATTAGCAAAAAAGCAAGAATATTATACTTATTTATGCAATTATGCTTAAAGCTTGTTGCGGTCAATCCTCGGATCCTCTAATTCTTGAAAATAGTCTCAAAAATCCAGTTTTTCCATGTCGCTGCCTCTTGTTTGAAAAAACTCTATTTTAACTGATTTTACTGAAACTTACAACAAATTCAATGCAATATTTTTATATGAGGTAGCCCTGATTGAGAGTCTTGATTTTATTTAAAGGCTGTGTTATATTGTATAAAATATATGTTTAGTCATTAGCCCTAACGCCGGTAGTTGCTTATCGCAGGTGGTTTAGACTTTTAGGATAAACCGAAAGATATAAGCATCTATTAGCTTACAATAACAACCCGATTATGCGCCTCGTTTCGTTCAAAATGACAACAACCTTAATTCTTATATGTTTCGATATGTTTCAAACCGAAACTAATTGATCTTTTGTGAGCGCGTTTCGGGCGATACACCCCTCACGTGAAAACTGGAATCCATAACTTGTTGAAAAGAATAGATTCATGCCTCAGCAGGAATGACAGGTTAAAGAGCATTTTTCAGATTATAAGCAGTTACAACACAACCTCACACGTAAGAATGTCTGTTATATGGCACTTATTGATCCACTTTATAGTGTTCTTGCTATTTTTTTCGTAATGTAAGTATATTAATATGGTTTATAAGCTAGCGTCCTGTCAAGACTATAAAGTCGGTTGGGTTTAGAACCTACAATTTATACGATATTTTATGGTTAGCATGATACTAGTTAAAATAAGAATATATTCTGAGTTAACAGTTTGAATTATAACACATTAATTTATGTTTATGAAACAGATTGGATGTAAATATTGTATAAGAAAAAATCATTAATGAAAGGTAATGAAGCCTTGGCTGAGGCTGCTATTGCAGCAGGCTGCCGTTGCTATTTCGGTTATCCCATTACCCCGCAAAATGAAATACCGGCCTATTTTGCCAGGCGTATGCCGCAGGTGGGCGGAACTTTCATTCAATCTGAAAGCGAGGTATCCGCCATAAACATGGTCTATGGCGCGGCCGCGGCCGGTCTGCGCGCAATGACCTCATCTTCCAGCCCGGGTATCAGCCTAAAACAAGAAGGAATATCCTATTTGGTCGGCGCCGAATTACCTTCGGTAATTGTCAATATTTCACGCGGAGGTCCGGGGCTGGGTAATATAGCGCCATCTCAATCTGATTATTTTCAGTCTACCAAAGGCGGCGGGCACGGGGATTACAAAATATTGGTATTAGCGCCCTCATCTGTCCAGGAAATGGCCGATTTAACCATATTGGCTTTCGAGCTTGCCGATAAATACAGAAATCCGGTAATTATCTTAGCAGACGGTATATTAGGGCAAATGCTGGAGCCGGCGGTAATTAACCCCTCATTACAGAAAATACCCGAAAAACCATGGGCGCTTACCGGCGCGCAAAACAGAGCGGCCAATTGTATAAAATCGTTGCTTTTAGATGCGCGTATGTTGGAAGAACACAATTTGCGCCTGCAAAAAAAATATCAAAGTATGTCAGCTGGCGAAGTACGTTATGAAACCAAACATACAGAAAATGCCGAACTTGTAATAGTAGCCTTTGGTTCGGCCGCGCGTATTGCTAAGTCAGCTATTAAAATCGCCAGAGCCAAGGGCATAAAAGTGGGACTGCTTCGTCCTGTAAGCCTGTGGCCGTTTCCTTCTCAATCTATCAGGACGCTGGCTGAACGAGGCGTAAAATTTTTGGTACTGGAATTAAATTTCGGACAGATGCTGGAAGATGTGCAGCTTGCGGTAAATGGTAGAGCAAAGGTGGATTTTTATGGCCGCACCGGCGGTGCAATACCTACCCCGTCGGAAATTTTAAAACAAATAGAAACATGCCGCTCAAAAATATGTAGCATTAATTATAAAGAAGCTGTATAATACAAAATAAGGGGTTGGAAATAAATAACATTACAATATTTTGTTCAGATTTGCGTTAGATTTGGTAGAAATTTTTGAAGAATAGCGGGCTATTTTGATGAATTTTTCAGATAAATATAATGTAAATCTGGACGTAAAGATTGCAATGTTATTTATTTCCACCCCAGAAGCCGATTACATAAAAGAATTTAGCGTACAATACCTTCCATTTTATATAATATTAACCACAAAATATATCTAAGTCGCCATGTTTATCTATAGGAAAGTTTGCGTTTTAATAAAAAGTTTTTATTTATTTGTAGTTTTAGGTTTTCTGTTATCCAATTGCACCCCGCAGAGCAATTTGGTAACGCCTCCGCTGACAGTTCCTCCTCCGCAGAGTAAGAACAGCGTGCAGGAGCAAAGACAGGCTCAATACCTGACACCTCCAAGTATTACAGAACAATTTTATCTGCATAATCAATCCAAAAATTATAAACATCGCCGATGCGGTATGTGCCATAGCGATGTTGAACGCGGTATCCTGCACGGATTTGTTGAGCAGTAAACCGATCGTATAAACCCGTTTACCGATAAACCTTTCGGAAGGATAGAGGCTATTTGCACCAGTTGTCACACTACCTTGCATTTATCGCATCCGGTTGGTATTGTCCCTAATTCGGCTGTAGTAATCCTGCCTGTGGAAGCCAAGGGATTTAAAGGATACGAGTGCCGCTTGACTTGCATGAGCTGCCATGAGTGGCATCCTACAAATACCAGTTATAAATACCTGCGCTGGCCGGTAGAGACCCAGGAGGACGTCAGCCAATTTTGCTTGCATTGTCATATCGGACAAGGGGTAAAGGCCTTGGAGCTGGCCAGTAATTTTAAAATTCGTAAGGATTTTAAAATTATGAAAAAGCAAGACCCTTATTTAAATAAATCACAACGCGAGCGCAGTCAATATTTCAATGATTATCGAGGGGCGATGTTTAATCTAACCGGTTATGTAGACCGACAGATAAAAAAGACGGTTGTAACAGACAGACCGGCAGGTGCGGATATGCGTAAAGTTGTAGTTATCCCCAGACCGGCTGAAGTGCAAGAGG
>JAJRXT010000136.1 GCA_024276125.1 bacterium
TATGCTGGCAGATTCTTCGCTTTGCTTCAGAATGACAAACATAAAGGCAGATTCTTCGCTTCAGAATGACAAAAGAAGGAAATAACTAACGTGAGTTCGACATAAAAGTTCTTGATTTTGTTATCTTGTAGGGGCGGGTTTCAAACCCGCCCCTACAGCAAGAGGGGATATGTCACTCTTCTACAAAATCTTACGTCAATCAAATCTATACAAAACACCAACTAGCTGATATATAAAAACATTTTAATTTTTCTTATGTCGAACTCAGGTTAACTATTAATTTACCAGCTCATCAAATACCTGATAATACCGTTTGGCAATATTTCGCCATTCAAACTTGGACATAGTAAAATCCCGCACTTTTTTGCGGTCAATTTTTTTTCCGCTCAGATAATTGCTTATACATTTTATATAAGCATCAGGATTACCCGATTCCACCAGATAACCATTTTGATTATCATAAACCGCATCTTTAATACCCTCTAAATCAGAAGCAATAACCGGCAGACCGCAGGATGCGGCCTCTAATAACACAATGCCGAATCCCTCCATATCGCCGTTTATCTTTATATTGGGCATAATAAAAAGATCAGCGCAATTATAGGCGACCTTTAAAATGCGGCTGGAAACCTCCCCTAACAAAAATACCCGACCGGATAAGCCCAAGCGCTTAATCAGGCTGCTATATTTGTCTTTTTCATTACCCGAACTGGCATTACCGTATCCCCCGACAGCCAAAAAAATAACATCTTTATCCAAATGCGGCATCACTGATTTTATAAACCAAAAAATTCCCTTACGCCTAACCAAATGTCCTACGCTGATTAAAATTTTTTTATCAGTCAGGCTTATCCCCAATGATTTTTCTAATTCCAACGGCAGTTTTTTTTCATATAAAATAAATTCATCACGATTTACGCCATTAGGAATAACCGCGCATTGGTTAGGTTCAATTCCGCGCTTTATACACTCATCCATAGTATGGCGGCTAATACAAATAACCTTATCCAGCTTAGCTAAGCATTTAGGGATAAGGCGCTGGTATAATGGATTCGGATAAATAACATCCAGCCCGTGTACTGTAACCGCTATGGGAATTTTATAAAAAAATTTAATCGCCGCTCCAATGATACTCATAAATCCGTCGCTTAAATGGATCACTTGGATTTTATAACGAACAATAAGATAAAGCGCTCTAAATAAAGCATATGGCATAAAAAAAGGCAGGAATTTCCTGCCGCGGCGGTTAGCTATGATATGGGTGGTCACTAAACGGGAAATATGGCCGGTTAATTCATAGCTTACCTTCTCCATACCGCCGACTTGCGGGGGATAGCTTCGTGTTATAAACAATACTCGCATTTATGGAAGTTAATTAAATAGCAGATGTTTAGTGAAAATTTTTTCATATGCCGGATAAGTTGACAGTTCAATCGGTCTTGCCCGTTTTTTTATTTTATCTAACAATGTTCTTGATTTATAATTCACCAGGGTCATTATGGCGCCCGATTTAGCCGAATTGCCTAAATAATCAACCTGTCCGGTAAAACCTTTTGGAATAATCCCAAGAGACATAAAATTACCCGCCCGGATAGACTTACCGAACCTGCCGGCAATAATAAAGCGTTTAATATCCGTAAGCGACAATTTAGCTTCGGTTAATAATACTTCAATAGCGCTGCATATCGCCCCTTTAGCTAATTGTATCTGCCGAAAATCAGTTTGTGAAAAATATATCTGTGTTTGCTTGTGTTCATATAAGATAACAGCTGGTTTACCTTTAATTATAGTCATATAATCAGGCGCCGCCACCTTTTTATTTAAGATAAACCTACCCGTTCTATCTACCAGCCCCTTATCTATAAGCTCAGCCGAAAGCTCAATAACCCCTGAGCCGCATATACCTTGCGCCTCTATCCCCCCCACTGTTCTAAATTCTATTTGATCATTAAAAAAAACCCGCTCTATAGCGCCGGGTATGGCTGGCATACCGCAGGATATATTCATACCCTCTAAAGCGGGACCGGCGGCGCATGATGTTGTCCATAAGTCTTTACCGGCAGATAATACCACCTCTCCATTGGTGCCCAGATCAATAAACAGGGCGTTTTCTTCATGCTGCATCAATTGACTGACCAATATACCGGCGGTTATATCCGCTCCCACATAAGCTGATATTGAAGGTAGTATATATACCTCGCCTTCTGCTGGTATATCAATTCCGCAATCGGCAGCCTTTAGATATAATTCCTTAGAAAAAACAGCATAATATGGGGAGCGGCCGATACTATATGGATCAATACCCAAAAACAAATGCAGCATAGTCGTATTGCCGACTACAGCCATTTGATAAATTGAAGCCGGGGTTATGTTTATCTTTCGGGTCATTTTGGTAAGGAGCGAATTTATTTCGGTTACGATTATCCCCTGTAATTTTTTTATTTTCGCCGGATTACCCTGACAACTGCCGATACGACTTAAAATGTCTATTCCGTAGGAAAGTTGAGGATTAAGCACGCATATATTATCCACTACATTGCCGGAATTAAGGTCAATTAAAGACAGCTCTAGGGTGGTAGTGCCGATATCAACCGCCGCTGCATAGCAAAGACCTGCGCTATCTGCCGGCTCCAGTGATATGATCTGATTGTTTATAAGGGTAACTGTTGTTTTAGCCGGTAAATTTTTAATTAATTCCTGTAGATAAGATAAATTTTTTAATAGATAGCGGGGATGAAACCCCGCTGATACTGCTTTTTCTACACAACTCATAAAAGAATCTGTATTACCAAGATACTTGGGTTCTATTCGTATTAATACCTTTTTAACTGCCGGTTTAAGCGTAAGCTCCGGCAGGTAATTTTGCATGTTTGCTTTGGCAATAGATTGTTTTAGACCAACAATTTCTATTTCCAAACCGCCTTGTATTTCAACACAACAAGCCAAGCGCAATCCCTGTTTTATATCTTCTGCTGAGAAAAACTCCGCCTCTTGTGCCGAAAGTGGATTTATTCCTTCAGCCTTAAGTATTTTCACCTTACATTTTCCGCACGTTCCAGCCCCGCCGCAGGCATGGTGAATAAATATTCCGGCATCACGCAATTCATTAAACAAATTACTGCCTTCGGGCAGTATAATTTCTGTATTTTCCGGCTGTAGTTTTATTAAATAGGTTTTCATAGCTATGACTTTGTTTTTAGAGTAGCCTTATATAAAGCCTGTAAATTTTCTAATGGCGTCTTGGGTAAAAGACCGCAAGGTATGCTAATAAGAGTAAAATTTTTTTTTATAATTCCCAGTGTTAGATTTATTATCTCATCCGGTTTTTTACCGGCTAAGCTGTGAGTACAAACCGACATTATAATATCGCGATCATTAATTTGTTGTTTTAACTTATCAATATTGCAAGTTGTATCCACGCTAAACGCACAAGGGGGAAGAGACGCCAATTCGCAGGTCAAGCTGTCCAATCGACCGCAAATATGCAGTATAACTCCGCCGGGAATAAAATTTTCAAAATAATTAATTAAATCACCCAAATATGGTTTGCAGAATTGACTAAATAAATCAGCGCCTAAAATCTCATCATTAGCCATAGGCTCGCCGATTATTATAGCATCCGCTCCGGCATTTATCTGCTCTTTCCCATAGGTTTTAATAACCGGTAATACTTTTTGTATCGCCCTATGCAGCGCCTGTTTATCTTTCAGCATGCCCTTAAGCACAACGTCAGGGCTAAGTAATTGAGAAAGCAGGGTCAGCGGAGCAGTGATCTGACCGATAACAGGCAGGGATTTATCTCTTTTTAATCTGCTGATTACCTGTAAAACCAAACTTTGACGTGGAGGCTTTTTACTCTTATAGCTAAAGATATCAGTAAGTTTGGTAAAAGGATATTCTTTTATTTTAAGCTCGCAAAAAGCGGCGCTATAATCAATTTTAGCGTCGTATGCCTCAGCCTCCACGGTTAAGCATAAGGGAATAGCATAATTATCCAATTTAAGCGATAAAGCGGTCTGTTTTGCTAAAAAAAACAATTTATCTGCATTAAGGTATAAGTCTTGCCCGCTGGCAGCGGGTTTTGGGCTGCCCTCCTGTATGCGTTTAGATATTATACCGCCGGGACAGATAAACGCCGCTTTGCGGTATTTATGGTCATACCAGTTATGGAAAACGGAGCGATGATTTATTTTTGACATAAATTAATTAGCGCGCCTGTTACTCTTAATGCTGTTGACTTAAAGTAATTGTCATTCTGAGCAAGCGTAAGCGCAGTGAAGAATCTGCCCGCATATGTGTGTAGATTCTTCACTGCACTTCGTTTCGTTCAGAATGACGGCACATTTACAAGGGTCAAACATACCCTAAAACAGAGCCGGGGTAAAAACATCATAAGCCAGTAAGTCTTCTTCAATATCGAATATACGGTGTTTGGTGTTTTTGGGGACCCTGACTAATACGCCGGGAATTAGATCGCCTTGGCCATGACCTTCTACATAATACTTAGCCTTACCCTTTAGAGGGTATATAATATCATCGGAATCCTCGTGCAGATGCTCAGGTATTTCAGCCCCCGCCACAGCCTTTACTAACAGGCAGGAAGCCGTTGAGCCGTCATCTTTTTTAGTAACCAAAAGTTTTATTGCCACGCCCTTAGCCACCGGATGCGGCATCCAGTTTATTTCGCTTTCTTTTTTTAATATTTTATCCATTATAATCTCCTAGAATATCTTTAGTATCTTTCTATGTATTCACTGAATTTTTTGCTTAGAGGCTGTGACACAGTCTCTTAAGTATAATTGCATAATTAGCTATAATATTTTTGGCGGGGTCAGATTAAAAAAATTGCCCCCAAAGCTCCTGTTGTCGGATTTGAGAATCCGACAACACAAATTATAGATATTTGTGCAATTATGCTTATCTATTGTCATTTATCTATTTGCTATAACCTTCTACAGCCTGTGGCTTGTTTTTTGCATCTATAACAACCTGAGTTCGGTATAAAACTTATTGATTTTATTAAAGTGTAGGGGCGGCGGTTTGTCCCCGACCACTAATTGAGGATGTGAATTTTAAATTTGCTCTTTTATGTTATTCCTGCGAAGGCAGGAATGCAACATTTTTAATGTTGAACTTACGTTATAACAAACAAAAGATAGGCCATTAAATTAATAAACTACCGAAAAGATTCGGCTTCAAAAATAAAATAAGGAATAGTTATCTTGTAAATATTATCAATTAAAGAGAGGTGTTGTCAAGATTTAGTCTCATCTTAGGTTCTGGATGCTTTTGCTAAGTAGCGTTTATAATATAACTCACGTTAATATACTGTTTTTGTCGTTAAAATTTGAGCGTATTTTGATCTGTTGGAATACTTAGTGTTTGCGTTGTAAAATAGCTAGTTAGTCAAAAACTCCAGGGCTAAATAGCTTTGTGTTATTGACACCGCAACTGATAGCTAGTATAATCAAATAACTACTAAATTCTTTAATTTACTTATTAGGAGGACACTATGGCCAGGGTAGTGATTCCTTACCCGCTTCGCAAGCATACGGACAATAAACGAGAACTAGAAATAACAGGTTGTAATATCAATGAGATAATTCACAATTTAATCAAGGAGCATTCTGGATTAAAAAAACCTTTAGGTGCATTAGATTTTATAGCCATTTTTTTAAACGGAGAAAGAGTGACCAAAGAAATATCCGGGTGGTCAAGCATTAATGTAAAAGATAGCGATGAAATAGCGATTATCCTGCCTATAGCCGGCGGATAAAACAATAATCACTTTTGGGGCAGCCATGGAAGATATTTTATATATAAAAAAATCAGCGCTTGATGTAATGTTTATGGAAACAGAAGACGCTTTCAGGGTTACAGAAATTCAAGATACGTATCATGATTACCAAGGAATGATCTGTGCTCATCCAAGTCGCCTAAATTATATAATCGAAACTCATAGAACCAGAAATGTAAGAACAGCTAATGTATATAAACAAAATTTTAATAAACATTTTTATGAATTTATTGGTGATGTAGGTCATGACGATCCCAGTTTTAATCGGGAAAACCGCGGTTCTTTTGCTGATCCCCAGCATGTTTACGAAATTACTATGGACATAGAAAGACGCGGTTTGGTTATTGCCGGCACCATTCACGGTCATATGATGTTTAATCCTCTTAAAGAAAATGATTTATGCTATGCAATCGGTGATAATCCTACTAAATTCGATTTTATATTATGGAAACTAACCCAATGTCCTTATCATATAATTACTTGGAATGGTAAAAGTAAAAATTGTCAACATTTAATGAAATCCGCTTCCGCTTATCAAGTAATGGATGAGACTAGCTGGAAGCGTATTGAAATAAGGGTGGTAAAAGACAATAAAGATTATCCGTTATATAGATTCTACGATCTTTACGAAACCAGAGATTTTAGTGATTGGTAAAAAGAACAACGGCAAATTCATGCAATTTTTGTGTAAGTCTATAAGGCTGACTAATTTTCAAATTCCTAATTATCAGAGAGGAGTCGTTAATATTTTTTAATATGAAAGACGACTTTTATAACAAGGAAAAGCACATGGATAATTTGGCGCCGGAATATCCCTCTAACTATGCAAATAGAATTAGAAGAATTGTACCTTGGTATGAGGAGTTGATAAATACAATAGTAGCGGCCACTACTTTTATTTCCGAATCCAGACGCTGTAGCTGTAGAACCGTATTAGAGGCCGGATTGGGAGATGGATACTTGGCGCAGCGCTTGCTGTAATCATCTGATGAGACCATGGTTCTAGGATTGGAAATCAGCTCATATGTTTGTGAAGCCGTTAAAGCTAATCTGGAACACTATTTTAATCAGAAACGACTGCTAATCTTCAATAATGATATCCGCCAAATAGGCAGCTTAAAATCCCACGTCGGCTGTTGCTGCAAGGTAATTACCTGCTCATTACTGTTACATGATATAAAGCCTAACCGCCGGTTGGAGTTTTTAAAAGGTTGTTATGAGATGCTGGCTCCCACAGGCAGTATGGTGCTGGCTGATACAATGCTTACCGGTTCTGATTTTATGGATAAAATACTGGTTAATGACTGGATTAATTGTATGCGCCAGCAAGGGATACAGGATAATGAAATCGAAAAGATGAAGGTGGAAGACCCTTATATGTTTAAAGCAATTACTGAAGAAGAATTGGTCGGTTTATTCTATAAAGTAGGCTTTAAAATTGTAAGAACCATCTGGCGGAATTGTAACTTTGCGGTAATTATTGCCAGTAAAGGCGAGAAAAATGCCGTATGTCCTCATTTAGCAAACAAAAGCTGAAAAAAGCATATGTTTCGGGGTGTCTCACCCCGAAACATCGCTGGCAGATTCTTCACTGCGCTTCGCTTCATTCAGAATGACAATTACCTTAGGGCTTTTGCAACAAAGTTATAATCCGCATCTTACTAAATCATGCAGCCTTAATATACCGACCACGCAGTCGGTATTATCTACTACCGGTAGTACCATAATCTGGCTGGGTCTGTTTTCCATTAATTCCAATGCTTCTATGGCCAGAATATCTGGAGTTATTTTTATTGGATTTTGGGTCATTATTTCTTTGGCAGAAAGCGGCAAAATATTATCATGAGTCTGTAGGGCGCGCCGCAGGTCTCCATCAGTAATTATTCCCGCCAATTTTTTATTCTTATTTATAATATTTACCCCGCCCATAGCCTTAGACGTCATTTCAATCAATAATTCTTTAACCGGAGTATCTTCGTAAACAATAGGGGTTTCTGCTCCGGTGTGCATTAAATCGCTGACTTTTAACAAAAGCTGCTTACCCAATTTACCACCCGGGTGATAAAGGGCAAAATCATGCGGTTTAAATCCTCTAAGCTTTAATAATACGGCAGCCAAAGCGTCTCCCAATACCAATGCTACGGTGGTGCTGGCAGTGGGAGCTAGATTAATCGGGCAGGCTTCTTTTTCTACGCTGGCATCTATAACTATATCTGAAGCCAAAGCCAGTGATGAATCATTATCACCCACAAAAGAAATTATTTTTGCCCCGATTTTTTTTACAGAAGGTATTATTCCTAATAATTCTTCGCTTTCTCCACCCTTACTTAAAGCGATTATAACATCATCAGCCGAGACAATTCCCAGATCGCCGTGCATCCCCTCTGCCGGATGTAAGAATACGGCAAGTGTTCCAGTACTGGAAAGTGTAGCGGCAATTTTACGTGCGATTAAGCCTGATTTTCCCATTCCGGTAATAATTACCTTGCCGGATGAATTATGAATCAGCCGAACCGCTTGCTCAAATTTTTTATCCAACAAGTTATTGACTTTAACCAAGGCGTCAATTTCAATATTTAATACCTGATGAGCTTCTTTTAATATATCCATTTAGTACCTTTATATGTAGTTGTCGACTTTTAAGCCGGCCATAAGCAGGCGGGTTTAAAAACCCGCAACTACTTATTTTATGTAGATATAACGATTCACTTAAAATAAAATAACCTGCACCATTTTGCAAGCTTTTTTTGCTCTAACCATAATGGTCTTAACCAAGAATGATAATTTTGTATTGCATTATCTAAATTAAAATGTTATTAGTAGAACAAATCAACTTTCTTAAGCAGAAGGAAGTTGGCTGGTGTGCTGGTGGGCTTATGTATTTAGCCCACTTTTTGTTTTATATGGGCTAATTTATTTTAGCCGGAATACTCTACATAAATAATCATTGGAAATAATTATGATAAAAGATAATCTTACAGAAACTATAACAAAACTAATAGAACCTATTATTATAGATAATGGATTGGAATTGGTAGAGCTGGAATTAAAACAAGGCGGCGGACACTGGCAGCTTAAAATTTTTATTGATTCAGAAGACGGAGTTAAATTGGTTGATTGCGCACGTATTAGCAGGCTGGCAAGTACCCTGCTTGATGTAGAAGATATTATTCCCCATGCTTATTTACTGGAGGTTTCCTCACCCGGCTTGTAACGCCCTTTGAAAAAATTTGAGGATTTCAATCGCTTTAAGGATAGATTGGTAAAGATAAAGCTGCATATTCCCATAGACAAGCAGAAGGTAATTAAAGGATATATAAAAGGAACTGAAGAAATCAACCGGCAAATTATCATAAAAGACAAAACACAGGAGATTTATATTCCTTATAATAATGTTGCCGGCGCTCACTTGGAATTCGAGTTCCCTACCAAATAAAAAAAAGGAGTTCCCTCATGGTTCAGGATATTATTCGGGTTATCGAACAAATAAGTAAGGAAAAAGGGATAAATAAACAAGTTTTAATAGATGCGGTGGAGGACGCTTTTGTCTCTGCCGCCAAGAAAACACATAAATATGGGGATAATCTAACCGCTCATTTAAACGAAGATATCGGACAAATTGAACTTTTTCAGGTAAAAAAAGTGGTGCCCATTGTTTAAAATGATGATTATGAAATTTCTCTTGATGATGCCGTAAAAATAAATCCGGCGCTGGCAATAAACCCGGAGAATTCAGACATTGTAGAGACCGTAGAGAATATAGCGCCCAAGACATCTTCCGCTAAAGATATAGAACTGGATATAGAACGAAGCGTTAGAGCCGAATTAGGACTTGAAATAATAGAGGAAGAAGAACCTGAAGAGCTAGAAGAAGAAGAAGATGATGATGATACCGAACCGGCAGAAAAAACAGTAGAAGTTAAATTAGAAAGCGCATCATTGGGCAGAATCGCCGCTCAGACCGCCAAACAAGTAATTGTTCAAAGAGTAAGAGAAGCGGAACGCGACGTAATTTATAATGAATTCAGCAAAAGAAAAGGTGATCTGATTAATGGGATTATAGAACGCTTTGAAGGGCGCGACATAATAGTCGATCTAGGGAAAACCGAGGCGCTGCTGGCTTATAATGAACAAATACCCAATGAATCTTACCACCGCAGCGATAGAGTCAGGGCTATTTTACTGGATGTTAAAAAAACCGGCCGAGGCCCGCAACTGATACTCTCAAGGGCGCACCCAAGTTTTGTAATTAAACTGTTTGAAATGGAAGTACCCGAAATATACGAGGGGCTTTTAGAGATAAAGGGCGCGGTAAGAGAACCGGGCAGACGTACTAAAATAGCCGTACAATCACATGACGGTAAAGTTGATCCAGTGGGGACGTGCGTTGGTATGAAAGGCTCACGCGTGCAATCTATTGTAAGAGAGCTTGAGGGGGAAAAAATAGATATAATCCGCTGGACCCCCGATAGGCGGGAATTTACAGTAAATGCTTTAAGTCCCGCCAAAATAAGAAGCATAAATCAAATTGATGATGATACAATGCAGGTGATTGTAGCAGATGATCAACTCTCATTAGCTATCGGTAAAAAGGGACAAAATGCACGTCTGGCAGCCAGATTAACCGGCCAAAAAATAGATATAAAAAGCGAAAATCAACTTAACCAAGAAAAAGAAGAGAAAAAACAACACATCTTAGCCGAGTCCATCTGTGAGTTACCCGGAGTTGGCTAAAAAATCGCCCTATGTCTGATAAACGAAGGCTTCACCTCAGTAGAAGGTATTGCCGAGGCCTTAGTAGACGATTTGAGCGAAATATCCGGTATTGGTCACGCAAAAGCCCAAAGTCTTATAGATGACGCAAAAGCTGTCGTATCCGCTGAAACAGAGGATACAGAAGAATATGATGATGAAGAACTGACCGATACTGAACATACCGAAAATGCCGAAGAAAGCGAAGATATCGAAAAAGAAGATTACGAGGATGAAGGTATTGAAGGCGAAGATGATGCTGATGCTGATGCTGAGGATGCCGCCGATGATGATGCTGAGGATATGGATGAAGAGCCGGCTTGTGGGGGAGACGCAGAATGAAAATCGCTATCGGCGGTAAAGGCGGGGTTGGCAAGACAACCCTATGCGCTCTGTTGGCTTATGCGCTTAGCGTTGATAATGAAGTTACTGTAATTGATGCTGATCCTACTTTAAACTTGTCGCTGGCATTGGGAGTGCCGGCAAAAGACGCCGCCCGCTTAACCCCTTTATCTGAAATGAAGGAACTGATAGAATCCAGAGTGGGTAGTCTGGATGGCGGTATGTTTAAGCTTAGCCCTAAAGTGGATGATCTGGCTGACAAACTAAGTTTTAGCTTTAATGGTATTCACCTTTTGGTTATGGGTACTATAAAACAAGGCGGCGCAGGATGCGCTTGCGGTGAGAATATATTGTTGCGTTCATTTTTATCTCATTTACTCTTAGATCGTAAAGAAGCGCTTATTGTAGATATGGAAGCGGGGTTAGAGCATTTGGGCAGGCGCACCGTACAGGCGGTTGATGCTTTAATATTGGTGGTTGAACCCGGACGACGCAGCTTGGAAGTCGCTGGTAAAATAAAAAAACTGGCCTCAGATATCGGTTTAAATAGGGTGTTTTTTGTAGCAAATAAAATGATCTTACCTGAAGACATCGACTTAATTAAAAACAATTTACCGGCTGAACAAATTTTAGGGATGCTGTCGTATAGCAAGGAAGTATTAGCGGCCGATCGGGATAATATTTCTCCTTATTCAAATTTGAATCCGGTCAATAAAAAGGAATTGACTGATATTAAAGAAGCGTTGTATAAAAAACTTGCTTGATGCTGTTACCTAACAACGGTTATTTCCGAATATGATGTTTCTGATGGTTAGGCATGAAATACGCTGAAACATAAATGTAGCAGCGGGTTTTTAAACCCGCTTGTTTTGGGCGGTCTAACCCGAATAATATTTTTAAGGAGAGGTGCGAGAGCGGTTGAATCGGACGGTCTCGAAAATCGTTGGACCTATTTTGGTCCCGTGGGTTCGAATCCCACCCTCTCCGCCATATATTTGGGGTGTTTTATTCCAAAATCGTAATATTAAGCTGTATCAAAAAAACATTAATTCGGTATTTTGGGAAAGTCCCTGACTTAAGAGTCTTTAAGGAATTGGGCTTAAAGGACGGAGTCAAAAAACTCACGCCCGACTATCGAGTTAATGTTTTTTTTTGATTGCAACGTAGTAAGCATAATTGCACAAATATTTATAATTTGTGTTGTCGGATTCTCAAATCCGGCAACTAGGCTTTAGGGGTCAGATTTTTTAATCTGACCCCGCCAAAAATATTATAGCTAATTATGCAATTATGCTTATAACGTAAGTTCGGTATAATTGATTAACTTATTTGTAAGGTCAAAACTTTGTTAGCTGAAAAAAATAAATTGCCTGAACATGCCGATGTTTTGCGTATTTTGCATTTGGTAAGCAGCGCCCGCTGGAGCGGCGCGGCTGATCCTGCGGTTAGTGTGGCTTGCGGATTAAAACAGCGCGGGCATAAGGTATCTTTTGCTTGCATCTCGGGGCGTACCTTAATCAAAAAAGCTGTAGAATATAATTTAGAGCCGCTGGATGATTTTAGTCTAAACAGGAATAATCCCCTTTATATAATAAAGGATATTATTAGATTAAAGCGCTTTATTTTAGATAAGAAGCCGGATATAATCCACCTGCACCTATCGCATGATCATTGGCTGGGCGTTATAGCGGCTAAAATGGCTCAAAGAGCCGGTTCAAAGGTAAAAGTTATAAGGACTATGCACAGATTAAACCGTCTGCGTACTGATACGTTGCATAAATATTTATTCAGAGAGCTTACCGATTTTACCATTGTATTATCAGATAAAGCCAGAGGCGAGCTAATAAGCCTGTTTGGTTTGCCGGAGCATAAAATTGCCACAATTTATGGCGGAGTGGATGAGGAAAGGTATCATCCAAACATAGACGGCGCCGGTATGCGGGCAAAGCTTGGTATAGCTTGCGATACGGCGCTTATTGGCTTAGTGTCGCATCTTCATTCCGACCGAGGGCATAAAGAGGCGGCAGCCGCTTTTATGCAGATTAGACGGCAATTCCCGCAAGCTAAACTTATTTTTTTGGGTGAGACTGACGAGGAACATTATCAGTACCTTAAGCGGGAAGTAGAAAACAAGGGATTAGCGGAGGATATTATCTTTGTGGTGGATACGCCCTTTGAACAGTGGCCTAAGCAACTTGCTATGCTGGATATTGTAATGTATTTAGCCGCCGGTTCGGAGGATTCGGCAAGAGCCGTGTTAGAGGCCATGAGTCTGGCTAAACCCGTGATAGCGGCTGATGTGGGAGCTGTTTCCGAAATTGTTAAACATAAACAAACAGGGCTTA
This sequence comes from bacterium, assembly GCA_024276125.1. Classification (GTDB taxonomy): domain Bacteria; phylum SZUA-182; class SZUA-182; order SZUA-191; family JAJRXT01; genus JAJRXT01. The sequence goes on from JAJRXT010000136.1 coordinate 13,237, forward strand.
TAATTGCCGATACAAAACCTGACAATATTGCACAAGCGCTGTCTTATATGCTTAAAGACATGAATTGCGCTAAGCGCTGGGGATTGGAAGGCCGAAAGTTGGTTGAGACTAAATTTAATAACCGCATGCGTACAGAGGCGACCGAGGCGGCGTACCGTGTCTGTCACCCTGAGCTAAGCGAAGGGTCTAATTAGATTCTTCGGTCTATCGCCTCAGAATGACAAGACATTAATTAACAGCTCATGTTACGCAAAAAAATCTAATAATATCGCTGTAGGGTGGATTAAGGGGTATTATATAACAGGTATTCCTACATATTTGAAGAACGCCGAAGAGCTGGTAAGTTACCCCGAATCCACCACAATTGCTAATAAGCTAGGTGTGGCGGGTCTGCAACTATTATAATAATATCGACTTAAATATATATTTGGGGCTCTTTTCTAATACCGGCTTGACCCGCCCTACATTAAGAAACGAACTTTGCGCAACATGAGTTAAATAATTACCATGCGGAATAAATTAAACATATTACAAATTGTACCCAAGTCTACAGTAACCAGCGGAGGGCCGCGGCAAGCCTTGGATTTGGCCTGCGCTTTAGCCGAATGCGGGCATAGCGTATTTTATGTCTGCCGGCCGCTTAAAAGACCGGTTAAAGCCCTATCCGGCGATAATCCCAAACTGATTCAGATACCAATGAAAAATGAGTGGGACTTGGCTTCTATACAGGCGCTTTATCGGCTTATGAAGCTGGAGCAAATAGACGTGGCGCATGTGCATAAGGGGCTGGCGCATACCTTGGCTTATCCTGCGGCGGTATGGGCTAAAGTACCCGCATTTGTGGTAAACCGCGGCGTCAGTTTTCCTTTAGATATATTCAATCGTATTAAGTACAAATGGAGGCGGGTTGGCGCTATTGTTGTCGTATGTGAGCAAATAAAAGAGATTCTGATAAAAAGCGGGCGTATTAATCCGAATAAAATTAAGGTAATATATGGCGGTACGGACTTAGAAAAATTTGACTTTAGAATTAAACCGGATAAAATAAGGCGTGAATTTTCACTTTGTGAAAAAAACATTGTTATCGGTAAAATCGCAGCGGTGCGCACTTGGAAGGGACATAAGTTATTATTGGAAGCCGCCGCAAGGATAATTGCTAAATCGCCGCAGGCGCGCTTTTTGATTGTAGGCGAGGCAGATAATACCTTAGCGTATGAGCTAAAGCAAATGGCGGTTGATTTAAGTATAGCTGATAAGGTGATCTTTACCGGCTATCGCAGCGATATACCGGATATTATTGCGGCTTGCGATTTTACGGTGAATTGTTCTAGCGCTGGAGAGGGATTAACCGGAGCTTTGCGCGAGTCGCTGGCTATGAAAAAGCTGGCGATAGCCACTGATGTAGGCGGTAATCGTGAGATTATCATAAATAAGAAAACCGGTATTTTAATTCCAGCGAATAATATGGATGCTTTGATTGATGCCATGGATTACCTGATTAACAGCGAAGAGCGGCGAGTTAATATGGGGCAGGCCGGATATGAACTGGTAAAAGAAAATTTTACTGAAGATATAAAGATATCAAAAATTGAGAAGTTATATAATGATCTGGTATCGTGTAAATAACGTTAGTTCACTCCAAGAAGACTAAAATGTTATTACAGATCAAGTAATTGATGTAAATCAATGTAGGGGAGGGGCTTGTCCCCAATGCCATTAAGTTAAGCTTTATACTATAATGAAAAGCTTTTTTTAGCCCGTCATTCTTAAGGCCGGAGGCCGAAGAATCTGTACGCATACGTGGACAGATTCTTCACTCCACTCCGTTTCGTTTAAGA
>JAJRXT010000137.1 GCA_024276125.1 bacterium
GCAATAGATACACAAAAACAGGGATAAGCATGAGCATAGTTGGTGGTTCCGTCAAGCGGATCTATAATAAAGCGGTTTTTGCCTGTCCTGTTTTGCAGGCCGGCCTCTTCAGATAAAATCTGGCTTTCATGATAATAACTAATAAGAGTATCCAAAATGGCTTTTTCAGATAGAAAATCAGTTTCTGTCACCAGGTCTATTCGGCCTTTATAACCGATTTTCCCCGCATTCCCCCAATTTTTTCTTAAAATATTCCCTGCCCTTTTGGCAGCTTTTATCATAACAGATTGTACTTTTACCAACTCAGTATCATCAGGCATATTTACATCCTTTTCAGTTTAAGAAGCTGTCACAAAACAACTTCTAACCCAACAACAGCATTAAAATGGCTTTATTTGCATGCAGGCGGTTTGCGGCCTGCTCAAATACAATAGACCGCTTTCCGTCTATAACCTCGGCTGATATCTCCTCGCCGCGGTGTACCGGCAGACAGTGCATAATCAGTACCTCAGGCGATGCAGTCTTTATCAATTCGCGGGTAATCTCATAGCCGGCAAAGTCAGCTAAACGCTTTTTTTGTTCCGCTTCCTGCCCCATACTAGTCCACACATCCGTATATACAATATCAACATCGCAAACTGCTTCGTATAAATCATGACTAACTTTTATGTAACCGCCGTTTTCTACAGCCTGTTTTTCGGCGGCTTCTAAGTATAAAGAATCCGGCTCATATCCGTAAGGTACGGCTAATGTAAGCTTTAAACCCGTTTTACCCGCAGCTAACAGCCATGAATTGGCTATATTATTACCATCCCCAATATAGGCGATTTTAACTCCCTTAAGAGTACCTAATTTATCTTTTATAGTAAATAAATCCGCTAAAATCTGACAGGGATGTACTTTGTCGGTAAGTGCATTTATAACCGGAATACCGGCATATTCGGCTAATTGCTCCACTTCGCTTTGGGCAAAGGTACGAATCAGAATACCGTCAACATAACCGGTAAGTATTCTAGCCGTATCGGCAATGCTTTCGCCGCGTCCCATTTGAATATCATTAGTATTTAAAAAAATACTTTGTCCGCCCAATTGCCCCATTCCCACTTCAAAGGAAACCCGGGTACGCGTGGAGGGTTTTTTAAAGATCATAGCCAAGGTTTTACCCTGCAAGGGAGTATAGCTTGTCTTTTGGCTGTATTTATACTTTTTGGATAAATCCAATATAAATTCAATATCGGAATTTGATAAATCTTTTATTGAGAGTAAATCTTTTTTCATTGTTTTATTTTGTTATATTGGGAATTTGTTGAAATATATTTATGTTTCAGCATGTTTATGCCGAAACCGTTATCTATAAACATAATTTGTTTCAAGGTGAGACGCCACGAAACATATATTTATTATATAACATGTGATGTTTAAACTTGTTGGTTTTAATTCAGAGAATATACATACGTCATTAATTTGGCCATTTCTTCGCTGTCTTCCTTAATGGGCTGACCTTTTAGGCGGCTTTTGATACACTCGTTTATCAATTTAACCATATCTGCTTCATAGGGATACTTAGCATATGTGCCTTTTAAGTTTTCCCCATCCTTGTGACAAGAATTACAGCTGTTGCCTGTTGTCCCCAAATGAGGGTCATTAAAAACGATTTTACCGACTAATACGTCAGCTTGAAACTTATATTCAGGATTAGTTAATTTGTTTTTATCCTCTTGTGTCTCTTTTGGCAGGGGGATTGGCTCTTCATACTGAGCTGCCTGTTTTTCCATTTCATCAGCAATGCTGTTAATAGCATCTGGTTCTACATAATCGTTCTTTGGCCTATCACAAGATACCAAAGATATAAAAAGAAGAAATACCGGTAGTATTACCCAGTATTTTTTCATTGTACTAACCTCCCAACAAAATAGAGTATTATTAACTGATGTTATTACGCAAAAAAAACTAACGAGGCCACCGTAGGGTGGATTAAGGGGCTTTATATAACAGACATTCTTTATAGATGAAGGATGTTAAATTACACAAGGATTACCCCGAATCCACCGCGCCTAACAATGGCGGTGAGTCCGCAACTATTTGAGATAATATCTACTTAAATATATCTTTGAAACTTTTTCATAATACTTAGCTTGACCCGCCCTACATTAAAAAAGCAGGGTTTGCGTAACATCAGTTATTAACTCATATTATGCAAAATCAAATTTAAAATGTCAAAATAATACCTTCTTAGTATTAGTATCAGCTATTAAAAAACAGATAAACTAAAGTTTCTTTTTCAGCTATAATACTGATAAGCGTCTCCCTGTTCTCCCGGGTCAACGTAGATGGTACAAAGCTTACTACTTCCGGCAATGGACTGGAATCATTGCAGACCTCATCTAAATATTCGGATAAATCTTTTTTTATTACCGCAGGAGTAATATCTTCAATATTAAAATAATCTGTGTCTACAAGCAAGTGAAAACTAAATTCAAGTTGAGTGGGTACAGTATCTTCCATTTTGAATGAAATGTCATAACCCTTATGTTTGGCAAATTCATGAAAACCCTTGAGTAAATTATCAAAAAGCAATTTATGAGTAATAGTTACATCCAATATGAGATGTCCTTCCGTACTTAGGTCTCTACTCTTTTTACCATAGTTTTTTTTCTTACACCTGCGTTTTTGCTCTCTGTATAGCATAATTATTAACAATAATATAAGTAACAGGCATAATGCAACTAAAATATAGGGGTCTGTAAAATAGCTTTTTAAGGGCGGTTTCATTAATCTCAGCTATATGTTAATAAAATTAAAGTAACTAACCCGCATATTATTCGGGCTAACCTTGTTTAGCTAACACGGCATCTAAAGTATTAATACACGTATCAACTTCTTGCTTGGTAATAATAAGCGGCGGTAAGAAGCGCAGTGTGTTACCCATAGTACAATTAATCAATAGCCCTTCATACAGGCAGTCGCTTACGATATTGTGACCCTCTGAGTTTAATTCTATTCCTATCATCAGCCCTTTTCCCCGTATCTCCTTTATTATCGGGTATTTTTTCTTTAGGATAAGCAGCTTTTATGTGAAATAAGCTCCCATTTGCTGGGTATTATCCAATAAATCCTCTTTAATAATAGTATCCAGAACACATGATGCAGCGGCGCAGACCAAAGGATTACCGCCAAAAGTTGAGGCATGCGACCCCGGGGTAAATACTGAGGCGACCTCATCTTTTGCCAGCATTGCGCCAATTGGCATTCCGCCGCCAAGGGCTTTGGCTAGGCTCATAATATCCGGCTCTACACCCCAATGTTCATATGCAAAAAGTTTGCCAGTACGTCCAATTCCGGTTTGTACCTCATCGAAAATAAGCAGTAAGTCCTTATCATTACATAATTTACGTAAATTGCTAAGATAAGCATCCGGCGGCAGATTAACGCCGCCCTCACCCTGAATAGGCTCCAGCATAACAGCGGCTGTGTTTGAATTAATAACACTTATAAGCGCTGATAAATCACCAAAGGGAACATATTTAAAACCGGGTAGCAGCGGTTCAAAACCCTTATGGAATTTTTCCTGGCCGGTTGCAGTTATGGTTGCCATGGTACGGCCATGAAATGATTGTTTCATCGTGATTATTTCATAGCATTCGGCCCCGTATTTTTCCTTACTATATTTACGAGCCAGTTTTATAGCGGCTTCATTAGCCTCTGCTCCGCTGTTGGCAAAAAAAGCCTTATCTGCAAATGAAGCTTCAATTAGCTGCTTGGCCAGTTTTATTTGAGGCTCAATATGATATAAATTGGAAATATGCAGTAATTTTTGGGATTGAGCGCAAATGGCGTTAGCCAGCCTAGGATGAGCATGCCCCAGATTACAAACTGCAAGTCCGGCCAGCATATCCAGATATTTATTACCGTTTATATCATATAACCAGCAGCCTTTGCCCTTGGTTATGGTTATAGGAAAACGACCGTAGGTGGGCATTATATAATCAGCGGCCTGATTTATACATTCTTTATTTAGATTATTTGGGTTAGTCAATTTTTCTATCTCTCTACTATTATATTAACGTGAGTTCGACATAAAAGTTCTTGATTTTGTTATCTTGTAGGGGCGGGTTTCAAACCCGCCCCTACAGCAAGAGGGGATATGTCACTCTTCTACAAAAATTTTACGTCAATCAAATCTATACAAAACACC
>JAJRXT010000138.1 GCA_024276125.1 bacterium
ATTCCCTGAAGAACAAATTAAGGCTAGCCTTTCGGTATCAGATATAGAACAAGACGACCTTGCGTTATTAAAACGAGTGGTTGAGACTGCTAAGGAGTATTTTAAATATCCGGCTCGTTTTAAAAAGGCACAACAGGATGTCTTAGGAGATGATGATGTCTGATAAGGCGCTTGATACTAGTAAGTATCTCTTTACTGAAAAAGACAAGTTTTTTTTTGATACTAATATTTGGATATATCTATATTGCCCTGCTTACTACGCATCAAAACGTCCGGTTAGACTATACTCACAGGCTCTAAAAAGCATACTCACAGCAAAAAGCCTTATCTTTATTGATGTGCTTGTTATGTCCGAATTTATAAATCGTTACGCCCGATTAGAGTATGAAAAATTAGCGGATGGGGTGTTTAGTACTTTCAAAGGCTATAGAAAAGACCCAAGTTTTAAATCTACGGCAAGGGCGATCGCAAATACTTCCCGCCGCATACTGAAACATTGCAAACAAACACAAACTCCTTTTGAATTATTAGATATTAATGCGATATTAACTGCTTATGAAGCAGACTGCCCAGACTTTAATGATCAAATAATAGCCGAAACATGTAAGGCCAATAATCTAACACTTATTACCCATGACAGTGATTTTACAGATTATGGGCTTACTATATTAACCGCCAATAAACGAATTTTAAAAGTTCTGTAAAGTAATTGCATCTTACGATAAACCAGCAAATATCTATGCCGTACTTGCCAAAAAGTTAGCCAAGGAGTAAAAAATATGCCCAGCCATTTAGGTGTAGACGAATTAATCCAAGAGATCAAAGCACTTTCAGCATCCGAACGCCAGAGGCTTTTAGTGAATTTGGCAAAATTAGATGAATTTATTGAGGATTTAGAGGATATTGCTGATATTATTCATTCTCAAGGAGAGCCTGTCAGGGCATATAATGAGTTTGCAAAGGAGTTGAAAAAAGAGGGAAGGTTGTGACTTATACGGTTATAATTAAACAACCGGCAGAAAAACAGATAAAAACTTTTCCTGATAAATATATTGCAAGGATACACTCGAAAATAATGGAATTGGCTAAGGAGCCCAGACCCAAAGGAGTAAAAAAATTAGCCGAGGGGATTGGTTGGCGGGTTAGAGTAGGTAATTATCGTATTATTTATGAAATTGACGATCTTGCCAAGCAAGTAATTATAATCAGGGTAAAACTAAGCAAAGACGTGTATAGGTAAACCACCATGTACTATTGCCATGCCTGTCAAACTGAATTACACTTTAAGCACAAACCCTCCCGTAAAGATGAGTGTCCTAATTGCGGAATGCAGTTACATTGTTGCCTCAATTGCCGGTTTTATGCTTCCGGCATGCACAATGACTGTCAGGAGACTCAGGCCGATTGGGTGGCCGATAAGGATAGAGCCAATTTTTGCGATTATTTTGTTTTTAGGGAGAGTAAGTCAACGCCAAAAGAAAAAACAGGGGGGAATAATGCCCGCTTACAATTTGAATCCTTGTTTAAAAAGTAATATAAGGAGTAAGATCATGAAAGGCTGTCGTTTAGTTGTTAGTAGTTTATCGGCGCTTATCTTGTTGATTGCAGGCTGCACTTCCGGCAGGCTGCTTTGTGTGCCGGCTGAGTATAAAAGTATTCAAAGCGCTATTGATGCGGCATCCGCCGGAGATACGGTTGAGGTTGCCCCGGGGACGTATTTGGAGACGCTGGTATTAAAAAAAGGGGTGATTGTAAGGAGCAAGGGCAATGAGGAAGAGCATTTAAACCATACCGCCGCCCGCAGGACTATTGTGGATGCTCACGGCGAACAAAAACCGGTAGTGGAAGGAGCGGATCAAGCGGTAATAGACGGCTTTACGCTAACCGGCGTAGGCCGTGTGGATCATCATCAGCCGGGGCATCCGCATGGCGTGCAGTCCCGCGGAGTCTCACCAATTATTATTAATAATATTATATACAATATCGGCAGTACCGGTATCGGTTCTCATGTAAATGAGGGGAAACCGGCTAATCCGTATATTGAAAATAATATAATCTACAGTAATTATGGCTTGGGAATTGGTAATAATCACGAATCTGCGGCAACTATCGTAAATAATGTTATATACTCTAATACAGAGCTGGGTATTGGTTCCAAAAACGGTTCTCATGCCCTAATTTACGGCAATAAGGTTTATAATAACGGTTTATCCGGTATCGGCGCTAAAGACGGAGCATTCCCTACTGTAGTGGGTAATACGTCTTATGGCAATGGAACCACTCAGGTTTTGTTTATGGGCGCCGGTATTAGTACGGAAAACACCTACGTACCTTTAATAGCCGATAATATTAGTTATGATAATTATATGGCCGGTTTCGGAATGCGCGGCGGCGCTAAGACTTATCTTACGGGCAATACGTTTTACAAAAACGGTACAGTCGGTATCGCGGTTATGGGTTTTTCTGAGGCACAGATAGAAAACAACACGGTTTACGATAATCCCATGGGCGGGCTGCGTATGGATGCAACCATTCAGGCTGAGGTAAAAAAGAACAAAATTTATCATAATGGTATGGGCGGGATAATTATTTCGCGGGACACAAATGTCTCTATCAGGGAAAACGAGATTTACGATAACTTAGGAGCCGCCATTACCCCCACCAAACAGGGACCGAATACCTTAGTCGAAAACAATAAAGTCCACGGCAACAGCAAGACGGCAGTAGGTCCTTATCATGGCCAGGGCGCTCCAATGCGTATGCAGCCAATACCCAATAAGCCGAAAGATGTGCCGCAGCATTAAATGAAAATAAGGCTGTTGAGTTAACTCCGAAAATAATTACATTCTGTCATTCTGAGGCCGTAGGCCGAAGAATCTGTGAGCATACGGGAGCAGATTCTTCACTGCGCTTTGCTTCGTTCAGAATGACAGAAGAGCAGACCCTTCGTTTCGCTCAGGGTGACAATGGGGACTTTGTACGATTGAATCAATAACAATTAAACTAATCATACTATGCCATATCAACTTTTTATCGGTTTAAGATACCTAAGAGCTAAGCGTAAGCAAACCTTTATATCGCTTATTTCTATCATCTCCGTAGGCGGGGTGGGCTTAGGTGTTATGGCGCTTATTATTGTGCTTGCTGTTATGAGCGGGTTTGAGGGAGATTTGCGCGATAAGATTATCGGTACTAATTCGCATGTAGTTATCCTAAAACACGGCCGCGGGGCGCTGGATAATTATAATGAAATAATTGAAAAAGTAAAAACAGTAGAACATGTAGTGGCGGCCGCCCCTTTTATATATACTCAGGTTATGATAAGTTCTGAAAAAAACGTAACCGGAGTAGTGTTGCGCGGGATTGATCCGGTGGGTGAGGCGCAAGTTACCAATTTGGGTAAGAATATGGTTGAGGGCGACTTAAAAAGCTTATCAGCGGATAAGCCGGCAGATGCGCCGGAGGGAATTGTTCTCGGTATGGAGCTTGCCCGCAATTTGGCGGTGTTTTACGGCGATGAGATAAACGTAGTATCTCCCGCCGGCGCCATGACGCCAATGGGAATGGCGCCTAAATCAATGCGTATGCGGATAGTGGGGATATTTAATTCCGGTATGTATGAATATGATTCAAGCTTAGCCTATATATCCTTAAAGAGCGCTCAGGATTTTTTGAATATGGGCGCTCGCGTAACCGGTGTGGAAGTTGGCGTAGATGATATATACCAAGCGGAAGAAGCCGCCGATAAGATACAAGCCTTGCTTGGTTTTCCATATTGGTCGCGTGATTGGATGGAGATTAACCGCAATCTGTTTTCCGCCTTAAAATTAGAAAAATTGGCCATGTTCATTATATTAACCCTGATAGTTATCGTAGCCGCCTTTAATATAATCAGCACCTTAATTATGATGGTAATGGAGAAAAGCAAGGATATCGCTATTTTAAAATCAATGGGCGCAAGCGCCCGGAGTATTATGTATATTTTTATTTTAGAAGGACTGATTATCGGGCTGGTTGGTACTATACTAGGTGGTATCGGCGGCGCGGCCACCTGCTATTTGGCTGATAAATACAAATTGATCAAACTGGCCGGCGATGTATATTATATGAACTATTTACCCTTTAAGATGAGACTGTCGGAGGTGGCTGTTATTTGTTTTGCATCTGTTTTGATTAGTTTTTTAGCCACTCTTTATCCCTCTAGGCAGGCGGCCAAGCTTGACCCTGCGGTAGCTTTGCGTTATGAATAATTTTTTACTTAAGGTCTTAAATTTACATAAAAACTTTATTGAAGGCGATCGGCGCCTTGAGGTTTTAAAGGGAATCTCACTTAACATAAAACATCATGAAATGCTAGCCTTAGTGGGGGCATCCGGCGCTGGTAAGAGTACTTTTTTATATATACTGGGAACTTTAGAACAGCCGTCTTCGGGTTATGTTTATTATAAGGATAAGAATTTATTTGCCCTAAAAGAAGATAAGCTGGCGGCCTTCAGAAACCAAACCCTAGGGTTTGTGTTTCAGGCTCATCATTTGCTGCCGGAATTTACAGCCTTATAAAATGTAATGATGCCGTTGTTGATTAAAAGAGTACCTAAAAAACAGGCTCAAGATACGGCGCATGCTCTTTTATGTGAAGTCGGCTTAGCCAGCCGTATCACTCATCGGCCGGGTGAATTATCGGGCGGAGAGCAGCAGCGCGTGGCGATTGCTCGAGCGCTGGTTAATGAGCCTGAATTGGTGCTGGCGGATGAGCCTACCGGTAACCTAGACAGTCGTACTGGCGATGAGGTCTTCGGCTTGCTCCAAAGATTAAATCGTGACAAAAAAATAACCTTTATTTATGTTACGCATAATGAAGCGCTGGCCGGACGTGCTGATCGCATTATACATCTGGCAGACGGGAAGATAATGGGCGAGTCGCCCCGGCCAAGTCAATAATTTATTTGCGTGATCTCAAAGAATAGATTATAATAGCCGCTTAATTTAATCCCTCATGTTATGTATAAGTTTATTTTGAATATAGGGTGGAGCAAGCCCATATTAGCAAGAACGGTGGATTCGGGGCGTTATTTTCATGAAAAGTATTGTCTTTAATTTATAACAATTACCTGTTATATCAGACCCCTTAATCCGCCCTACGGGGTAACGCTATTATTTTTTTTGCGTAACATAAGTTAATCCTATTGAAAATTCATTATTTACAATTGCAGCGGCGTAAGTTTTAACCAAGTCGGTCTAAAGCGCTGCTATTACGAACTTAAGGTGTAGAATTTTATGTTTGAAAGATTTACTGAGCGTGCCAGAAAAGTGGTAATCTTAGCCAGAGAAGAGGCCGCCAGATTATTACATGATCATCTGGGTACCGAACATCTTCTCTTGGGTATTATAAGAGAGGGCGGCGGTGTGGCTGTAGCCGTCTTACAACGTATGGGCGTAGATTTGTCCGAGGTAAGGATAGAGGTGGAAAAAAGGGCGGCTAAGGGAATAAAAAAGCTAACCTTAGGGGAAATACCGTTTAGTCCGAGGGCTAGAAAGGTTTTAGAACTGTCTATTGAAGATGCCAATTTTATGGGACACAATTATATTGGCACAGAACATTTATTGCTTGGTCTGCTAAGAGAACAAGAGGGCGTTGCCGCTGCTATATTGGATGATTTGCGTATTACTTTATCAGATGCACGCCGTGAAATACTTAATTTTATAAAAGACTTGCCGCCAGAGCCAGAATAAGCAAAAACACCGGTTTTAGATGAGTTTGGTATTGACTTAACCGAGCTGGCATTAAGAGAAAAATTAGACCCCGTAATCGGGCGTGATGCCGAAATTGAACGCCTAATCCAAATACTTACCCGGCGTACCAAAAACAATCCGGTGCTTATTGGCGAGGCGGGAGTCGGTAAAACAGCGATAGTTGAGGGGTTGGCGCAGCGCATTATAAATCATATTGTACCCGATATTTTACTTGACAAGCGGCTGGTTACTCTTGATCTTGGTTCATTGGTGGCAGGCACTAAATATCGCGGGCAGTTTGAGGAACGGCTAAAAAATGTAATCTACGAAATAATCGAAGCCAATAACATTATATTGTTTATAGATGAGATGCACACCTTGGTTGGAGCGGGCGCCGCCGAGGGTTCTATGGATGCCTGCAATTTATTAAAACCGGCGCTCTCCCGCTGTGAATTACAATGTATCGGCGCTACAACTTTAAATGAATACCGTAAATATGTGGAAAAAGATAGAGCCTTGGAACGGCGTTTTCAGGCTATTACAATAGAGCCGCCTTCGGTGAATGAGACTATTGAAATTATTAAAGGGCTTAAGAGTAAATACGAGGCTCATCATCAGATAGAAATAACAGATGCCGCTATTGCTATGGCGGCTAAGCTGTCGGAACGCTATATTACCGAGCGGTTCCTGCCGGATAAGGCTATAGATGTAATTGATGAGGCGGGTTCTTATGTAAGATTAAAGGCCAGCATTCCTCCTGACAAGCTAAAATTGCTGGAGGATAAAATTGAGACGCTTAACAAAGAAAAAGATGCGGCGGTGTGCGCTCAGGAATTTGAAAAGGCAGCCGGCCTAAGAGACAGTGAACGTACATTAAAAAACAAGTTAAACACATTGTTGCATAATTGGAAGTACAAACAACAAAAAAATCGCGTGGTGGTAGACGAGGATGATGTAGCTCATATTGTGTCTAAATGGACGGGTATACCCTTAATGAAACTGGAAGAGGGCGAGTACGAAAAATTAGCCCGTATGGAGTATGAATTACATAAGCGCGTGGTAGGTCAAGATGAGGCTATTGCCGCTGTCGCAAGAGCGATTAAACGCTCCAGACTGGGATTTAAAAACCCTAAAAAACCGGTGGGTTCATTCATGTTTTTAGGCCCCAGCGGCGTGGGTAAGACGGAGCTGGCACGCGCTTTAGCTGAGCTTTTGTTTGGCAATGAAAATGCGCTAATCAGTATTGATATGTCTGAATATACAGAAAAATTTGCTATATCAAGACTTACCGGCGCACCGCCGGGATATATCGGCTATGACGAAGGCGGGCAGCTTACCGAACGCGTAAGAAGGCGTCCTTACAGCGTGGTTTTACTAGATGAGATAGAAAAGGCTCATCCTGATGTATTTAATGTATTATTACAGGTTTTAGAAGACGGACATCTAACGGACAGTATGGGACAGGTGGTAGATTTTAAAAATACGGTACTTATTATGACCTCAAACCTTGGCGCCCGTTTTATTGAAAAAGGCTCAACTTTGGGATTCCAGGTCAAGGATGAGCAGACCCCTTATAATAAAATTAGAACAAAAATAATCGATGAATTAAAAAGCGCCTTTAATCCCGAATTTTTAAATCGACTGGATGAGATTATTGTATTTCACCCTTTAAATAAAAAACATATCGGTCAGATAATCAACCTGCTGATCGATCAACTAAACGAACAAATTGAAGATAAAGGAATTAAGATTGAATTGGGAGAAGGGGCGAAAGATTGGTTGATCCAAGAGGGATATGAACCTAGTTATGGCGCAAGACCCTTACACAGAGCTATTCAGCGCAATATTGAAGATGGAATTGCTGATGAGATATTGCATGGAAGATTGAAAAATAGGGGAATAATTAAGGTAGGCGTGAAAGACGATAAGTTGATTTTTGCTAAAAAATCTACTCCCGCTGGGAAGAAAAAAAATACTAGCGCGGTTAAATGAGTCAGCATGCAAATTGGCACAAAGATATTCTTTCCGGGAGGAGTATATGATAGGATACAGCTTGCGGCGCTTTATTTTGATTGGCTGTATAGCCAGTCTAATGGGTCTGCTGTTTTTAAATGCAGCCGGCGCCCAAGAAAAAAAACTGATTGTAAGCAGTATAAAAATTAAAGGTAACTGGACGGTAGAGACCCTTACAATTCGCAACTATATTAAAGTCCAGGTTGGCGATCCATTTGATTTTAACCGCCTGCGTCAGGATATGCAGGCTATATATGCCAGCGGTTTTTTCCAAGATGTAAAAATTGATGTAGAAAAAAAGGATGGCGGGGCTTTAATTACCTTTTTGGTACAGGAAAAACCGACTATTAAAGAAATAGAAATAAGCGGTTATGATGAGATCAGCGCCGAGAAAATCAGAGAGAAAATTGAGTTTAAGACCAGTTCTGTTTTAGATGATACCGCTATTGCCAAAAGTATTCGCGAGATAAAAAAGCTTTATCAGGATGATGGATATTATTTGGTTGAGGTTGATGTAGAAAAAAAGCTGATTCCACCGCATTGGGTAAGGCTTAAATATAATATTAACGAAGGGCCGGAGGTAAAAATTGCCATAATTGATTTTGACGGTAATGAGGCTTTTACCGATGATGAATTACAAAAAACAATTGAAACCAGAGATTATTGGTTTTTTTCGTGGCTTACCGGATCAGGTCATTTAAATAAAGAAACTTTGGATTTGGACTTGGAGCGTCTATTAACCCATTATTATGATAATGGTTATATTGATGTACAGGTAGGCAGCCCTGAGGTTAAACTATCCGAAGATAAAACCAAGCTGGATATAAAAATACCGATTAATGAAGGTCCGCAGTATAATGTAGGTGAAATAGAAATAAGCGGAAACAAAATAATTTCTACTGAAAAAATTACTAGAGGATTAACGCTAAAAACGGGAGAGATTTTCAGCCGGCAAAAATTACGCGAAGATATAACCAAAATCACGGAAGGTTATGCTGATGGAGGCTATCTGCTTACAGAGGCGCTTCCGCTGGTTAAAAGGCAGCCCGACAAACAAATTGTAAATTTGGTAATAAAAATAAATGAAGGCGGCCTAACCTATGTCCATAGAGTAAGAATTTTAGGTAATAATACTACCCGCGACAAGGTAATCCGCAGAGAGCTAGAGTTTAAAGAGGGGGATGTATTAACCGGCAGAGCTATTCGCCGCAGCTATCAGGATTTAAATAATCTGGGTTTTTTTGAGACTGTAGATATAAAGACCAACCCTACTGACTCTGAAAATAATATGGATGTAGATGTTATGGTGAAAGAGAAGTTAACCGGTTCATTATCAGTGGGGGCTGGCTGGAGTTCTGTATATCAGCTTATGGGGAATGTCAGCATAACTCAGGGCAACCTGTTCGGACGGGGACAGAGATTACGTTTATCCGGCTCATTGGGTCAGACCAGACAGCGCTATAATCTTGGTTTTACTGAACCATGGTTATTTGATATGCCGCTTACCGCTGGAGCGGATATATATTATCGTACCAGAAGCAGAGTGCGCTACCGTGACTATCGTATAGATTATCGAGGCGGCAAGCTTAATTTTGGCTATCCCTTATTTGAACGGGTTAAGGGGTATGCAAGCTATATGTATGAAGACCGAAAGATATATGATATTAAAAGCAATGCCCCTGAGAGCATTAAGAACAGAAAAGGAACCAGCGCTACCAGTGAAATTTCATTCTCCCTGCTAAGGGATTCGCGTAATAACCGCTGGAGACCCAGCAGGGGGGCAAGAAATAAGTTGTCGGTGGAATATGCCGGCGGAATGGTGGGTGGAGATAATTACTATATAAGGTACTTGGCGGAAAGCAGCTGGCATTTTCCTATATGGTGGAAATTTGTATTATCTTTCCATGGATTAATTGGTTACCAAACCGGTTACAACGGACATAACATACCAGTTGAAGAGCTTTTTGCGGTAGGGGGGGCTCAGACTGTACGCGGTTATGACCGTGATGCTATCGGCCCTCGTAAAGGCAGTTACGTGATTGGCGGTAACAAAAAATTGGTATTTAACGCCGAATTTCATTTCCCTATAATTGAGCCGGTAACCGGTTTGTTTTTCTTTGATACAGGCGGGGCTTTTGCAGAGAGCGAAAACTATGAGCTTGATGAGATGCGTATGGGAGTCGGCGCCGGTATTCGCTTTTTTACCCCCATGGGGCCTATCAGACTGGATTGGGGATACAAGCTTGACCGCAAAGAGGAAGAAGACTCCGCAAAATGGCATTTTGCTATAGGAACATATTTCTGATGGCCTCGTAAATAACCTGAGTTCGACATAAGAAAAATTAAAATGTTTTTATATATCAGCTAGTTGGTGTTTTGTATAGATTTGATTGACGTAAAATTTTTGTAGAAGAGTGACATATCCCCTCTTGCTGTAGGGGCGGGTTTGAAACCCG
>JAJRXT010000020.1 GCA_024276125.1 bacterium
AATAATTTATTAAAAGATTACCCCGAATCCACCACACCTAGCAGCGAGCAATCTTTGTGGCTGCCGAATTCTCAAATCTGGCAGCTAACGAGGCATCGAATTTGAGAATTCAATGCCACAAATATGGCGGGTCCGCAACTATTAAAATAACGTATGCTTAAACATATATTATAAACTCTTTCACCATACGGGCTTGACCCACCCTACATTTAAAAGCAGGGTTTGCGTAACATGACTTGATAAAAAGGGAGTAGCAAGCAGCGGAAGCGAGGTGAGGAATCCCCCTAAATTGGCTTACTGCCCTTCGTCCCTTATGGCGTCTGTTATGCGAACTACCCGCGACATTTTTTCTACATCATGCACCCTTACAATATGAACGCCATTTAAAATAGCGCAGCTTAGCGATGCAGCCGTTCCCTCTTCCCTTTGTTCTACTGGTAGATTAAGTATCTTGCCGATAAAGGATTTACGTGATGTACCTATCAAAACAGGCTTACCCAATACTGTAAGCTCAGATAGTCGGTTTATAATCTGTAAATTATGCTCTAATGTTTTACCAAAACCAATACCCGGGTCCACGGCAATCATATCTGGAGCAATTCCGGCAGATTCAGCCAATTGAATACTATCACGTAAATATTTAATTATTTCCCACATTAAATTTTTATATACCGGATTGGCTTGCATATTCCTTGGCGTACCCAAAATGTGCATAATAACTACGGGTACTTTGTATTCGGCTATAACGCAAGCCATATGCGGGTCATAGCGCAAACCGCTTATATCATTAATAATATGAGCGCCTATTTCCAAAGCGGCGCGAGCAACCTCGGATTTATACGTATCAATGGATATAGGCAGCGGTATGTGCTTTAATAAAACCTTAAGTATAGGCAACAGCCTGCTTATCTCTTCTGCGGCGCTGATTGGAGATGCTCCGGGGCGCGATGATTCCGCGCCGATATCTATAATATCAGCGCCCTGAGCCAGCATATTTTCGGCCTGCCTTAATGCGTCGTCAGGTTTTTGATAATTCCCTCCATCAGAGAATGAATCTGGTGTTGTATTTAGAATACCCATTATATGGGTACGCTTACTTAAAGAAAGAGTATAAGAGCCGCATTGCCAGACGAAGTTTTTAGGCTCGCTGTTATCTATTGCTTTTTGTAATTGCAGACCAAGCTGATAGCAATTGTCTATTTTAATAAGTTCTTGGGACAGAGTATAAAATTGGGCAAGAGTACCTATAAACAAAGCTTTGGCGGCAGTATTTTTAGTATGTACATAAGTACCATGTTTTTCGGCAAGCTGGTGTATTATATTGCTGTTAGGGTAAGATAAAATATCAACTTCCCAAGTAAATAATTTGGGGCTTGATATTGACAATAATGTGTCTAATGGCGATATTAATGGGTTTAAAGCTTCCAATTGATTGTTTTTTTTGTAAAGTAAGTTTATTTAATGACCTTGATAAGGTATAGGATATTCAAAGTTAATGCACTCGTTTAAACCTAATAAAACAAAGCGCCTCTTGGATGCGGATTACTGTAGATGCCGATCGCAAGATCAGCCATGGAGCGGGTTTAAAAACCCGCGGCTACAAAGAAAATTGGATTTCCTATACTATCAACAAGGTAAACATTGCCTTAACCCGCACATTTCATGAGACATAACAATTATCTGCATAAACAGCTTGTACAACAAGGAAATAGCACAACGTCCTGAAAACACAGTTTGTGTTTTACAAACTTTCTGTTGAAAGCGTAAAAATGCTTATAATTTCAAGAAGGTCAACATTTGCTCAGATTAACTCCCGAATTATTCGAGTTAATTGCTGGCTGAAAGTTTGGCCTCTTTTGTCTTATGTTCTTGAACCTTTTGCAAAATTTTATCTACTTCTTCTCCGTCCAAAACTTCACGTTCCAATAAAGCTTCAGCCAAGGCATGCAGTTCTTCTATACTTCCCTGTATTAATTTTTTAGCCCTTTCAAAGCTTTTTACTACTATTTCACTAACTTCACCGTCTATTGCTACAGCAGTTTTTTCACTGTAATCATTGTGTTGTGCAAACTCGCGTCCTAAAAAGATTTGTTCTTCTTTTTTTCCAAAGCTAAGCGGCCCCATTTTTTCACTCATTCCCCAATGGCAGACCATTTTTCTGGCCAGATCAGTCGCTCGTTCAATATCATTACCGGCGCCGGTACGCATTTCATTTAATACCAGTTCCTCTGCCGCCCTGCCGCCCATTAAAATAGTAATATTTTTTAGTAAAAACCCTTTAGCATAAGTATGTTTTTCATCTACGGGTAATTGCTGGGTAACTCCCAGCGCCCGACCACGCGGTATAATGGTTACCTTGTGAATAGGATCACTGCCGGGCATCCTTTTGGCAACCAGAGTGTGACCTGCTTCGTGATAGGCTGTGTTTCGTTTTTCATCCTCGCTGATACACATACTTTTACGCTCGGCGCCCATCAGCACTTTATCTTTTGCGGTTTCAAAATCGTGCATTTCCACACTTTCTTTATCATTACGCGCCGCCCACAGCGCCGCTTCATTTACTAAATTGGCCAAATCGGCGCCGGAGAAGCCGGGGGTCCCTCTGGATATCACCTGAAGATTTACATCTTTGGCTAATGGTACTTTTTTAGTGTGAACTTTAAGAATGCCTTCACGCCCCCGCAAATCAGGACGGCTTACTATTACCTGCCGGTCAAAGCGGCCGGGACGCAATAGCGCCGGATCAAGTACATCAGGACGGTTGGTAGCGGCTATCATAATAACGCCTTCATTGGCGTCGAATCCGTCCATTTCCACTAACAGCTGATTTAAGGTTTGTTCTCTTTCGTCATGACCTCCGCCTAAACCCGCGCCGCGGTGGCGGCCTACCGCATCTATTTCATCTACGAAAATTATACAAGGCGCATTTTTTTTTCCCTGTTCAAACAAGTCTCTCACCCGGGATGCTCCTACGCCGACAAACATTTCCACAAAATCCGATCCGCTGATATTAAAAAATGGTACTCCCGCCTCACCGGATATTGCCCTGGCGAGTAATGTTTTACCAGTACCCGGAGGTCCCATAAGCAGAACACCTTTAGGGATTTTACCGCCTAATTTCTGGAATCTATGGGGGTCTTTTAGAAATTCTATAATTTCTTGTAATTCTTCTTTAGCGTCATCAATACCGGCAACATCTTCAAAGGTTACTTTTTGCCGCTGATCTGAAGAAAGCAAGCGAGCGCGGCTTTTACCGAAAGAAAGCGCTCTTCCGCCGCCGGCCTGCATTTGACGCATCAAGTATATCCAAATACCGATAAATAAAAACAGCGGAAACCATGAAACCAAAAGGCTCATATACCATGGACTCTCATCAAGCGGTTTAGCGCTGATACGCACGCCTTTTTCCCTGAGATTTTTAACTAAATCGGGATCATTAGGAACATATGTTTCAAAGTTGTTGTTATTCTGGTCAATACCTGTAATATTGTTTTCCTGAATGGTTACTTCACTTACTTCTCCCTTTTGTACCATCTCCATAAAATCGCTGAATATAACCTTTTGCTGAGTCTTTGTTCCCTGGCTAAATACATTAAACAAGAATATGGTGATCAAACCAATGACCAACCATAAAGCCAAATTTTTATAAAAATTGTTCAACACATACCCCCTATTAACATAACATAAACAATTTATTGATTTTTATTTTAAAATAAACCCTTTACCACATATATTTACATCTTAATCGTAGCACAAACGATATTTAAATACAAACAAAAAACTTTTATTTAAATTAGTATAAGGCAGCTCATGTTACATAAAGCTTGCCTTTTTTGTGTTTTGTATAAGGGTGAAGCAAGCCGTTAAGACTCTGTTGTAACTAGAAAAACTACCCTTTTCCTGTCATTCCTGCTTTCGCTGGAATGACAAATTGAAAGCATTTTTCAGGTTATAAGCAATTATGACACAGCCTTCTAACGTAAATGGGTATGCGGTTAGGTGGCATTCAAAAATACATTAGCCTGCATACCCTACAGTTTAATAAATTTAGCCACTTTTATGTCGAACTCACGTTAAAATAAATCCAAATTTGGAAAACCCGAATCTCCTGTAACAGTTCCTTAGTCCGGCAAATTTGCTGATTCTTCCGATCCCAATAAAACGGCTATCCAACGAGTATTATCATTATTCTCCAAGGCAATCTTTAGGATTATAGTCAAGGGAACTGAAAGCAGCATTCCTACAAGACCCAATATCCATCCCCAAAAAACAAGTGACAGGAAAACTATCAAGGTAGATAAACCTACCCTGCGTCCCATAATCCGAGGCTCTATTATACTGCCGATTATGATATTAATTAATACATATCCAAGCAGGCTCAACAGACAGGAGACTATTCCAAATTGAATCAATGCCAGGAGTACAGCCGGAATAGCTGCTATAATAGAGCCGATATTGGGTACGTAGTTAAACAAAAAAGCCAGCAATCCCCATAATATAGGGAAATCCACCCCTTGGACTGTAAGCCAGGCCGCAACCAAAACTCCGGTTGCAACGCCGGTTAGCGTTTTGATTGCCAGATAATATTTAATACTGCCGGCTATCTTATCGAAATTTGCCAGCGATGTTTTTGTGTCTTTAAGTATTATCCGCAATTTTTTTGAAAAACTGGAAGCTTCAAGCAAGATGAAGAATACCGTAAGTAATATCATGAATGTATTAGTGAGTATTCCCCCCAATCCGGAAAACAGTTTTGCCGACAACTGCATAATTTTTCCGGGATCAAAATGTTCTAACACCCTTTGAGCGGATATATTAAAGCCTTTTTCCCCCAACCAGGTTATTAATCCGGTTGTCTGCTCATGCAAACCCGCCTGATAGGATGGTAAGGCCAGGGAGAACTTATCTATAGAACCTCCCGCCAATATTCCCATAAGCAGGCTAATAATTATAATTCCGATTATTATTATCGATATGGCGATTACTGTGGGAACACCTTTATCTTTCAGCCAAAACAGTGGCGCTGAGCAGATAAAGGCTATAAATACAGACAAAAGAAACGGTACTATAATAGGGCTTGCAAATCTTATTCCCGTCATTACGATTACAAAACTTGCCGCATTGATTAAGAAACCAACCCCGCTTGATTTTTTATGATATATACTCATCCGGCTATATTTTTGTTTTTATGGGTTTTTAATTAACCAGCGCC
Source organism: bacterium (assembly GCA_024276125.1). Taxonomy (GTDB): domain Bacteria; phylum SZUA-182; class SZUA-182; order SZUA-191; family JAJRXT01; genus JAJRXT01. Next base: position 5,213 of record JAJRXT010000020.1, read on the forward strand.
AAATATCTTTTTATAAAATCAACAGCCTGTTTTTGTTTTTTTAATTGCATTTCATTTATTTTGCTCAACTGTGCTTCCAGAATGTTTATGTCAATATTTTTATTTTTAAGTATATCTGCCAGCTCTTTTTTCATCTCATATATACTGCGAGAGGTTTGTGCCGATGTATTTTTATATTTATTACCCAGTTTTTTTAAAGAGTCTGCTTTATTGCTGCCAGAACCTTGCTTCTTAGGTTTCTGGATTTTTCTTAAAATACTATGTACAAAAACATCCAATGGATCAGCATGTCTTCGTATTAATGATTCGCCTCTCATGCGTCCCATGGGCGAGCGCTGCATCATTTCCTCGCGAAACATGCCCGGTTTCAATTTGTCAGGTTCATCCACTGTGCCCAGCGGGCTTTTGGCAATCATAGCATCCATCATCATACCCGGTTCGGGTTTTCTTTTACCTTCCATAATATCAGCCATCTCAGGCGCAGCCTCAGCTAAAGTCGTCCGCAAGAAAACATTTTTAATGGTTTTCTTGCTATTACGTATAATATTAAATTCAACCTCCCCGCTCTTTTTTAATCCGGCTAAAAAATCATCCAAATCGGTCAATGAATTAATATCATAGTTTTTTTTTGCTATATTAGCGCCTGTAATTATATCCCCTGCGGCAAGTCCCTCAGACTCAGCCGGCGCTCCTTCTACCAGCTTGGTAATTATTACGCCCGATATGTTATCCTGATTATAATCCTTGCCCTTAAAACCCAGCCAGTCCTGTGACAGGCTTTTGCCCCTAAATATGGGGGCGGCATAGGGTCCTTTTTGCTTGTGTTTCATATCAGTAATTACTTGAGAAGGGGTTACTCCGCCATGCCCTGAGGCATTGCTTACCCCGATAAGAACAATATATAATGGTATAAATTTGATGAAATATTTTGTTTTCATAAAAGATTATCCCTTTATTGTCATTCGATGTATAAACGGGAATTCAATATATAGATATGGGTTTTAAACTATTTCTAACAGGCCGACTTAACCGATACTGTAAACAAGAAGGTTGTTAAGGTCTTCCCTGATGCTAATGGATAGCTTCCAATTCTTTATTTGAGGCTGTGTTGTAACTGCTTAGAATCAGAAAAATGTTATTTAACCTGTGATTCCTGCGAAGACAGGAATCTAATCTTTTCATGAAATTATGGATTCATGTTTTCGCAGGAATCACAGGAAAAGGGTAGTTCTTCTAGTTACGACACAGCCTCGAAGCGAAATGGAGTGAAGAATGACAAAATATAATCTTTTTCGTAAGAGAACTCTAGTAGCCATTTATACTAACCAAAAACAATTCATACAATGTCTACTACGGCCATAAAAGAATCGTTTATTATTTGCAAAAAGACTACGATATTAAAATGTAACTCTCTACTTTTAAAACTTTCATGATAAGCCGCGGCTAAGAAAGTAGAATTTGTATTTTATTTTATATTGGAAGCATAAACAACCATGCTATTTTACCGGCTTTACTTTGATAAATCTGCGGCGTCCCACCTGAAGTATATACTCTTTATACAAAGGTAATTCCAAATTGGCATCAGATACCTTTTGCTGGTTAAGCTTTACGCCGCCCTGTTTTATAAGCCTTCTGGCCTGGCTGCCGCTTTGTGCCAATCCGCTTTTTGTAAGCATGGTTACAATCCATATACAATTCTTATCATCTTCAACCTTAATGCTTATTTGCGGGATATCCTCCGGCAATTGGCGAAGTTTATGTATACGTTCAAATTCGTCTTCAGCAGCCTTAGCCTCTTGTACGCTATGATAAGTGGTTACAATTAATAATGCCAAATCCTTTTTAGCTTGACGCGGATGCAGTCCTCCTGCTGCCAATTCTTGTTCTATTTTATTTATTTTATCAGGCGTAAGCCCAGTAAGCAGACGATAATACTTAATCATCAAATCATCGGGAATGGACATAAGCTTGGCAAACATAACCGCCGCCGGCTCGGTTACGCCTATATAATTTCCCAGACTTTTACTCATCTTCTCCACCCCGTCGACGCCTTCTAACAACGGCAGGGTAATAATCACCTGCGGACTCTGCTTATAATCACGCTGTAACTCACGCCCCACTAATAGATTAAATTTTTGATCCGTTCCGCCAAGCTCAATATCGGCTTGCAGCTCTACTGAATCATACCCCTGAATCAGCGGATATATAAATTCATGTATACTAATAGGCCGATTGTCCGCATAACGCTTTGAAAAATCATTGCGCTCAAGCATTCTGGCAATTGTATAATGAGAACACAACTTTATCAAATCCTGAGCGCTCATGGGAAGCATCCACTTGCTGTTAAAGACTATTTGCGTCTTTTCTTCATCCAATAATTTGAATATCTGCTCTTTATAAGTCTGCGCATTTTCCAACACCTGCGCTCTGGTAAGCGGGGGGCGGGTTTGATTCTTACCCGTAGGATCGCCTATCATACCCGTAAAATCACCGATTAAAAAAATAACCTGATGACCTAATTGCTGGAATGTTTTAAGCTTATTGATTAAGACCGTATGCCCCAAGTGCAAATCCGGCGCCGTAGGGTCAAAACCGGCTTTCACCCTTAGCGGCTTACCGGTACTTGCAGATAATTTGAGTTTTTTTATTAATTCCTCCTCTGGAATAATCTCATTAGCGCCGCTTTTTATAAGCTCAAATTGTTTATTAAAATCCATATTGTAACCTATTGGTAGAATTGATGTTATGTTAAGTTGTATTTAAAATATACCGTCGCCTTAGAGTGCAGCGAAGGGTCTGCCTCCCGTACGTACGGGAGATTCTTCAGCCTTCGGCTTCAGAATGACAATGTTTTTTGAATGGCGCTTGGCATTAAATATCAACGGCGCTTGCGGGGGTAAATTGTCACGGGAGTACCCGCTAAATCAAAGGCTTCTCTTAATTTATTGGTTAAATAACGCATGTAGGAATAGTTTAATCCTTCGGGACGATTGGTAAATAAAATGAATCTGGGCGGTTTAATGGAGCTTTGAGTAATATAATATAATTTCACCTGAGCGCCGTTATAAGCCGGCGGATGATGAGCGTCTACCGCTTGCTGCAAGGCTTTATTTAAGGCTGAAGTCGGTAGATATTTGGTGTAGCGCGTATTTACCTTTTCAACCAACTTCAATATTTTAGGTATTTTCTTTCCCGTCAGCGCGCAGACAAATACTATAGGCACATAGTGCATAAATCCTAACCGGTTTTTTACAAATTCGGCATATTCAGCTATAGTAGTTTTGTCCTTATCAACCAAATCCCACTTATTCATTACTATAACCGAAGCCTTACCGGCCTCATGGGCATAGCCGGCAATTTTTATATCCTGATCAGTCACGCCCTCTGAAGCATCCACCATGATAAGGGCAACATCGCAGCGTTCAATAGCCGCCAGAGATTTTAAAACGCAATATTTTTCCAGCGCCCGGTATACCTTGCTTTTTTTTCTGATGCCGGCTGTATCGACAAGCGTATACCGCCTGCCGTCAATCTCTACCCGACTGTCAATTGAATCTCTGGTGGTACCGGGGATATTGCTTACCAGATGGCGGTCTTTACCCAATAAAAAATTAACCAGCGTGGATTTACCCACATTGGGTCTGCCGACTACCGATATAGCCAAGCCATCACCATCTACGCTACGATCATCCTGATCTGTAGCTGCGGGCAGCCGCTTTACGACTTCGTCCATTAGTTCGCCAATTCCAAGACCATGCTGAGCTGATACTGGATATATGTCAGCCAGACCCAAGGCATAAAAATCGGCTAAGAAAAGCTCTGTTTTGGGGCTTTCCACCTTGTTTACCGCAACGATTACCGGTTTGTTTTTTTTGTATAGTTTTCTTACCAGCTCCTTATCTATGGGATTTAATCCCTGTCTGGCATCTAATAACAGGATTATTACATCGGCTTCTTCTTGGGCGATCTCAGCTTGTGCGCTTATACGCTTTTGCAATTGATCACGCGTAAAAAAATTAAGTCCTCCGGTATCAATCAGCGAAAAGGATTTATCTTCCCAGTAACAGCGGCCGTAAAGCCTGTCGCGGGTTACCCCCGGGGTATCCTGCACTATAGCCTTACGGCTGCCTATCAGTCTATTAAATAAAGTTGATTTACCCACATTGGGTCTGCCTACTATGGCAACTGTTGATATATACATAGTTTTATTAATTTCTTGTCATTATGAAGCAAAGCGAAGAATCTAATTGCATACGCAAGCAGATTCTTCGGCCTTGGGCCTTAAGAATGACAGTTATAGAACCGCCACTTAATAAATAAGCATTAAAACGTATTTATTATAAATTTATGTTTCGGGGCGTCTCACCCCGAAACTAATTGCTAACCGCAGGTGTTTCGGCATGAGACATACCGACAACATAAGTTGATTTGTGGCGTCAGATTAAGAAATCTGACGCCTGCCAGACTGCCGGATTTGAAAATCCGGCAGTCACAAACTTTAAGCATAAAATTAGGTTCTAAAACCTATTATAGATATAGATTAATTGTAAAGTTTTATAAATAATTTATTGCAAATCCATGTATCCCAATCTTCTGGTTTTTTGTTTTTACAAGGACTATTCTTATTATTAAAAGGGCATCTCACCTTCTTACCTTTGTTTTTTATTGCGCAATATTCTTTATTAGAATCCCACTCGTTACTCCAATAAAAATAGCCAATGTGATTTCTTAATAACTTTAATTTTTTTAGTTTATCTGCGGGGTTGTTATTAGAATTGTTAATATACTGTTTAATTGATTTTCTAACCTCTTCAATTGCCATCATAGAATCTTCAGGCGGCGTTAGATTTTCAATACAAAAATTAGCATATTCTAATTCTAATTCTGTTAATTCACACATTGTGTTTTTTAGTTCCCTCTAAAAGTTTATTGATTTTTGGGAAATTAGTTATAAATTCTCTTGGGGAAAGTATTTTACAGTGATTAACTTTTTCAACTGAAAAATGCTTCTTATTGCCGGTAATGATAAAGTCTGCCTTTGCTGCAACTGCACATTCTAAGAAAATTTTATCCGAAAGGTCACTAACCAAATCATCCATTGAGCAGTTCGGTATAACCCATAGAGCATTTTTCTTTAGTACAGAAAGTAATTTTCCTACACTTGCCTTATCAAGCCGCTTAAATTTATTGCGTTTCAAAACACCCGTATATTCACCTAAAATTTCATTGCTTAAGCATAGATGGCAATCTCCTTGAAGAACAAGAGAAAGAATCAAGGCGGGAATACTTTGAGATTTGATAAGAGCAGATATAATAACATTTGTATCTAACACAAGTTTTATCATAAAAGCCGGTAGTTATTTTTTGGATTTAGAACGCCGATAATCGGAAATTTCTGCTTCTATTTCTTGGTTACTCATTTTATCAAGACCGGATTTTTGAGCGCTAAGTTGAATAGTTGCTAATAGCTCCGGTTGTTTAATCACATTTTTCAGATAATCTTCCACACCCATAATTACCATCTTTGGCTTGCCCCCTCGGCTGACCAAATATCTTGTGTTTCCTTTTTCCACTTCTTTAATGAGTCTGCCAAAATTAGTTCTGGCAGATAAGGCGTCAATCAATTTGGTTATAGTGTTGGTTGCCATTTACCGGCCTCCTAATTAAGAACATGGGCATTTTCTAAGCAACTTAAGCATTACTCTGATTATGCAAAAGCCCGACCTTAACTTATAAGTCGGGCTTATTTTTGATAAGTTTTTATGCTTTTAACATTCTGTTTTTCAGGCATATTGATATATGGGGACTTTCTCAAATTCACGGGCTTTATTTTCCAAAATTAATCAACCTCTTTCTCTTGGATTTATCCATTTGGGCGGTTTTGGAACATAAGCAGTAATAATAATTACCAATTTCCTATATTTATTATAGCCTACCAATACATGAACAGGGCTGTAGGGTGGATTAAGGGGTTTTACATAACAGGTATTCTTACATAAACAAAGAACATCAAATTGCAAAAACGACTACCCCGAATCCACCACATCTGGCGCTGAGTAGGTGTGGTGGGTCCGCAGCCATAGACAATATACATCTAACAAATATTTGAATATCTTTCGTAATACGGGCTTGACCCACCCTGCTTAAACTTATTGGTAAAAAGGGGGTAGCAACCAACGGAAAGCGTAGGGGGAGAATCCCCCTAAATTGGCCGGGGCGCCTACGCCCCTTAGGGCATTCCGCCTCCCGGAGGGCCTATTCCGCCGGGCATCATACTTCCCCCGCCGCCAGTCGCTCCGCCGCCTGTAGACTGCATTTGCTGTGCGGCGCCGAATCTGGCTCTAAAAAATTCCGCCCGCTGCTCTCTGGTTCTATCGCTTACTTCCCACCATTCAATAATTGGTTCCTGAAGACTGATAGAACTCGATTCAGGATCAGTAACCGAGACTTCAGCCAGACCGCCAACCGGATATGTAGCGCCTTTAATAGGGCCGGTAATCTTTGAATCGGGATAAATACTAACCTGTCCGCTATTCCATACCCAGCCGCCGCCTACAAACCTGGTACGGTTACGGTGTAGAAATTCTATTATTTCCGGTCGTGAATCACCCGGTTTTCCGGGAGACACCGGCACCATATTCCTGATATCCCGCGGCATACGCGCTTCCAATATCCTCAATTGGCGCAATTTTTCCCGCCGGTGCTGCTCAAAAACACGGTTTTGTCCCCTGGGGAACATCTCCCGAGAGGTATACCCGCGAGGTATGCCGAAATCAGCCGCTTTGCATATATTTAATCTCACAAGACTAAATATACATGCTATAAGCAGTAAGAAAAAAAAGCCCCGTTCCATTTTTTTTAGTAATGCCTTCATCTTTACGTCCCTTGCACCTGCGGTTTAATATTTTTAATATGTTAAATGGCTATTAGAGTTTTCTTGCGAAACCAAAGCTGTTTAATTTTGTTAGCTGTCATTCTTAAACGAAACGAAGTGAAGAATCTGTCCCCATAAGCGAGCAGATTCTTCGGCCTCCGGCCTCAGAATGACAGGTTTTTTTTATGTATCAGCTTATACTAAAAGCCAACATATCAGAAACCCTCATCCTGCCTGTCTATTAAAATTCCAATTCAGGTTACTGTATTTTTGTTCAGCCAGCTCTTTGCCTAACTCTATCTCATATATATAAGGTTCAGCTTTGACAAATTCTATTCCCAGACTTTTGCTAAACCCTTTTATCATTTCCTGCTTTAATTGGGATATACTTATTTTTTTGTCGGCAAACTCATTTAAACCGGCCATTTTACTCTGTGCCTGACTAATCATCTGTTTGAGCGGTGTTTTTTCATTTTCAAACAGTTCAGCCAGCAGGCTGTAATTTATATCTAACAAAACAGAGCCTTGCTGCATAATATGACTTTTAATCCGGCGCTGAGCGCTGCCTATGATTTTTCTGTTTTTTACGGTAATTTCATACCAAGAGGGAGAGGCAAAGCAATTAGCCGTTTTATTAGCCCTATCGCCCGTCCTGCCCGCAACCAGCCGAAGCTCAAGACCAAGATAGCTCAACCCCTGTATTAATGCGCCGGCGATTATACGATAACTCGCCAACACTCCGGTTTCCTTGAAAAAATTTAAGGGTACGATTATACAGTAAGTCAATTCATGCTGATGCAGCACTGCGCGTCCGCCGGTTAAGCGACGGACAATATCCAACCCCCGCCTTTGACAAGCCGCCAGATTTAATCCTTTGCCGATATCCTGAGCATAGCCTAAAGATACAGCCGCAGGCTGCCAGCCGTAAAACCTAAACGTAGGCGGGGAGTCACCGGAAATTGCAGAGCGCAAGACCGCCTCATCTAATGCCATATTATAATAAGCATTGTTAAAACCGCTGTCAATCAACCGCCATTTTTCACTCATTTTTTAGTGTATGTACTGATAATTCGCGCATCCTGTATGCTATTATTTACTCATGTTACGCAAAAAAATCTAATAATACCATCGCAGGGTGGATTAAGGGGTATTATATAACCGGTATTCTTACATATTTGAAGAACACCGAATAACTGGTAAGTTACCCCGAATCCACCTTGATTAGCGCTAGGTGTGGTGGGTCCGCAACTATTATAATAATATAGACTTAAATATATATTTGGAACTCTTTTTTAATACCGGCTTGACCCACCCTACACAAAGAGACAAGCTTTGCGTAACATGAGTTATTTATTATGCGCTAAAAATTCTTTATATTTATCAAAATCAAGCAGATTTTTTATTTCACCAGTATCGGATATTTTGATTTGAATAATCCAACCCCTGTTATATGGATCATCATTAACGGTTTCAGGTACATCTTCCAACTCCTGATTAACCTTAAGCACTTCTCCGCTTAAAGGGGCATGCAAATCAGATACAGCTTTTACAGATTATATAACGCCAAAGGCTTCATTTTGTATTACCCGACCGCCCTCTTCCGGGAGTTCCACGAAAACCACATCGCCAAGTTCTTTTTGAGCATAATCGGTGATACCTACCCATGCTATATCACCTTCTATTTTAGCCCAAATATGTTCTTGTGAATAAAGCAACTCATTAAGATTCATCTTGCTCCTCTTTTTAATTTTAAATAGGTTATAACATTTATAGGCTTAAAGACGTAATTATCGTATACGATTACATTATAATAATATCCTTTTGAGATAATCATGTCAAGTGCAAGCCTCGAAAAATACAGCTGGTTTTAACTATAAAAACATCCGGTTATTGATTTATTCTGATATTATACGGTAAAATTTTATAATTTTGTAAAAACATGGTATTATTTTTTTAGAAAGACAGTATTTTCTCATACTTTATTAATCGGATAAAAAAATATGTCGCTCCACAGTAAGAATTTTTTAGAAATAAGGCCATTACCGGTTGAAGATATAGAATTGATACTGGCCACCAGTGAATCATTAAAGGAAGTATCCTCCCGCGATATTAAAAAAGTCCCCACCTTACGCGGTAAGACCATTATCAACCTGTTTTATGAAGCCTCCACCCGCACCCGCACATCCTTTGAAATAGCCGGCAAGCGCATGAGCGCCGATGTAATTAATATTTCCGCCTCATCAAGCAGCGTTACCAAAGGCGAAAGCCTAAAAGATACAGCCAAAAATCTGCAAGCCCTAAGTCCAGATATCATAGTAATCAGACATCCGGCGCCGGGCGCCGCCCGCCAATTGGCCAGAACTCTGGATTGCTCAATAATAAACGCCGGAGACGGAGCGCATGAACATCCCACTCAGGCTATGCTTGATATTATGACCATAAAGGAAAAAAAGGGGTATATAAAGGGATTAAACGTGGCCATCATAGGCGATATTACTCACAGCCGCGTTGCGCGTTCGGATATTTGGGCGCTTACCAAACTGGGCGCTAAAGTAACCGTTGTAGGACCCAAAACCCTGATCCCCCCTTATATCGAAAAATTGGGAATAAATGTCAGCTATGAATTAGCGGAGATCATTCCCTCTGCCGATGTAATTATTATGCTCAGAATACAAAAGGAACGTCATCGAAACGGGTTCTTTCCCTCTTTACGCGAATATTCCAAACTGTTCGGCCTGAATTTAACCAAACTTAAATCCGCTAAAGCAGACCTGCTGATTATGCACCCCGGACCGGTAAACCGCGGGATAGAGCTTGATCCGGAAGTAGCAGACGGTCCTTATTCTGTTATTTTAGAACAGGTATCAAACGGTCTGGCGGTAAGGATGTCGCTTATGTATTTACTTTTGGGAGGAATCACAATTTGAGACTTCTAATAAAAGGCGCCAGGGTAATCGACCCGGCACAAGGGCTGGATGATGGGCTGGATATATTGCTACAAAATGGTAAAATAGTGCGTATAGCGCCTGATATTGCGCCTGATAATGACGATATGCGTATACTATCGGCTGAAAATAAAATCGCCGCCCCCGGTCTGATTGATATGCACACCCACCTAAGAGAGCCTGGACGCGAAGATAAAGAAACAATCCTAACCGGCGCCAAAGCCGCCATAAACGGCGGGTTCACTTCAATTGCCTGTATGGCCAATACCGCGCCGGTTAATGATAATCAAGCGGTAACCGATTTTATACTTAATCAGGCGCAAAAAGCAGGCTTATGCCGGGTATATCCTATCGGTTCTATCACCAAAAAATTAGCCGGAAATATACTATCTGAAATGGCTGAATTAAAAGACGCCGGAGTAATCGCCGTATCTGATGACGGTTTTACTATAGCAAATGCCGACGTTATGCGCAGGGCTTTGGAATATGCCAGTATGCTTAATCTGCCGGTAATCTGTCATTGCGAGGATGCCGCATTATCTAAAGACGGGGTTATGCACGAGGGACTAATGTCTACTATGTTGGGGCTTAAGTGTATACCGGCTCAGGCAGAGGAAATAATCGTCGCTCGCGATATTGCGCTGGCCGAATTAACCGGCGCAAGGATACATATTGCTCATGTAAGTACGGCGGGTTCAGTGGCGCTTATAAGAGACGCCAAGTTACGGGGGATACAAGTTACCGCTGAAGTCACCCCTCATCATTTTTCACTAACCGATGAGGCGGTAAGCAATTTTGATACAAATACCAAGGTAAATCCGCCGCTTAGGACAAAATCTGATGTATCGGCTCTAATTGAGGGATTAGCCGACGGCGCTATTGATGTAATAGCTTCAGATCATGCGCCTCATACCACGGCAGAGAAGGAATTAGAATATAATTACGCACCATTTGGTATGATAGGCTTGGAGACTTCGCTTGCTCTTACTTTAACCAAACTGGTGCATTCGGGCACATTGAGTCTTAAATCTGCCATAGCCAAGCTGACCATAAATCCGGCGCGTATATTGGGACTGGATAAAGGCACGCTCAAAATAGGAGCGGACGCCGATATAACCATTATAGATATAAATAAACGGATTACGGTAGATGTCGCATGCTTTAGGTCTAAGGGCAAAAATTCCCCGTTTAATAAGTGGGAAGTACAAGGCATACCTGTTTACACTATCGTTGGGGGAAAGATTCACCCCAGCGGAGAGATTGGAACATCAAATGTGCTGTCATTCTGAATGAAGCGTAAGCGCAGTGAAGAATCTACTTGCGTATGCGAGTAGATTCTTCGGCCTTCGGCCTTAAGGATGACAGCTGATGGTATCCTTATTTAATGAAACGCTCCACTAGGTGTGTTTCGGGGTGAGACACCACCGAAACATAACCCCTGCCGAAAAAAAATTGACTTATTTGCTTTAAAATAGTAACATTTATTAAATCAATCCTTCCTTAATTATTCTAATGTAGTTTTAATACATAAGGACTACCGCTATGGCGACTTTTTCCCCCTGGGAACAAAGAAAATCGTATTATAACAATCTGGAGCTTGGTAAAAATGTAAAATCCCTGACCGCCACCCTAAATACTCAGACCAAAGCCATGCTGGCTGCTCAAATGGCCTCGGCCAATGCGGTAGTGGCCAGTCAAGATAGAATCATAGAAATACAGGGGCGGATGCAGGGTGAGCTTATGCAAGGCTTTGATGATCTGGCAATTGGGCTTGATCGGGTTTGTGATGGAATATATGGGTTGCAGGCTGCCTTTGAATGGGGTATCGGAGAGATTGTCTGGCAAATAGAGCAGAATCGGGAGGTCTTAAAATCAATTCTGGAGGTCTTATCGGCTCCATTGGATACGCATGCCAAGGAACTAAGAAAAAGAGCGGAAGAGGCCTATCAAAACAACTGGATCGATGATGCGCTTACCGATTTTTTAGATTCTGAGATTAAAAACCGCTATGATTTCTCCGTTCATATCAGTATCGGCACTATTTATCTGTTTCATAAAGACGATAGGGTAAACGCATTAGAATCTTTTGAAAAAGCCATAAAATATGCCAGACCAAAATCAGCCTATCACACCAGCTACAGCCTGCTGTATAAAGGCGTAATTAAATATTCACAGGCAAAATACGAAGAAGCCATAGCCTGCGTTAAAGAAGCGGTTGAACTAACTCCCAATTTTACAGAGGGATATTTTCAAAAAGCTCAATATTTAGCCGCCCTTGGAAGGCAGACTGAGATGCTTACAACTTTAAAACAGACCATACTGATGGATAAATATTACTGTATAAAGGCTGAGCAGACCGAAGATTTTAAGCCCTATATGGACAGTATTTACGGCTTGATAAAAGGGTTAAAAGACGATATTGCCCATCAGGTTAGATCAAAGCTGGCTCAGCTTGTTAATAACAATGAAATTTTAGCGGGTACTAAGCAGCCTCCTAATATTAAACCGCTTCCGATTCACCATTTAGAGCGTGGCTGTGAAAAACTCAGCAATTATCTTACCCGAGACAGCTATTTTGACTTACTTGATGCCAGGGAATTGGCCAATAATATCATAAAATCTCAAAATGAGATGAAAACAAAAGTAAAGAAGAACTTAGAATACAAAATTAATACATTAAAAAGCACAATTGACAGCGAAACACGCAGAGTAACAGATTGTTTTTCTTATAATGAAAAAGGATATCCTAAACAGCTTGCTTATAAGGCGAAAGAATACACCGACTACTTTGATTCGGATGGATAGACAACAGTAGGCTGGCTTTGCGGCATATTGGGTTTTATTGGAGGTTGTACTTCTCACAGGAACTCTTTTGGAAATGCTCTTGTGGGCGGTGCTATTGGCTGGCTGTTCAGCTTAATGCTTCATGGTATAGCTAGTGGGATTTTTTGTTCGGCCCAAGAAGGCCGGTTGAAAAAAGAAGCTGAAAAGATAGCGGAAGAAGCAAAAAAAGAAGCGGAAAAAGCTAAAATGGAATTAGACCGTTATGAAAAAATATGGAATATATTCACTGGCTATAAAGTAATTACTCCGATAGAATTAGACGGTTATGAGAAAACACGGAATATACTCACTGGCTATAAAGTAATTACTCCGGTGGTGTAGCGTGATTGTATGTTTCGGGTATGTCCCATACCGAAACATAGGGTTATTTATATTCTGTCATTCTGAGAACGAAGGCCGAAGAATCTCCCCCTGCAACAGCGAGCAGATTCTTCATTCCGCTTCGCTTCATTCAGAATGACATGATTAAAACCTATTATAGAAACATGGAATTGCTCACCGCTAGGTGTTTCGGGGTGAGACACCCCGAAACATAACTTAAAAAAAAAGAAGCAGTAGCCGCCGACCTTTAGGTCGGCCTGTCAGACGCACAAAACAAGTTTTTAAGTTGGCTAAGCGATAGCCGGCCTGAAGGTCGGCAGCTACGAGTAAAAATACGCGTATGGGTACTCTGGGTCAGTCTATTAGCCTGTCAGCCTTCGGCCGAAGAATCTGCTCGCATACGGGAGCAGATTCTTCACTGCGAGGTTGTGTCGCAATTGCTTACAACCTGAAAATTGCCCTCAACCTGTCATTCCTGCGAAGGCAGGAATGACAGGGGAAAAGCTGTTTTTCTAATTATGACACAGTATCTGCGTTCAGAATGACAGCGAAGCGACTTTTTTTATAACAAATTAACCAGCCATGAAAAACTCGATGTTTCTTGTCTTCAAGCCAAACTGTTAAGGGCAAGGCATCCCTATAATGGTTTCGGCCTGGGGACAGACCGAAACATCTAGCAACATTTGCTTTCTTGACATATTTTAAAAAACGGTATATACTCATTGTGTATACGAAATGTATATTAAATTATGGAATTTGAATGGGATGAGCTTAAAAACTCAACCAATATTAAAAAACATAAAATAAGCTTCGCCGAAGCAAGAGAGGTGTTTAAAAATCCACTACTCACTTTTATTGATGCCCGTTTTAATTACGGTGAGATAAGAAAGGTGGCTTATGGGAAATTGACTGACCGGTCAATAGGTGTGGTAGTATACACAATACGCAACGACAAATACCGTATTATCTCTGCCAGAAAAGCAAAGGCTAAAGAAAGGAAACTATATTATGAGTATTTCAAAAAAAGAGCTAGAGAAATAGACGCTATCAAAGACGAGGAAATTGACACTTCCGATATACCGGAATTCGGAAAAGAGTTTTGGGCCAAGGCAAAATTAGAACTGCCTGAAAATAAAAAAGCAATTTCCCTGCGTGTAGATACTGATGTGTTAAATTGGTTTAAGAAAATGGGCAAGGGCTATCAATCACGGATGAATGTTGTTTTAAAGACTTATATGAACGCCCATAAAAGCTGACGAAAAAAGGTTAAACCTCATTTTATAAAAACCGTCCAGTTGTTTTTAAGACTGGATTCCTGCCTTCGAGGCTGTGTCGTAACTCAATTTCAGGCAGGTCGACCACCATATGTGGCAGGTAAGTTTTTACAAACCTACTACATGTAGACGGTAAATCTTGTCAAAGGGGCTTATGACACAGTCTCTTCGCTCAGAATGACAGGTTGAGAGCATTTTTCAGGTTATAAGCAGTTATGAAACAGCCTCTTCGTTTAATAATCGATTTTTCGGCTTGTTTATGTTTCGGAGTGTCTCACCCCGAAACACACCTGCGCTCAAGCAATTTGTTTCGGCATGGGACATACCGAGACATAAAGCGACTTTTTTTATAACAGATTCACCAAAACAATGAAAAACTCCCCGCCAATACCTTCCAATACCAGCACCTGGCTGCCGGTAATTTTATACGTTGCATTAATGTTTACACTCACCCCTTATCTACCCAAAATCGTCATTTTTTTAGCCGAATCAATGGGGCTTTCCCTTAAGGCATTCGTTATACTGCTGCGTGATTTTACTATAATCACATTAGGTTTGCTGCTTATAATTTTAATGATTCACCGCAAGCGGTATAAGGAGCAAAGCTCCTATTTAGCGTTATGTCTTATATTTATTTGGGCAGGCGTACTGGTTAATAATTTAGGCTCGCCGGCGGATGCTACTCATTTGGCTGAATATGGTGTGTTATCCATACTGGTTTTCTATAAGCTGCGCCGCAGGTATACGGGTATACGTAGTGCGCCGTTATATATAGCTGCTGCGGTTTTTACTATATGTATAGGTATACTGGATGAGTATTATCAGTGCTGGCTGCCGCGGGAATATAGGCGCTATTTTGATGTAAATGATATGCTAATAAACGCCGGCAGCGCTATTTTGGGTCTAATATATGTCTGGGGCATAATGAGGCCGGGGCCATTAAAACAAAGACTGGGCTCAATCCTAAAAGGCGGACACAAAGGCAGTGATTTTGAGTGTTAATAACTCATGTTACGCAAAACAGCAGGTTTGCATTTCAGCTAGTAAGACATATTATCGGAAAAAAAATGATAGTATTATATATACTATTGTGTTATTATTGCAATATATCCTACCTTTAGTTAATTTCAAGTACTATGAATGTTTGGCAGTTATACATCTGTCCCTATAATATTCAATAAATTTAATCCGTAGGGATAAAAAAAACAAGGGGACTTAATTTGAAAAAACTTAAACAAAAAATTGGTTCCTGGATTTTTGACCTACGATATTATACAGAAGAATTCCAGTTATCACGTATTGGGAAAATTTTATTGTTAATGTTTGTTGTGTGGATAGTTGGAGCAAACCTTATTTACACAACAGAGCAATTATATCATCAGGATGGAATCCCATGGACAAACGAACATTTTAAGAACTATTCAAATGTATATTGGGATGTTATTGTATATTTGACAAGCGGGGTAGAGGATTACGTCCCTGACAGTCCCTACAGCAAAGTTATAACTTTTACATTATTGATTGCCGGAATCGTAATAATTGGAATTTTTACCGCTAATTTAGTGCCGGTTATGATTAAGGTGATTCATGATAAAGATTATATAAAACAAAAACCCCTTCGTATAGAATTTACAAACCATTATATTATTTGTGGAAATAGCAGAAAACTTACAGGCATTATCGACCAGTTAAGTTATTACGCAAATAAATACAATAATCCTATTTTAATCATATCTAATAAGGCAAAATCAACACCAAAAATCTGTACTAAAAAATACAAAAATGTTTGGGGCATAGAAGGAGACCCAACCAGTGATGCAATATTGGCTAAAGCTAATGTCAATAAGGCTAAATCAATTATATTATTGACTGATGACACGCAGGAACCCCACCAGCAAGCAGATGCAGAATTAATCAATATTTCCTATAAATTATATAATAATCATACAATTGTTGAGATAAACAATCTAGCATATATACCTCACCTTGTGAGAGCAAATGTAAATCTAATAATTGATCCTAAGGAATACAGTTATCGCTTGATTGCACAAAGTGCGCTAACGCCTGGACTCTCTTTTGTATATCATGAACTTCTTAGCGCTTCACAGAATTCAAGTAAAATGTGTTTTATGCCTGTTAAGAAATTAGCGGAATTATACGGTAAAGATATAGTCGGACGCTCATATAGAGAAATTGTGCAGTTACATTTGTCCGGTAACATAGATGACTTTATAATTATTGGATATCAAGTTGTATTTTCAGACAAAAGCGCAGAACATATAGGTAGGGGGGATAATGATTCCACTAACAACATTGATAGAATAAATCCATCTATAAATGAAAATAAATATAACCAGGATTTTAAGCTTAACAGCCTGGATAATCTGATAGTGATTGCTTATGATGAAGCTCAAACCAAAGCGTCAAGGATTAAGGAGACCGGGATGGAATATAATAAAAACACTGATATTTATAAAAACCACTTGATTGATAAAAGTATCAACTTAGGTAATAATAAAGGAGTAATACGCAATCATATTGTTATTTGTAATTGGAGTGATAAGGCAAGAAAAATTATCAGGGAATTACATTCCAGTAATATAGCTGATCCCGCTCCGGTTGTTATCATTACTGATCAATTTCAAGTAATCAAAGAACAAGAAGATATTAATATCAGTTCTGAAGAAT
Organism: bacterium; assembly: GCA_024276125.1. Taxonomy (GTDB): domain Bacteria; phylum SZUA-182; class SZUA-182; order SZUA-191; family JAJRXT01; genus JAJRXT01. Next base: position 22,159 of record JAJRXT010000020.1, read on the forward strand.
GGATGAAAGATGTATATTTTCTCCCCGGCTCTCCATTAGACAGTAATGTATTATATCGAGCCGGATTGGAACATGCGTCTACAGCAATAATACTTTATGACCCGCGGGACAAGGAGTATGGTGATGCGAAGTCCGTGGTAATCGCACTTGCCATAGAAGCAATAGACCGAAGGGTGCATACTATTGTAGAAATATTAAATTCAAAAAATAAAGAATATTTCAAGAATACTCATGTAGATGAGATTATTTGCGTGGAGGAATTATCCGAAAAATTATTAGCCCAAGCGGCATTAACACATAATATATCAGAATTATATTTACATCTGCTTACAGAATCTGAAGATACCAATGAGGTATATATTCTTCCGATTCCTAGTAATTACATAGGAAGAAGCTGGGAGGATATGGAGCAGGCATTATTTAAATACATTCATGAAGATGTTGTTTTAATCGGTTTCATAACACAAGAGAAAAAACGGATTAATGAACGAACAGTATATAATCATTTTGGAAATCTTATAAATGTCAACAAATTGTATATTAATCCAAAAAAGAATCCAAGGCATAATGAAAAAGGCAAAAAATATTTATTTAGAGAATCCGACCAAATAGTGGTTATAGCTTATCATAAGCCCAATTTGGAAAGTCTAACCTAAACCCGCCGTTTAACCCCAAAAAAATATTATATAAGCATAATCTAATACTTCAAAACACCAAGTTTATTGCCAGCGGCAACATAAGTAATATATACGTCAACGGTAATGGTTGTGTTTTTTGTTGACAACATGTAATGTTTAGCGTACTATAATCCTTGTAGTATATACCTTTATTAGATTGCAGAAAAGCTGACGGGAAATAATCATTAACTTAGATATAATACACTTCAGGTGGAAGCATGCGTAATGTATATCAATGCCGAAATCGACGGAAATTTTTAACCTTATTCTTAAGTATATGTATATTGGGATGCGGAGTATGGGGGGACCTTAATTTAAACCTGGTTTTTAATGATGCTGATGGATTAAAAGTCAAATCGCCTTTAATTATGCAGAGCGTTACAATCGGGGAAGTAACCGAAATAGAATTAAATGAACAAGGAAAAGTCATCGTAAAGATTAAAATAAAGTCCGACTATAAAAAAAGGATTACTGTTGGTACTGCTTTTGTCCTTTCTCATGAAGGTTTTTTAGGCGCTGGAAATTCATATATTGAAGTAATAACCCCTAAGACTCCAGGAGAGCCGCTGGCCTCAAACACAATAATAAACGGCACAACCAAAACAGCCTACCAGCTTAAACACGTTGGCGAGGCGCTTAATAATTCTATAAAGAAACTAACCAAAATCACTGAACGCCTTTATAATGGATTAAATGCTTACGGCGAATCACCATAGGGTAGAGAACTTCAAAAATCACTGGAAGACTTGCTGGAGAAGAGCAAAGAAATGGGCACTGAGGCGTATAAACTCTATCGAAAAGAGATTAACCCAACCCTTAAAGATAAAATAGCTGATTTTAAAGATTATATGGAGAAAACCGGCAAAAAAAAACAACTTGAAAAGCTACAGCGGGACTTGGATAAACTGGTTGAATAGGTTAATACTTCATAATCTTTGCTTTGCTTAATAATGACTTCCGGTACGTAAGTCGCATAATTTACCAAAACTATTAATCACGTATAATTTGAAACATGCCTGACATATGTAACAGTTTAGCCGCTAATCCCATTTATATAGCAATTGTTATAACATTATTTGTCCTCATATGTTTTAAATTACTAAAAAAATTTGTCAAGCTGCTTGTCTTTATTGTTATTGTGTTGTTACTTGCGTATATCGTTTATCAGTACCGTATGGGACACAATGTCAATATACGAAGCCAGGAAACAGTAAAGAAAATCGAAGAAGTTTTACAAAACTGAAACTTATATTAAACTAACCTAACCTGTAGGGAAGGCGGCTTGTCCCCTCCCGAAACTTGAGAGTGGGGGATTTTTCGGACAGCTATCTATGTTTCGGGGCGTCTCACCCCGAAACTAATTGTTTTAGCGCAGGTGTTTGGCATGGGGTCAATAACTCTGACATACCGAAAGATAGAAATCCCATTTTTTCTTTTGTAGCCGCGGGTTTTTAAACCCGCCCCATGTCCGACTTAAAGGTCGGCGCTTACAGAGGTACTCCGCAGCGAAGGTGCGATAAATTAAAATTGATTAGTCTTAAGATGAGGACTGGAAAGTGAATACACTTAAGCGGATTTTATGTTTCTTAATTACTATATTATTGTTGTTCCCTGTTCTAGCCTATCCTCAACCAAAAAAACAAATTATTGATTATGTGTTTTTGCTTGATACTTCAGGCTCAATGGTTGGTTTGCCAAAGGGAAGCGGAAATACGGTAATTTTTCCGAAGGTAAAATCCGCAATTAATGACTATCTTAATACAATACAGTCTCCGGCAAATATCTTTATTTACCCCTATGATGAGGGGCTTCATGATTTAAAAAGATTTAAGATTGATAATAAATCAGACATCAGACAAGTCCAAAGCCATATTACCAATTTAAAAGCAGAAGGAAACAACACCTGGATTTACCGCTCATTGGCTGATACCATTGATAAAATGGAAGAATTTAGAAATAATCATCCCAATGAAAACCATATTGTAAGAATCTTTCTTTATACCGATGGCAAGGATACTGATTATAAGGGGCAATATAATATTAAAAGTGTGATGGAACATTATCAGCTTAAAAGAGGGGAATATGATTGGTGGTTGTTTTACTCTACTTTGGGTTTAGAGCTTCCTAAAGCAGAAAGGAAAATACTAAAGAACAATGAACATGTAACATACCAGAAGATAGATAAACAAGTAGTTCTCCCCATATTAGTTATTGAAAATAAAATCTCAAACCTACATTACGGCAATCTTTGGCAAAAAGGAAATGAGACTAAAACTGCGATGTTCACTTTACCCAGCCAAGATAAACTCCCTCAAGACCTCAAGATAACAGCAACCCCTGAATTTTTAAATTTATCCTCTAAAGGTTTAGGCGTTAAAGTCAGCCCTGCGGAGTTTGAACCAAAGCCGGAGGTTGATTTTGGCGTATCTCTTATAAACTTTCAGCATAATTTGGAAAAATGTATCGGCGCTCATTAATTCCAGCTTAAATTACGCAGCAATAAGAGCTTTATACATATTGTACCGGATACTATTAATGTAAAATTTGTTTATGACGCACCCAAACTTGTCAATATTTCACGCATCGGCGGCAAGGATTTTCCGTTTAATTTGGGTGAGTTGGATATATACAAAAATCCCAGTTTTATTACCACGAACAAAATAGGTCTAAATTTTAATCAAAAAGCAGTGCAGGCGGGTGGAAGTTTGAAAATACGTTATGCAGCATCGCCTAAGAATCCTTATCTTTTAAATAACAATAATTTGATTATAAATAATAGTAAGGATAAATCAATAAATGTTTCGCCTTCAGATAAGGAACTTACATTTAAGATAGCAGTTGATAAAAAGTTAGCTGCCGGAAAATATGAGGGAAAATTATATTTTGAAAGCGCAGATATAGTGATTTAAGGTAAAGGCTTACAAGATGATAAAGATACTCCAAATGCCAAATTTGTCAACTGGTCATTTGAGATTCCCGCAAAGCCTATACCGGCTTGGGTTTGGCTGCTTACCGCTTTTTGTATAGCTGTTATAGCCGGTATTTTGATATGGATGAGGTTCAAGCCGCCGGTTTTTGCTGACTTAATACTTGACGTAAGAAAACCTGTTCAAGAGGAAATTAATCTTTCTGGAAAAGCAAAAGTGGAATTCGGCCCAAATGGTCAATATCTTAAAAATGCCGGCACAGACTTTATCATACGCGCCATCAAGGAAAACGATAAGGTTATGGCATTACTTGATGCAACTGATTCTACAAAAATATGCTTAAAGAAAACAGGCGCCGTAAGGCAAGAGGCGGTTTTTGGGGAGGAGAAAATTTTTGATAGCGATACAATCATAGTTGATGATTATACAATCATAGTTTCCAGCTTTTCACTTACCAGAGAATAAACGGGGGGATAATATGGCTAATATATTGAAAAAGACGGTTGTAATCGGTTTGGGCGGTACGGGGATGCACGCTGTATTACATATGAAAAAAAGGCTTTTAAATACTTACGGCAAAGTTCCGCCAATGATAAAATTTCTTGTAATAGATACCACTGACAAGGACGCCTTGGAAACAGGGGAAAAACAGATAGAGCTTGAAGCCGGAGAATTCCTTAAAATAGAAGTAAGACAACCCGGTACTCTAATGAAAAATCCTGAAATAAAAAACTGGATTCCTGATAATATCCCCAAGTTTGCCTTGACAAGCGGAGCAAAACAAGTAAGGGCGCTGGGCAGACTGGCTGTATTTGCCAATTCCAGCGAGATTGAAGCCAAAATAACCGGTTTAATAAATAGTATCAGGGACTTTAGTATTGATAGGTACAATGATAATCCAGATCAGCCCAATAACATTGTAGTTAATATAGTCTCTTCGCTTGCCGGAGGTACCGGCTCTGGAACATTTTTGGATATAGCCTATCTTGCCCGGGAAAATTTAGGCTCTACAGATAAAATGATTGGTTATTTTTTGTTCCCGGATATATTTGAGGGTAAGCCGGCTACTGATAATGTAGCCCCCAATGCCTTTGGCGCAATTAAGGAATTAAATTATTTTTTTACTGAAGGCGCAACCTACAGATACAAACTTGCAGGTACAGAAAGAATAATAAAAGAGGGATTATTTAATTCGGTATATCTGATAAATAATGTTAATAAACACGGAATAAAATATAGTGATATAGACGATTTACATGAATTTATCGGAATGGGTCTGTTTTTACAAAGTACCTCAACCGGAAAAAAAGCCGGCGATATTATAGACAATCTGGAAGCGCAGCTAGTAGGTAAACGTTGGTTTGGCAAGCCGACTGTTTTTAGCAGCTTTGGAATCAGCGAGCTTGTGTATCCGGGGGAATGGTTTGCTGATCTTTACGCAAAAGAGATAGCATTGAATATAATTCAAAAAACCTTTATGGGCGGTGATTTTTCCTCAGTTAATGAATTTACGGATGATTTTATCCGAAGAATAGGTATAAAGGAACATGAAGCAGATGATGTGATAGACAGCATTTTGCCTCCGGGAGATTTCAAAAAATTTCCCCTGCCCTCAGTTTCCGGTAAAAATATAATAAATGAAGTCTTCGGAAGGAAAGAAGTGCATCTAAATAATCTACAAAAAAACATTGCCGCTACGGCAAAGCTAAGGCTTGCTAAACTTAAGGATGAAAAATTAACTAAATTAAATAGTGAAATAGCCAATCGTCTGTCTATGCCTCAGGGGCTTGAATTTTCCAAAAACTTTCTTTACGCACTTTTAGGAAGGCTTACTGATTTTAAAAAGGAAATGATGGAAGAAAGAGATGAAAATAACAAACTTAAAAAAGATATTGAATTTAGTTATCCTTCTGTAAAATCAGAAGCGGAAAGGGGCGCTAAAAAATTATTCGGCTCAAAAGCTGTTATTGAAAATGCCTTAAAAAAATTTAAGGGACTAGTAGACAGGCAGGCAAATTTTATTTTTGAAATAGAAAGAAGAGAAAAAGCAATAGAATTCTTTGCCTGCATTATAAATGAAACAAGAAATTGGATTGAAAAGCTGAATGATCTTTCTAATTACTGCAATATACTAACCCAAGAGTTAAATCAGGATATCCAGCAAAAACAGCGTGAACGCAGAAAAATAAAACCATTTGTAATGGAATTAAAACCCGAGAAATTAAAAACCGAAATTCCAAAGGTGGATTCACACGATTTTATAATGTGGTTAAAAAACGATAAGCAAATGGATGTATTGCAATTAGCGGGAATGCGCATAAATGAGGTAAAAGATATTCTTTTGGAATACGGTTACTCGCTGGATATGGTTAAAGAGGTCCAAAATAAGAGAATATATGATATTTTGAGGGAATTACCGCAAAAGAAAAAGACTGAAATTATAGGCGCTATGGATAGAATGGCCTCGCCTTTGTGGCAATATGACCAAGGCCTTATAACAGGGGATAAGACAACTCAAAATATCTACCTTTTCGGCGTTGAAAACCCAAGTGATACGGTTATTACTCCTGAAGGAATAAGAAACGCAATATCCTCGCCATATGAGCCTGCAATTATTGGAATAGGCGACGCAAAAAGAATTATATGCTTTAAAATAGAGGCTGCCGTACCTGCATTTGTGATAAAAAATATGGCAAACTATCGTGACAAATATGCCAGTACAGACAAACCGTTTTCTTATCATATTTACAAAGATTGGGAAAAGGAACTTCCCGCATTATTTAGTAATACGGAATAAGATGAACTAAGGAAATTTTGGTCATTAGGCCTTGCTGACCCATTTAATTTTATCTGTAAATCAGGGGTTTGGTACTATATCAAATCTGAGGAAAGGGGAAGAAGGACGGATGATTTTAAGGTCAAACTGGCCCAGGGAAGAACGGATGCTATGAAAGTATTTTTAGATAAACCGGAATTTGTTGAAGAAATAAGAGAACACATTGAAAAAACCATTAAGAAATTAGGCGGGGAAAAAGTTGCGGATTCCCTGAAAAGTTATGGGACCCAATTGGAAAACAGGCTTAAAAAAGGCTCTACTACTGAGATTGTTAACCAGATAAATTTGGAGTTGGATGATATAGATAGTTATATTCATTCTGTACTTGAGCTTTAGGAGGCTGTAATAAGCATAATTGAATAAATATTTATAACTTTATAGTACATGAAATCCCATTTTTTTTGTAGTTGCGGGTTTTTAAACCTGCTCCTCGCCCCCATAGCCGACCTAAAGGTCGGCAGCTACAAGTTTATTTTGTTGCGGTTATTTATTTTTGGAGTACAAGGGAATATTGTTATGAAACAAAAAATTAAGCCGGTTATGTTTCTTGGATTGGGTAAATATGGTTCAGAGATTGCCAAAGGAGTGTATGCCTGCCTTCTTGCCGAAGGTTATAGCGATTCATCGAGTATTGTTTCATGTGTTACGCTTGAAGAAAGCGGTGAGATACGTGATGTAGAAAAAAATCAGTCATTATTTAAATATGAGGGATTAAAAAGCGAGCTTTCTGTTGATAATTTTCAATCTAACTTTCAAATAATACAAGAGCATGAAAAAGAAATTGAAGCAATTATTGCAGATAAAACAACAACCTTACGGAAAAATGAAAGTCTTTCTGCTCTTCATGATAAAGGATATGATTTAGCAGAAAAAATAGAATTGGTTATTATATCTACTCTATTTGATACTATAGGTTCGGCTGCGATTATTCCCTTTCTTGGTTTTATTCAATGTCTTTTTGCCGGCAGGCTTAGTGGAATGCTTATGGAAACCAGTATTCTTGGTTTTTTTTCCGATCTTTTTGAGGAATACAAAAATGAAGAACTGGCATATTGTAGAACTTATGCCTGCTTACAAGAGCTTGATTTTATAGGCGATAATCCCAGAGCGATTTCTTCTTGCGGGTTAATTCCTTTTAGTTTTATTCATCTTTTTACCGGAAAAAATGAAGATGCTATTGAAATTTCTTCCTATAAAGAGCTGATTCCTATGATTGGTCAAGTTCTTTGTTCTCTATTTAAAGGAGAGGTTGCATCCGATGTTAATTTCTCCACGTCATTACTGAACAAAAAAGAGGGAAAAACAACAAGATACAATTCGTTTGGGCTTAATAAACTTGTCTTTCCCATTAAGAATATAATGAAAGGACTTTCAGACTATTTGGGTTTTAGCCTGCTTGGTTCAAAAAATGCGCCGGTATCTAATACATTTGAGATGGAATTAATTAATGCCGATGTAAAGGAGTTTTTGCTTAAGAATAAATTTGATACTAATTATAAACTTTCTAATGAATTATATCAGGATAATGACGGCGCAATGATTTGGCATGATTTTAAGTATAATGGCGCTATAAATGAAGACACTGTTGTCGGAACTTTTATAAATAATATAGAAGAACAAGCCAGGGATTTTGATAAAGACGCTCTGACTCATATGAATCGCAAGCTGTCATTAAAAAGAGAGAAATTCTTTACTGAAAAACAGGAGAGCTTACTTGAAGTTGTAAGAGCATCAATGGATTCAAAAAAGAAAGGTATCTATTACAGTAAAGCCTTTTTGGATGTACTCCTAAACCAGCAATCTCTTTATATAACCGGCAGTATTGTTGAGCAGGAATTTAGTTTTGAGCAGATTGAACGAGTAATAAAAAACTTTTTTGATGAAACAATGGGCGCTAAAAAAGAGACTTTACTGGAATTAAAACAAGATATTCAGGATAAATTATCTTGTGTCAAAAAGTTAAAAGAAGATAATACTGCTATTAAAAAATCGGATGAGGCAAAAAAAGAGACTCCAGTCAAAACAGAAGCTAAAGATGACGCTAAATGTGAGGATAAACTACAAGCGGATAAATCCCCTGAAGATAAAATTAATGATCTTGAAACAGAAATAAATGATTTAAAAAAGATATATCTGGAGCTTAAAAAGGAAATAGATGATTTTGATATAAGGATAACCGATCCCTCTAAAAGACGTAAGCTTCTTTATGGCATAGTAGAAGAATTTAAAAAAGAAATTGAAGCAAATAAACCTAAACTTCATACAACTGATGCGGAGTACCGGAGCGAAAAAAGTAAACTTAAAGAATTATACGATAAACAGAAAAAAAATATTGTAAAGCTATTTTTAATTTTATGCGGCGCTACTGTAGGATTTATTATTGTTTGCGCTTATTTAAAATTATCTTTCCAATTAAGCATCCTTGTGTATATTTTATGCTCTGTTGGTTATGGCGCTTGGGGATTTTTAGGGTCTATAAAAAAAATAAAGGCTGAAATAACCAAAACATTATCAAAAGTTTCTTCCTTAAAAAGTAAAAAAATAAACTTTTTATTAAAATGTCAGGGGCTTCATAATAATATTTTCAGAACAAGGTTTGAGTATTCCCTGCATGGCAGTCTGCTTGACAGATTCATAGCCTATAAAAAATTTACTAAAGATATAGACGCAGGGATAGAAAATTTTATAAACAACCTTACTAAGAGCGCCAATGAGAAAAGGGAAGCATTTGAAAATATTATGTTTCCTAATTCTTTGTTTGCCAGAAGCGTTGTAACTAAGGATGATTTAAACAGGTTTATTAAGGATAATCTAAGGCTTTCTGTTGAATTGGAAAGATTCCTCAAAGAAAATACATTATCAAATTTTTTTGATGAATTCAAAAAAACAGGTAATTTAGATAGCTTATTTGCGGCGATAGACTGTTTTGCCGGAGATGTTTTTCGGTCAGTAAGTGAAGAATCCATAGAGGGTTATTTGAAGAAAGCAAATGAAAACGGCAGGATGAATGTAATAGAGAAAATGGTTGATTTTTATAATGCGGCAAAGGCGCATATCTTTTTAGAAGTTGAAAAAGGGCTGGACGGTTCATTACCATTAACCTATCTGGGAGTTGAGGAACCGGAAAGGTCTTATACAAAGGATATATTTAACAAACAAGGTTGTACGTATACTCGCGTTCATAGTATAAAGAATAAGCATGAAATTGTACTTTACAAAGTTAAGGTAGGCTTTCCTGCGTTTCATATAGCTTTAATTAAATATGGAAATAGACTTATTTCTCAATTTGCGCAAAAAGATTCGCTTTATGTAAATCCTGAATATGCTGTGGAAGATTTGTTGCCGGCTTTTAATTCTTCCGCTAATAATATTGATGAAGAGATGCAGATGGTTAGTTTAGGCAGGGCGTTTGGTTTGGTTGAGAAAAAGGAAGAAGGACTTTATTTTAACGAAAAAAAACTTGGGGAATCGTATCAAGCTACTGTTGATCTTCTAAAGAGTTTCAAGGGGATTACTATTAGAAATCAGCTTTCAGAACAGATTGAGACCGAAAAGCAAAAAGAAGGGGCAATAGATAGGCTTTCTTCTTATATTGATGCTAAAAATTTAGATATAAACGATAAAGCGATAATAGAGCAGTCATTGACGGAATTAAATCCACTAGCATAGTAGTTTTCGGGTGGGTATGAAGCTGTGTTGTAATTGGATGAATCGCCTTATTTTGTCATTCCTGCAAAGGCAGTAATCCAGAACGATAAAAACACTAATTGAGGGCTTACTTTTATAATAATTTTTAAATGTACATTATCGATTTTTTTGTGCTATACTAGAGTGGTAGTTTCTATCTTTCGGAATAGTGACGGGCTCAGTATTAACTCTTCCTTGTATATAAGTAAATTCATATACGTTTAAATTAGCGCTGACACTTATAGCGCCAAAAAAGTTCCATGAATTATAATTTATTACCCGGATTCTTAGAAAATATATTTGTCAACGCACCTATCGGTATTATTTCTACTGATATGAACCGGCAGATAACTATGGCCAACCAACTGGCGGCCCGGCTTCATGGAATTAACGCGGGAGACGAGCTTATCGGAAAGCTTTTTCCAGATTTTATGTGTATGTGCAATCATTCGCCGATAACTGAAAAGCTCTATAAAGTATTTGATTTTACTTTAGATAAAGCCCAAATTGATTATAATATGAAAATCGGTAATAAGGTTAAAAGCATTAGGCTGTTCTCCACTTTATTAAGGGATGAACAATACAGACCTATCGGCCTTTTAAATATGTGTGAAGATATTACGCCGGAGGTAAAGCTGGCCAATCAGGTAAGGAACTATACGCAACATCTTAAAAGAATGGTGCAGGAAAAAACCAAAGACCTAAACGCAGCTAATCAGCAGTTGATTCATTCTGAAAAATTACGCTTGCTGGGTAATTTAGTTGCATCCGTTGCTCATGAGATTGGCAATCCGCTGTGTTCGCTTACCTATTTGATAACAGATATAAAAGACAGTGTGTCGAACCACGAGATTAAAAAAAGCGCTGGGCTTTGTCTGGATGAGATCGACCGCATGGGCGGCCTGCTTCATAGGCTGCGGGGAATGTCGCGCTCGGATGATAATAAAAAAACCTTGATTTCTATTAATAAATTATTGGAAGATACTCTGCAAATAAATAAACTTAATTTGCAGAACAAAAAAATTAAGCTGACAAAAAAATTCACCGAAGGACTCCCCCCGTTATCGCTCTTTGCCGATCAAATAAAACAGGTCTTTATGAACATTATAATAAATGCTGTTGATTCTATGTCGAATGGCGGAAAGTTGAGGGTTGAAACCAAATCGAAAGATCAAAATATATTAATAGAATTTGCTGATACAGGCGCGGGTATTTCTAAAAAAAATTTAAATAAAATTTTCACTCCGTTTTATACCAGTAAAGCTAAAAACGGCTTAGGTTTAGGCTTATCTGTAAGTAAAAATATTATTTTAGCCCACCAGGGTAATATATGGGTGGAAAGCGCTCGTTATAAAGGCGCTACCTTTTTTATACGCCTGCCGGTAGATACCGCCATAAATGCTACGTAACCTGAGTTCGGTATAATTGATTAACTTATCTGTAAAGAGTAAACCTTGGGGGAAACCCTTCTTGAAAAAAGGGTTCCTCAAGGTTTTGTCTTTTATAAATAAGTTAATCAATATATACCGAACTTACGTTAATTACCTAAATATTCATCTATCAGGGCATCATAATCTAATTTAGGTTGTTGCTTTTTTTCATTTTCCCACGTTTTGCGCATTTCGTATGTTTTTTCCATACGTTGCTCTTGAAATTCCCGTCTTGAGCTGTTTTTATCATTATCATTCCATTGTTCACGCCATTTTTGTTCTGTTTGTTCCCTTGATTTTATCAGGCTTTCTTTATATAGGTCTTCCCTGTTTAATCCCCATCGTTCATTCGGGGATTGGTTTTCTAATACTCCGTCGATTTTTTCCTGCAAAACATTTTCTCGTTCAGCCGCCTCTTCAATAGCAGAATAATCGTTTAAATAGTCTTTATTGTCATACTGATAAAGAAACATAAATATCCAAATTATAAATACAAAAGCTACCGGATAGATGACTATTTTAAATAAAGTGTATAAAAAACGCCTATGTTTATATTTTAAACCGCTGGACCACGAATAATTTGTGCGAGTGTATCCCGTGTCATATCTGTTGCTTGTGCTATATTCCCTTTGTCTGAATTTTATTTCAGGAGCCTGATTTATCTCTTTATCGTAATCGCTTCTTTTTTCCTCATCACTTAAAATATGATAGGCTTCAGTTATTTCTTTAAACTTATCGGTTGAATCTTGATTATTTTTATTTATATCAGGATGATATCTTTTGGCC
>JAJRXT010000139.1 GCA_024276125.1 bacterium
GTTTTGGGCTTAGGGTGGGTACGGCCTAACCTTTCCCTGCTCCACCATTTACTGTTAACGACTGTTACAATTTTACAATATACTTTACCTGATTTCAATATACAAGGGTGGGTCAAGCCCGTATCATGAAAGAGCCTATAAAAATGATGTTGAGCGTACGTTATTTTATTATTGCGGACCCACCATAATGTTCACTGCTAAGCATAGTCGCATAATTAGTTATAATGTTTTTAGTGGGGTCAGATTAAGAAATCTGACCTTGTAAGCCTAGTTGTCGGATTTGAGAATCCGACAACACAAGTTATAGATATTTATGCAATTATGCTTAGTATAATACACAAATGGAAACCATCTTCTGGTGTATTGTAATTAATTTTAAGCTGTATTTTATTTAACAACCGCAATCAGGCTTTCCCCGCCTTTAACCTTATCCCCCTGTTTTACTTTAATATCAGCAGAATCAGCCGGTATGAATATTTCCACCCGGGAGCCAAAACTAATAAGCCCGAAACGCTGCCCCTTATCCACTTTGTCGCCGGCCTTAATCTTACAGATAATCCGCCGGGCAATAAGACCGGCAATTTGCTTTACAATTATCGGCATATTACCGGCTTCAAATAATATAGCGGTATGCTCATTTTGAGTTGATGCCTCTTTGGCATAAGCGGCTTTAAACTTACCTTCTTTGTAATCCACCTTTTTTACTATAGCGCCAAGGGGACAACGGTTTATATGCACATTAAAAATAGATAAGAATATATTTACCTGGGTAAAGGGCTTATCAAATCCGGGTAGATTAACTTGATTAATACCGATTATCCGTCCGTCCGCCGGAGAGACCACCGCACCTTTGGCATCAGGAATCTTTCTGCTGGGATCGCGAAAAAAATAGACCACAAAAGCCGCCAAAAACAGACACAGCCAGCTTATGTATTGCAGACTAAAAGCCATAAATACCAGACCTAAACCCAATAGGATAAAAATAAAGGGATACCCCTCCCGCGCAATCGGCGGGTGTTTGGGTTCTGTATTATTTAATTTTTTACTATTTGTATTATTTTTTTGTTTGCTCATAGATAAATTTATTTCCTTCTAATTCTTATCATGCCAACTGCTTTGCAACATAGTCCAAAACCGCAAGGATATCCTTTTGGCGAAGATCATATTCAGTCATAAGTTCTTTATAGGTCATTCCACCGGCTAATTTACCCAAAACCAAATCTACAAGTACGCTTACCCATTTACCAAATCTAACCTTTTTGTCTATAGAAATTCCGGAAGTAATTTCCATAAATTTTTATCCACCTGTTATTGTTCATACAACATGTCATCCGGCTTCATTGCTATGCTTTTGCCTTATTTAAGATAGCTTAAATTATTAAAACCTATCATAGAAACATAGCTCTAAATATAGTTTCACAACAACAAAGCAACACATGTTCAGGCAATTTTTTTGGTTAGCAAATTTTCATCCAGTTCGAGTGTATAAGAAAATATGGTTTTTAAGTTTATTTTTTTTGAAGCCTGTAAGATTTCTATGCCTACTATTTTATCTTCAGAGGTTGTATCTAAATTAACCCCTTCAGCCATTTCAATAACCCCCTCCGGAAATTCATCACCTAACTTTAAATACAAGGCATCCACTTCTTTGTCATAATATACTTTCATTTTTCTCTGCCTTTCTTTAAAGGATAATTTGTCACTACTATTATTATATTGTTTTCTATAGTAGCAATAATTTTCAGGGGATGTTTAAATCCTTCAGTATGTGCTGTAATTTCATGAGTTCCTTAAGCTAATTTTTTGCCCTGCAAGATTTCTATAATTGTAGACTCTGGAATTTTATAAAGCCTTGCTCTTCTTTTTGCGTGACGAGAAAATTTTATTTTCATAAATCGGGCATTATTCTTTCCGGTGTTTCGGGAATCCTTCCCAAAACACCGAAGCATTTAACTTTAAGTTTATTTTGTAACTTTTTCATATAAGGTTTCAGGCGCAATATCCGCTCCATTTGACCAGCATATTGTTCCTCCGGCAATTACCGCTTTTTTAAAGAAATTTATATCTCGTAATGGTTCAAATATCGGCCATTTTTGTATATATTCCTCAAAATCTACCTCGCTATTTTCCCCGTCATCAAATTCAATATGAAAAACATATCTGTTTTTGTATTCAATTTTTATTACTTCATTCAAATTCCACATCTTCATACCTCAATCTAACGGGTCAATTGCCTCAATTTTTTTACCTTCTCTAGCCAGTTCCCAATGATTTTCAAGTTCTAATACATGCAGGTCTATCCATTCTCTGATAAGTTTAGTCGCTGTTCTTGAATACAAATTTCCCTGAATTATATTTCCTGAAAAATCAAACAGCGCCTTTTCCCCTTTATATTCGGCATGCAAGTGAGGCGGATTATGCTCATCATAATACATCCGAATAATTATACCAAAAAATTGAGATATTATTGGCAACTGTTGCCTCCTTGTCTGATGTTTGGCTTGTCCTCAAGCCAAAATATCGGATCGTTTTTTTTAATGCCATTGCTTTTTTGCTGATTTCTTCGACAGACAGCTCTTCATCCAGTTCCTTGCGCCATTTAGTGTAATCAAATGGTTCCCTTTGAATAAGAGCAATAAATCGCTCTGCTTCAACATCACCCAGATTATCGGTAAGGGTCTGAAGCCCTTTTAGCTTAATTTCAGTATCGGTCATCATGACAGCGCCTCTTTTATGAAACCAACGGGGTCAGTAAAAGCCTGCAACCTACCGTTTTTTTTTACAGTATAGCCGCCTCTTTTTCCTTAACCACACTAAAAAGTGAGCTTAAGATAAAGTCTTTAGCTTCAAGTATTTCCAGAAGAACCGGTTCCCCGCCCTTGGCAAAATGGATAATCATCTGTCCTTCCTTTTCGGCGTAATCAATCGGCTTATTTGAAAGCTCAATAAGAAGAACATCCACATCTTTGCTATATCTGATTTTTCTCATAGCGCGCCCTCCTTCCCGGATAAACGGTGATAATTAAAATTTTATCCGACCTTGTTTAATAAACCACTCTGATAACATGCCGGGTATCTATAACCTTTTGAGCAATTAGCCTATTTTTATAACCAGCTTCTATTCTATCCGGGAATCGGACAGTATTTTTTATAATATCAGTAGAAAGGCTTATACCATGCGATTTTAATGTTTCAATCTTAAGTAACGAATGCACGCTGAATTCTATATCACTTGCGTTCATCGCTTCATTTCCGTAATTTATCCTGCTTCTTCGGATTAGTTTTGGGATACAATACCGATATATCTTCTGAACCCAATGCGATATCACACATTAGCTGCAAAGCTATGATCTGACCAGGTACTATTTCATCATAGACGATTTCGCAATTATCAAAATCTGGGTTTGTGGGTATTTCAACTTCCCTAATCCACCACACTAATCCACCACACTTAGATTTTATGCAACAAATTGATAAGATTATGAAAATCATCCTGTATATTCAAGACTAATTCTGTATAAATAAGTTTTGGCATCTCGTGAACAAGTTTGTTACGTTTTTGTTTGATCCTTTCAAATAAATTCAAATCAGATTCATTGATAGCTAATATTTATTGCCGCCACAACAAGGACGCATATAACTCACTCTTATTTTTTGATAGTACCTCACGTTTGTACTCCTCATTTTCAAGGCAGCTATTTTCATTAAACCCAGAAGTAAAGAAATATTTTATCCTACTGATAATGCAATCTTTTAGTATTTCAA
This sequence comes from bacterium, assembly GCA_024276125.1. Taxonomy (GTDB): domain Bacteria; phylum SZUA-182; class SZUA-182; order SZUA-191; family JAJRXT01; genus JAJRXT01. The sequence goes on from JAJRXT010000139.1 coordinate 3,766, forward strand.
ACGCGGTTATATAAATAGAAGATACAATCAATCTACTCCTAAGAACTTCGGGATTTAAAAAATTTATCCATGATTTTTTACTTTTTTCATTCATTTTTTTTAGTCTGCCGCTTACTTTACTCCCAAACAATACCGCATTTCCCAATCTCTAAGAAATGCTTCTTTTATCTTACGTACTCCATGAAGCGCCGCCAGAATTTCAATATCTTTTTGCACTCCCACAATCCTATATACAATTCGGTAGTTTTGGTAAATAACCTCCCGCAAGCCGTAATCTACCAACTCTTGAACTATGCGACCACATTGAGGCATTATCGCCAGTTTTTTGGTAGCTTTAATTAATGATTTTATAAAGCGGGCAGCATATATCACCGAATCCGCAGCAATATAATCATAAATACATCGTAAATTTACACTGGCTTTCAGGCTCCATTTTATCTTTCCCATTTTCCAACTTGTTCTAAAAGATCATCGGTAGTCAAAAGCTCTCCGGCTTCGGCTTGTTTTAATCCTTCTAAAACCTGAGCCACAAAGTTTATCTCATACATTATATCTTCCCATGAACATCCATCCGGCAGGCGCTTTATAGTCTCAATGGAGGCCTCTTTAATTAAATCCATGATATCTCCAAGCCCTATTTTGTGTTTCGGGAGTCCCTCCCGAAACACAAACAATCTATACAAGAACCCTCATTTTTTCATACAAAAATTCAGGCGCCAAGTCTGCACCGTTTTCCCAGACAATGGTTTGCAAAACAGGGTCTACCTTAAAGGATTTAAAATTTTCTATATCCTTAAGTACGCCAAAGATTTCGCCTTCCAGTTCGCAAGCCAAATCAACTTCACCCTCTGCACCGTCGTTAAATTGCAGCCAGATAACATAATCATGTAAGTATTTTGCTTTTTTTACATGTAGAATCATAATTTCTACTCCAATGGTTTTATTGAAAGAAGGGCTCTTTTTTCTTCCGCCAATTTCCAGTTACGCCGGAGTTCTTCTTTATGTAGTTTACGCCATTCCTGCACTAAATTAAGGGCACGCTTTGACATCATGCCCTTAATGTTTCCACTTTCAATCTCAACAGCCACTTCGTAATCGCCATATTTGGCATGAAAATGCGGCGGATTATGTTCCCGCCAAAGTATAAAAATTACTATTCCGAAAAACCTGCTGATAATCGGCATTTATATTTTCCTAAACCCTATTTCTTTATCCAGCTCATCATGCTGCGCAGTTTTTTACCGACCGTCTCAACCTGATGCGCCGCCTCTTTGCGCTGCAGGGACTTAAAACTGGCGCAATTAGCCTGGTTTTCTAAAATCCATTCGCTGGCGAATTTACCGGATTGTATCTCGCCTAAAATACGCTTCATCTCTTTTTTGGTATCTTCATTTATAATACGCTTGCCGCGTGTAAAATCACCATATTCCGCCGTATTGCTTATAGAATAACGCATACCTGAAATACCTTGCTCGTATATCAGATCAACAATCAGCTTTAATTCATGCAGACACTCAAAATAAGCAATCTCCGGCTGATATCCGGCCTCTACCAAAGTCTCAAAACCCGCCTGAATAAGCGCGCTGGTACCGCCGCATAATACCACCTGCTCGCCGAATAAATCCGTCTCGGTTTCCTCGGCAAATGTAGTCTCAATCACTCCGGCACGCGTACCGCCTACCCCCTTGGCATAAGCCAACGCCAGCTTTAAGGCATTACCTGTGGCATCCTGCTCTATCGCCACCAGACAAGGCACGCCAAAGCCTTCTGTATATACGCGTCGTACCAGATGCCCCGGCCCTTTGGGCGCTACCATAAATACATCTACATCCTCAGGCGGAATAATCTGATGATAATGAATATTAAAGCCATGCGAAAAACATAAGGCATTCCCCGCTTCTAAATATGGAGCTATCTCATCTTTATATATTTGCGCTTGCTTTGTATCCGGCGCCAATATCTGAATAATATCAGCAGCCTTGGCCGCTTCTGCTACTGTCGTTACCTTAAGACCGTCAGCCTGCGCCTTAGCAAAAGATTTACTCTCCTTACGCAGCCCCACCACTACAGACAACCCGCTGTCATGTAAATTCTGAGCCTGGGCATGTCCCTGGCTCCCGTAACCGATTACTGCAATAGTCTTATCTTTTAATACTTCCAATTGCGCATCTTTATCATAGTACATCTTCAACATCTTCTTCTCCTTTTAAATTAGGCCGCCGATGGCGGCAACTGTAGGAGCGGCATCTTGCCGCGACTTCCGGCTTCTTTACCGCGAATCGATCGCGCCAGGGATGGCGCTCCTACATGACAACTTTGAAATTTATATACATCAATATATTATATTATATTATACCTTAATACTTTTACCCCCGCGTCCCATACAAACCCTGCCGGTACGGGCAATCTCGCGTATTCCAAAAGGAGCCAGCAGCTTAATAATAGCGACTATTTTATTCTCATCGCCGGTAATCTCAATAGTATATGTTTCTTGACTCACATCTACTATCTTGCCTCTGAATATATTGGTAATACTGAGCAGTTCAGCCCTGTCCTGCTGATTAGCAGTAACTTTGATCAATACCATTTCCCGCCCTACATGTTCTTCCTTGGTCAAATCCACCACCCTGACCACATTTATCAGCTTATTTAACTGCTTTGTTACCTGCTCTAAGATACGGTCGTCTCCCCTTACCACTATCGTCATCCGTGAGATACTGGGGTCAGTAGTTACGCCTACTGAAAGACTGTCAATATTAAATCCCCGACCGGAAAACAGTCCGGCAATTCGGGCTAATACCCCGAATTGATTTTCTACTAATACAGATATAGAATGACGCATGATTATCCTTTGCTTTTCTTTAAATTGACGTTATGCGTTTCGGTGTTATTACGATGCGCTGTTAAACCTGCTTCCACTCGATACATCCTTACATCCAGCGCGTCCACCTTTTGATCCAGTCCATCTACCTTTACTTCCAGATTATCCACTTTTTGATCCAGTGCATCCACCTTTACAGCCAGCCGATCTACCTTTTGATCAACTTTATCGATCTTGGTATCTAATCTTTGCTCCATCCTGTCCATCTTATCAGCCAGCATATGATGTCCCTCGGCAATAATTTGAATTTTAGACTCCAAACGTTCAGCCACTACTTCAAAATGACGCTTGGTTTCCTCAGTTTGAGCACGAAAGTCTTGACTGATTTTTTCGCTGAATTCCATTAAATCCTGCTTGGTGGCAAATTCTCGTAAATCTTGCTTAGTAGCAAATTCTTGTAAATCCTGTTTAGTAACAAATTCTTGATTATCCATAAGGAAGCTCCTTATTATTTTATGCCATGCAACAATGTGTCAGCCTAATTGATAGACCTTTCCCACCTCTTTTAATTTTAGCTGATGGGCTTTAAGGTTTTCTTTTAAATCAATTAATTTATCTACAATTCCTTCGGAAAAGTATTTTTCATGGCAATTTAAGCAAACTTCAGCCTGAATTTCAACTAGCGCCCTGTCTCTTCCCTCTATAATTTCTTCTTCAACAACCTTTTCCTCCAACTTGCCGCCACAGAAGACGCACATCATTTTATCCTCCTCCTCCTTCTGTAACACCTATATTTGTAAGGCCAGAGCCTGATTTCCGTGAAGCCGAAATACCTACATCACTGCCTGAAATAGCAACGGATATAATTGATGTTAAGTTATAAAATATAAGATATAAGATTGAACCATGATTATTGCAGTTAAGACGTTCCCAAGGGAACAGTGGCGGCGATTTTATTCCAGGCTATTTATAAATATCTCCTCGGCTGCCAATATCCATAATAGTCACAACTTGTTTTTGAATATCAATCTTATAAATTATCCTTATACTACCCAAACGGTATCTACAGTAACCCTTCAATTTTCCCTCTAACCTCACGATATTAACGCCAAACCTCGGCTTAGCTTCCAACTGGTCAAGACACTTATTTATTCTGTCAACAGTTTTTGCCTCCAACTTATTATAAACTTTTTCTGCGGTTTTAGTCAGGAAAACTCTATACATTTTTCCTGACCTTCCTCCATTCTACCACTCTTTCGGCTGTTACATCTTCCTCTGATGCTCCCAGCCTAGCCATTGTTTCCTGATCTTCCAAAATTTCCTCAGCAACAATTTGGGCTTCCAGCTTGGCTTTTACAAAATCGGCAAAGTCTAAAACCTCTATTTGTTTATCTTCGGGCAAATCATCAAAAGTTTTTAATAATTCGGTTTTAAAATCTATAGCTATGTTACCCATTATTACACTCTCCTATACCAAAATCATATCTTTAAGCGCGCCTCCGGCCGGCACCATAGGGGCTACATTTTCTTCAGGGTCTACGCGAAAATCCATAACTACGGGTTTATCGGTATTTAGGGCTTGTTCAATCACAGATGCCACCTCTTCCGGTTTTTCAGCCCGCAGCCCTACCGCGCCAAAAGCTTCAGCCAGTTTAACAAAATCAGGGGCGCAGTGCGTACAGGTAAATGAATAACGCCTATTAAAAAACAGCTCCTGCCACTGGCGCACCATACCCCAAAAGTAATTATTTAATATAGCCACTTTAACCGGCAGCCTGTATTGTACCACAGTCGCCAGTTCCTGCATATTCATCTGAAAGCTGCCGTCGCCGGCAACATCAATTACAATGCGGTCAGGATGAGCAATTTGTGCGCCAATCGCAGCCGGAAAGCCGTATCCCATAGTGCCCAATCCGCCTGAAGACAGAAAACTGCGCGGGTGATTAAAGCCGTAAAACTGAGCCGCCCACATTTGATTCTGACCTACTTCAGTAGTAATAATGGCTTCTCCCTTGGTTAGGCGATGCAACTCTTCTATTACAAACTGCGGTTTTATTTTACCGCTGTTTTGATCATATTTCAGTGGATATTTTTGTTTCCACTCTTTTATTTGCGCCAGCCAATCTTTGGTATGCGCTGTTTCATTTTTTGCTTTTAATAGTTTTAATTCAGTTATTAATTTTGCCAGAATATCTTTAGCATCCCCTACCACCGGCAAGTCTACTTTAACATTTTTACTAATTGATGAAGGGTCGATATCAATATGAATAATCTTGGCATGCGGGGCAAAAGTAGTTATCTTTCCGGTTACGCGATCATCAAATCTGGCGCCGATTGCAATAATCAAATCCGATTCAGTAACCGCCATATTGGCATACCATGTTCCGTGCATTCCCAGCATTCCCATAAACAACGGATGCGTCCCCGGGAATCCGCCTAAACCCATAAGCGTATTAGTAACCGGCGCCTGAGTTAATTCCGCCAATTCCAGTAGTTCATTATGACAAGCCGAGCTGATAATACCGCCGCCTGTATATAACAGCGGTTTTTTAGCCTGCATAATTTCCACAGCCATTCGTTTTATCTGTCCCAGATGCCCGCTGTAATTGGGATTGTAGCCTTTTAATGTAACCTGATCAGGATATGGGTTCTCAGTAACAGCCGCCATTATATCCTTGGGTAAATCCACTACCACAGGACCGGGTCTGCCGGTACCGGCAATATAAAAGGCTTCTTTTATCACGCGGGGAAGCTCGTTTACATCTTTTACCAGATAATTATGCTTGGTTATAGGGCGTGTAATACCCACAATATCGGCTTCTTGAAAGGCATCGTTACCGATCATGGGAGTAGGCACCTGACCGGTAAATACGACTACCGGCACCGAATCCATATAAGCGGTAGCTATTCCGGTAACCGTATTGGTAGCGCCAGGACCTGAAGTCACCAGACAGACTCCCGTCTTGCCGGTTGCTCTAGCATAGCCGTCGGCGGCATGAATTGCGCCCTGTTCGTGACGCGTTAGCACATGCTTTATGGATGAGCCGAATAGCTCGTCATATATTTTAATTACCGCCCCTCCGGGAAAACCGAAAATAACATCCACATTTTCCTTTTGCAGGCCTTCTATTAATACTTGAGCGCCGGTACGTTTCAATGTAATCTCCCTTATTATCTATAAAGTTTAATTTTTGCCACTAAGCTTCTTACAATAGTTTCTAAAAGTCACGGTAGTCGGGCTCGTCTCTGAGCCCGACTCCTTGCAGGCTCTGGGTCAGGGACGACCAGAGTACCAAATTAGTGTCTTTTTGAACGCAACTTAGTATTAGGTTCCCGATAAAGACATTCGTAAATGACAGATAGTGTTGCAAAAGCCTTCTCTGAATTTAGAATATTTCCTTTAACTCTATCTTCAATCCGTTTAAAACATGGGATTCTAGTATATCATTATCAAAATAGGTTTTGTGCAGCTGATATACTTGATTATCCAGTTTATATAATTCTATCATTTTTTCTTCAGGCGCTGCAATCCAATATTCTTTGACCCCAAAACGGGCGTAAAGCCGTTTTTTCTGTATTGTATCACGGTAGGCATTATTTTTTGAGACAATTTCCACTACCAGATTGGGCGCGCCTTTAATGTTCTTTTCACCGATTATACCTAAGTTTTCTTTGGATACAAAAAGTATATCCGGCTGTAAAACATTTTCATTATCCAAGTATACATCACAAGGTGCATAAAAGATTTTACCAAGATCGTTATCCTTAACAAATTTTATCATCCGATAGGCTAATTCCCTAGAAATATCCTGATGTTTAATACTTGGTGCAGGACTCATTAACAATTCTCCTTCTATCAGTTCATAACGCATATCATCCGGGGTTTTTAAATAATCTTCATAGGTATATCTTTTTTGTATAACAGCTAAATTTGACATAGATAGTTACTCCCTAATATTTTTATTTACGCTATACAGAGATAATTTCCAAACCCTCAATTACTTTAAAATGCCTGCGATTGTTGGTTAAAATAGCCAAGTTATAATGCAAGCAAGTTGCCCCAATCAGTAGGTCAAAATCGCTTATAAGCTTTCCTTCTTTTCTAAGCTTACCTCGTTGTTTACCAAAAATTTTGCAGATTTCTTCATTGATTTCCACCAAATAAATCCCGCTAAGAAAAGCCGTTAAACTTTGTTTGCTTCCATAAGGGTCTCTGGAATAACATACACCCTCATATAACTCCGCCAGAGAAATAATGCTGAGAGCTAATCCCTTTGGTTTCAGGCGGGTTAATTCGTCTACAATTTTGGCTTGGCCGTTCAAATAATGAATAACCCAATCGGTATCAATAAGATAGCTATAGGTCATGAAAGTTTTGGAAACTCCCTGTTAGCTGCAAGACGGTCAGCATAAATATCTTTGATCAGTTTATCAGCATTTATTTTTCCCTTCCATCCACCGGCAGCTTTTAAAAAAAGGTCGTTACAGGATTCTTCCAAAGGATTGAGAATTACCACGGTTAACTCCATTCCCTCGGGAACAGGTAATTTTTCCAATGGTTTTATTACCCCTCGGGAATATCTGGCTTTAATTGTTTTCATCTTTTTCCTTTGTACTTTAAGAGTAATCAATAATTTTATTTCACCAGCCATTTTGCCATCTTTTTTTCAATCTCTTGCTGAGTATAAACCCGCTCTTCTTCTGCATCCTTCAGGCCGCGCTCAATCTTTTGAAGCACATACAGATGATACTTAAATATCCTCCAAAGAACAATCATCCGGCAGGCGGGCAAGAAGCTTGCTAACTTCATGCTTTACCGTTTGCATATTGTTTATCCTCTTTTAAATTAGCAAATCAAATAAAAATATTGCTATGTTTCATGTTAAGATTTTATAATCAGTACTAGTACGACATCCATTTTATATTGATGTATTAACGTGTTGTCATTATGAACGAAGCGTAAGCGCAGTGAAGAATCTACAGCCTACGTGAGCAGACCCTTCGCTTCGCTCTAGGGTGACAGTAAAGAATGTCTTACTACCGATCAATATAAAATGGTTTCCGTACTAGTCCTAATTTTATTCACTAAAAAAGAAGATGACTTTATTATCTTCTCCATTCCCTTCCTTGTATACCCGATTAGCAATGGCTGTATTTACTAATGATTGAAATTGTTTGAGCGTATTGTTATAGTTAAATAACTGTATGAGGAATAAGCCTCCCCAAATAATAAAATAACCGAATTCTATACAAGAAAAGCCGGAAACATATTTTCCAAACTCAAAATAATGTAAATATCCCCATACCACAAAGGCAAAAAATGTTCCTATTGTTGCTGCTCCTAATCCGTGTACAGTATCCGCAAACGTTACGGTTTTCTTATTTAAATTTTCATTAAAACCTTCTTTATTCCAAAACCAATAAAAAGTAATTATGTTCCAAGCATCAGATTGTGTAATATTTTTATTTTCACAGTAGATACCATCAGTTACATCTTTAAGCTTCAACTTATCAGTGTTTTTGAGCTTATTAATAAGACTGGCATGGTCTAAAATACCCCAACTCAAATTAGTGTACTTAGCAAGTCCCCAACGAATGGAAAAATAGAATGTGGAAAAGATGTATCCCAGCGCGCCTGAGACCAAAAATCCACCTAATACTGGCAACAAGCCAGAAACCCTTGTTATGCTCTCAAATAATTCAATTAATTGCGAGCTGTCGATTATTAATAAAGCTATCCCTAATTGAGTAAAAAAAGCTAACCCGGGGAGTACATAACGTAAAAACCTTCGTGCTTCATCCATTTTTTTATTCTTTCCATTTACCCAATACTACGTACCCTAAATAACCCAAGTTGCTACCTATGGTGAAGTTATCCCTTTTTGTCATTCTGAGGCGATAAGCCGAAGAATCTGCTCGTATATGTCGGCAGATTCTTCACTCCGCTTCGCTCCGTTCAGAATGACAATTTCCTTAAGTCAAAAGTATTGAGCACAACATCTCCCCGTTTATAATTCATAGATGTCTTCATCTGGATTGTCCCAAATCTTGTTTAAAGCTTTTTGCTGGAGCAGCAAAGCTCCTTTATCAATTTGCGATTTACTGGTATATTTATAAACAAGAAAACGGGCAAAATCCAAAAGCTCACCAGCCTTATCATCCGGCAAATCTTTTAGAATACCGGCTAACTCTTTTTCGTACACTTGAACTGTACTCATTTTAAGAATTCCTTATTTTATCACAATACCGCAGTAGCTTAGTAGGTTGGGTTGAAGAATGAAACCCAACAAATAAGCGGTAATGTTCCCTGTATTTCGGAAATCGCACCCGAAATCTATCCCGTGTTTGGATTAAAAATCCTGCTTTTTTTCTCATAAACAATAACTTTTTATCCGGTTGCTTTTTTAGTCTCATTGATAATCCGCTGTTCGTAAATCAGCCGCTCATCAACCCATCTTTTAAGCAGGCTGTTGATTCCCTTCTCTCCTTTTAATCTGGCAATGCTCTTTAGCCCTTCAATGCTTTTTTCAGACAAATCCAGAGAAATAGATGTTATAGGGTTAACTTCTTGCCAGTTCTCCCAAGCATTATGCTTACCGGCCCGGCTTACAACCATATCGTCAATTTCCCGCTCAGTCATTTCTTGGTTTATCATAGTTCCCATTCTGTAATAATTCTTATTACCGCATTGGGCTTTAATTGAAAAATAATATTTAATTTTCTACCGGCACCTGTTGCTTGTCTATAACATTCCCTCTATTTTTAAAATTAACCTTATTTCCTCATCACTCACAGTAGATTTTCGGGGTTTTGGATAAATGGTTAATAAACGTACTTTTTTAGTCTCATCATTAACATAACTGATAACTCGGTATCCACCCCTTTTACCTTTGGAAATGTCTGAACTTCTCAAACGGATTTTATATATTTTTCTACCCAGAGGGGTTCCACATTTTGGACACTCATTTAACATTCTGTGGAGTTCCTTCAAATCTTGTTTAATATGTGGATAATATTTTAACAAGACATGAACCTGTTGTTTAAAATACTCGGTCGGAATAATTTTATAGCTCATTTAAAAAATCATCTAGGTTTTGTTCTGGTAACCGGCCTTCTTCTTGGAGCTTAACTTCTCTACAAGCCTGTTGTAACCCAAATAATATCTGTTGCTTTTCCCGCAACACCCCCAACTCTTCTGTAATATGTTTCCATATTTTAAAAGGCACAATAACTTCCTCGCGCTTACCCGCCTCATCGGTAATATATTTGAGCTTACCAATAGTTGAAACTGACATTTGTCCTCCTTATTAAACAAAATTGATTGACTGCCGATTTACCGCATTACCTCAGCGTAGCGCCGGTTGCCGCAGAAGTTACCAGCTTGGCATAACGCGCAAGCCAGCCGGTTGTTATTTTAGGCTCAGGCGGCGCCCATTTTACCCTGCGCTTATCCAACTCATCATCAGATACGCAAAGCTCTAAATTGCGCTTAGGTATATCAATAATAATAGTATCCCCGTCGGCTACCAGCCCGATAACCCCGCCTTCAGCGGCCTCAGGCGATATATGCCCGATACAAGGTCCGCGGGTGCCGCCGGAGAAGCGCCCGTCTGTAATAAGCGCAACGCTGTTGCCAAGTCCTAAACCCATAAGCGCCGCCGTAGGCGACAGCATCTCACGCATACCCGGTCCGCCTTTGGGTCCCTCATAGCGGATAACAATCACCTCGCCGGCGCATATTTTTTTATCCATAATGGCGCACATGGCTAAAGCCTCAGAATCAAATACCCGCGCCTTACCCTTAAAGTATAGCATATCATCGGTAATTGCGCTTTGCTTAACCACCGCTCCATCAGGCGCCAGATTACCGGTAAGCACTGCCACTCCGCCTTCCTTATGATAGGCCTTATCCAAAGGACGGATAACCTCGGCATCCCCGACCTCTGCGCATTTGGCAATAGCTAAAATATCATCACCGGATACGGTAATATTAGATTTAAGAGAGTCATAAAGCCGGTGTAATACAGCAGGTATACCGCCGGAATATTCCAAATCCTCCATAAAATGCTCGCCGCCCGGACGTAAGTTGGTTATATGCGCTGTTTTGCGGCTTATATCATCAAAAATCTGCAAAGGCAGGTCAATCCCCGCATCATGGGCAATAGCCGGAATGTGTAACGCCGTATTGGTAGAGCCGCCCAGCGCCATATCAATTAAAATACCATTTTCCAGTGAATTCTGATTGATAATTTGCCTTGCGGTTATGTCATTTTTAATCAATTCAACGATTTTTATCCCGCTGTCATAGGCAATACGCCTTTTTTTCGCCGATACGGCCAAAGCAGTAGCGCAACCGGGCAGGGATAAGCCCATAGCTTCAGTCACGCAAGACATGGTATTAGCCGTATACAGCCCCTGACAGGAGCCGGCTCCCGGACAGGCTGAATCCTCCAGACAGGACAACTCATCGCGGCTGATCTTACCGGCCTGATAACGCCCCAAGGCCTCAAATGTATCGCGTACCAAAGAACGGCGTCTACCCTTATAATGACCGGACAGCATGGGTCCTGCGGTAACCACGATTACCGGAATATCGAGTCTGGCCGCAGCCATCAGCATCCCGGGGGTAATTTTGTCGCAATTGGTAAGCAGTACCAAGCCGTCTAAGGCATGAGCGCAGGCGACAGATTCCACGCAATCGGCAATAAGCTCACGTGAGGGCAGGGAGTAGTGCATACCGGCATGCCCCATAGCAATACCGTCGCAAATACCGGGTATACCAAATATAAAAGCAGCCCCGCCGCCGCTGTGGATACCCTTTTCAATAAAACGCTCCAAATCACGCATACCAATATGACCGGGAATAAGATCGGTAAAACTGGATGCAATACCTACAAAGGGTTTATCCAGCGCGCTGCGGCTGGTTCCGCAAGCCATAAGTAAAGCGCGGTGCGGCGCGCGTTCTGCGCTGTTTTTAATTGTATCGCTATTCATATTGATTATCTCAGTATATAAAAAAATAAGACATATCAGATATTATATTACAGACTACTGTAGCGAAGCTGCGCTATATCCCTAGGTTTTCCGTAACATAAGTTTA
>JAJRXT010000021.1 GCA_024276125.1 bacterium
AATAATTTATTAAAAGATTACCCCGAATCCACCACACCTAGCAGCGAGCAATCTTTGTGGCTGCCGAATTCTCAAATCTGGCAGCTAACGAGGCATCGAATTTGAGAATTCAATGCCACAAATATGGCGGGTCCGCAACTACATTTAAAAGCAGGGTTTGCATAACATGACTTACTTAAGTAAAGACGCTAACCCGGAAGTATGTTAAATCCAATAAAAGTATTGGATTTTGACATTTGAAATTACAGCTTTTTGGGGTTTTAAAATAGATTTTGCGTAATATGAGTTATTAAAATTAAAGAGATAGACTAGGGAGGCGGCGTAAGATAATTTTTACACGCATATAGTGTTGTACTCTGGATACAGGTCTTTGGATACAGATTATCTGGCTAGTAGGGAATACGCTGCGGAGAGGAGTTTACATTTTTCTCTTTCCTTTATACCCTGCTCTTTTGACCACCGAGTAAACACCTCATAGAGTTCGTATTCCGAGTATTTACCTGTATCGCACTTGAGACAGAAATACTCTAAAAATTGATGTGCCCTTGACTCCAGGCTAATTTTAACCTGTTGCATTTTTTTATATTTTTTTATTAGGGAGAAATGGAAGAAGTTAGCACAACACCTCTTATATATAATAATATATCACAAGTAACGCCAATGTCAAGCAGAAAACATTAAGCCTTTTCAGAGGGCTAGTTTGTCATAATACAATATATGCCCGTAGCCATTTGCGGTTTACTGTATATTGATGTTGAAGTAAGTTAAATGATAATTCTTAACGATAATTCAACAAAATTACCCTCTTAATAGTTATATATATATAAACCAAAGATTACTCTAAACAATTAGTTAATTCCAATCTATTCTGCGAAAAAAAATAATAATTACTGCAATCTCAGGCGTAGCTGCCGACCTTTAGGTCGGCCTGCCACAGATTCGTTCTCCTGCCGGGTAATTTTTATGCCGGCCTTTAGCCCGCAGGGAGCGGGTTTAAAAACCCGCGGCTACAGATGCTAAAAATGGGATTTACTCTTACTATCAAATAAGCCGACTTAAAAGTCGGCGGCTACATTAATAGTTTCAGAAAAATGACGGCTATTTTTTTATAATAATTGCTTTTTAAGCTGATTTGGAGTAGAATCAAGACTACTTAAGAAAATATCCATCTATCAAAACTATCTAATTTCCTTATGCAGCCAGAAAAAAAAGATAAAGTCCTACTAATAATACCGGCATATAATGAAGAAAAAAATATCGCGGGAGTAATAAATGACCTAAGGGCACATAACCCGTTTTATGATATTTTAGTAGTTGATGACGGCTCAAGCGACAAGATGACGGCTGTATTAGACAGATTAAAGGCAGCCTATATTGCCGCTCCGGTTAACCTTGGCTATGGGGCGGCCTTACAGCTTGGCTATAAATATGCGGTTTTGTATAATTACGATACTGTGATACAATTTGACGGAGACGGTCAGCATAATGCCTCTGATATTATCGGGCTGTATCAAACATATGTCAGCAAGCAGGCTGATATTGTTATCGGCTCGCGCTTTTTAGATAATAAAGATACCTCAACCACCTTTTTTAGAACACTAGGTAACAAATTATTAAGCGCCGTACTCTTAAAGTTTACTAAAAAACGACTTTTTGATATTACCTCCGGTTTTCAGGTGTTAAGAAGAGGGGTATTTGAATACTATTCTCAAACAGGACATTTCCCGGATGATTATCCTGATATTGACGTATTAGCTGAAATGCTTATAAGAGGGAATAAAATAGTAGAAAAACCCATCACCATTAATAAACGCCTATCCGGCACAAGCATGCACGCCGGTCCTTATTTTATTCTATACTTTTTTAAAACCCTCCTTTCATTAGTTATGATAGTAATTCGTCACAAAGCTAACATAGAGGCTTAAAGCCGTGGTAGACCCCTTATTACAATCCATTCTTGTCGGTATAAGCATCATTTTGCTTGCAACTTTAAGCTATTTGGTGTTAAAGAAAAAGATCAGGGAACGGGATTCTTTTTTGTGGTATATGCTCCTTTTTCTCCTGCTATTCTTCAGCGTTTTTTATAAACTTACCGATTATATTTCCCATGTATTTAAAATTCACTATTCCCTCTCATTATTTTTCTTATTGGGTATCCTAGCCTTATTTATCCTTGGTTTTTACCATTCATATAAAATTTCTAAATTAACCAATAAACTGACGGAATTAACCCAGCAGGTAGCTCTGCTAAATTGTATTAACCGACCAGCAGACGAGGTGAAAAAAAATAAAACATGAAAGTTCTAATAATAAACCCGCCGGCTTATCAAGGAATTGATTTTGTAAGAGAAGGGCGCTGCGAACAACGCATGTCATCATTTCAATACTGTATGGCGCCCATTTCGCTGCCCAGTATCGCCGGATTGCTGCTAAAAAATAAAATGGACGTAAAGATAATAGACTGTATTGCAGAAAAAATGGATGCGGACGCTTTACTTAAGCTTGTTAACGATTACCGGCCTGATTTAACTATACTTAATATGGCTACCGCAAGCTATGACGGCGACAGGATAATCGCAAAACAAATTAAGGAAAAAACAAATACACACCTTACGGCAATCGGTAATCAGGTAACTTCGCTGCCGGATATGGTATTAAATGAAACCGAACTGGATTCAGTGGTAATAGGCGAGCCGGAATTTACTATACTGGATTTGGCGGAACGCTTGGGCGGGGATAGGAATTTAAGTGAAGTTGAAGGTATACACTTTAAACAAAACGGCCGGGTAACGGCTAATCCCAGAAGGGCATATATTGAAAATTTAGACGATCTGCCCTTTCCGGCAAGACACCTGCTTGATAATCAAAAATATTTCTTACCGGTTATAAATCAGCCCTATACGCTACTTATTTCCTCGCGCGGCTGTAAGTTCAATTGTATATTCTGTACCGCTCATCAGTATTACGGTAAAAAACTCAGATTACGAAGCCCGGAGCGCGTATTACAGGAAATAGACGAGATTATAAATAAGCATAAAATAAAAAATATTACCATGTGGTCGGATACCTTTACCCTAAACCGCGAGTTTGTTATGGAGGTTTGTAAAGGTATTATAAAACACAAATTTGACGTACAATGGATGACTAATTCCAGAGTGGATACGGTTGACCCTGAAATGCTTAACATGATGCGCAAGGCTAATTGCATCGGGATTTCCTATGGTATAGAATCAGGGGTGCAGGAAATATTAAATAACGTCAAAAAAGGTACTACAGTAGAACAAATCAGCAAAGCCATCGGCTGGACTAAGGCGGCAGGCATTGAGTCGCTGGCGCATGTTATCTTCGGCTTACCCGGCGAGACGCCGCAGACCATAGAGCAGACTATAAAATTTATCAAAAAAATTGACCCCGATTATGCCCAATTTTATTGCGCTATTCCATTTCCGGGTACCAAATTTTATGAAATGGCTAATAAAAACAATTGGATCATAAGCAGGGACTGGAGCAAATACGAGCTTAATCAAGTGGTTATCAGCACACCGCAGTTGTCGGCTGAAGAATTAAAAGAGGCTAAAGTAAAAGCCTATAAAAAATTCTATCTGCGCCCTAAATATATCACTAAACGAATCGGTAAAATACGTTCGGCAGATGAGATAATGGTTAATCTAAAGCAAGGCTTTAATTTTATCAGCAGTTGGGTGCTAAAAAGCTAGCACATCGTTTATGTTTCGGGGTGTCTCACCCCGAAACACCCGAAGGCGAGCAATTTGTTTCGGTTTGAGACAAACCGAAACATAGACATCCCGAAACATAGTAGGCGTGGTGGATTCGGGGTAACTTATTTGCTGTTTGGTATGACTTCTTTATAAAGTATATCTGTAATCTAAGCCCCCTTAATCCACCCTACAGTGGTATTATTCTTATGTTTCGGGGGTGTCTCACCCCGAAACCATTTGCTTAAGCGCAGGTGTCTTTCGGCATGAAACATACCGAAACATATTTTTAAATAATTTTATTGTCTCTTTGTGTTCTTTGTGACCTTTGTGGTTTCATTGTTATTTTTTAAATTTTAAAATGTTGGCTCTCTGGGTCGCATCTGACTTAAAAGCCTTACGGGTAGTCGGGGTCAGGGACGCCCCCGACTACCAACTTTGAGATGCCTAAATATTTAATATATGCACAATAAAATAAAATACCTGATTGTTAATGCGGATGATTTTGGATTAAATCAGAATGTAAATAAGGGAGTTATACAGGGCTATAAAAATGGAATATTAACCTCAGCCAGTATAATGAGCATAACCGGTGAGGCCTTTTATGAAGCGGCGGAATTATCACGTAATAACCCGGGACTGGATATAGGGATTCATCTGGCGCTGTGTTCGGATGTCTTAGGGAAATTAAAGCCTATCAGCCCATTATCTAAAATAAGGGCTATTACTGATGATAGCGGAGCTTTTCTCAGCCGCCCTAAAGACTGGTTTAGGCTTTTTACTAAACAGGAATTCGTGGATATTGCAGAGCTTGAACTGCGCGCACAAATTGAAAAAGCGCTGGATGCCGGAATAACGCCTGCTCATCTAAACAGCCATTATTATACGACCACTTTATTTCCCAAACTGTTTTTGTTAAACTTAAGGTTAGCCAAAGAATATCATATTCCCGCTGTTCGTATTTCCCGCGAGCATATAAGCTGTCGGGATTTTTTTTACTTCTATCGGCTTGGTCTTTACAAATCGCTGTTATTAAATATAATCTGCCGCAAATATCATAAGCTGGCGGATGAATTTTCGCTTATCAGCTCTGATTATTATTCAGGTATCAAAGCAGGCGGAATATTATCTGAAGATATTTTAGCTAAAATCTTGCCTAAATTAAAAGAAGGGGTTACAGAGTTACTGGTGCATCCGGCTTCTATGAATTCCGAGCATTTTAAAGAAAAGACCCAATTAGACGCTATATGCTCAAGCAAAATAAAAAAACAAATAGAGCGCTTGGGAATTGTACTTACTGATTTTAAACAATTACATAAAAAAATAATGTAGGGTGGAACAAGCCCATATTAGGAAAGAACCTAAAAGATATGCTTAAGATTACGTTTTTTGACAGTTGCGGTTCCACCATACTTATCTTATATGGGGTGGTGGATTCGGGGTAACTGTATTTGCTGTTCTACAAATGTATAAGAGTACCTCTTGTATAAGACCCCTTAATCCACCCTACGGTGAGATTATTTTTTTTTGCATAACATGAATTATAACATATTAACTTCTTTCTAACTCGGGCTTAACCCAGTAATTAAAGATATAAGTAAGATTTACCAAATTTAAACAACTAGATAAAAAAAACGATATGCGTATAATTATTTTAGTAGATGATGATCACTTTTTTACGCCTGATTTTTTGGGCGCCGTGATAGAACAACTGAGCGATGAGATAGTTGCAATTGGCATTGCTAAACCCAAAGCGGGGCTGAAAAATATATGGAAAAATTTTAAGCGAGACCTAATGCACAATCTTACCATCTTTGGTTTAATTGGCTATATCAGGTTGTATTTCAGGCAGTATTTAAGAAAAAAAAGAAGCGACCCGAAAAAAGGTAAATTCCATAGCGTAGCTCAGGTCACTAAGCGCTATAATGTTCCGCTGCTTACCCTATATGGTATAAATGAGCCAAAATCGCTTGAAATCCTGCGCAACCTTGAACCGGATATAATACTCTCCACACAAAAATTTTTATTCAAAAAAGAGTTGCTTAGATTACCCAAAATGGGCTGTATAAACAAGCATGCGGCGCTTTTGCCCAAATACCGCGGAGTATGGCCTATATTCTGGGCTATGCTGGATGATGAAAAAGAAGTGGGCGTATCGCTGCACTGGATGGTGGAAAAATACGATGCCGGCGGGGTTATAATGCAGGAGGTTATACCGGTTGAGCAAACCGATACGGTATTTGACCTGTATGAAAAGGACTTTATTGCCCTATCCCGCATGTTTCCAGAATGTATAAGTCTGCTTAAACAAAAACCGCGCTATCAGCGCAGCATAGTCTATGTAGGTAAAAAATACTATTCATTTCCCAAAGCGCAAGACGTGAAAAAATTTAAGAAATCAGGTAAAAAATTGCTGTAGTATAATGTAGACGCCGACCTTCAGGTCGGCTTTTATGTTTCGCGGAGCGACGGGGATTACCCTAATCTTGTTGACTTAATGTAGCTGTCATTCTGAATGAAGCGAAGCGGAATGAAGAATCTCCCGTTTACGTATGCGAGGAGATTCTTCGCTCCGCTCAGAATGACAGGCCTAGAAAAGTTTTTCATTATAACACATACCTTAGAAGTCAACAGCATTGAGGTCTCCCCACCCCCAAACACCGCTACATATACCATAAAACAATACCATGTTCCGGCATGGAACATATCGAAACATAAACATAAAATCGGGTAAAAAGTTCCTGTAATATAAGGAGAAAACATATAAGTGGATAAAAAAATAATAATAATCGGCGCAGGCCCCGCCGGTTTGGGCGCCGCATATAGACTTAATGAATTGGGTTACACCAACTGGCAAATCGTAGAGAAAAACGGCTATATCGGCGGTTTATCGGCCAGTTTTAAGGATAGCCAAGGCTTTACTTGGGATGTGGGCGGGCATGTTATGTTCTCTCACTATAAATACTTTGATAATCTAGTAGATAAACTGCTGGGTAATGAATATTTAGAGCATTTACGTGAAAGCTGGATTTGGATTATGGAGCGCTTTGTACCGTATCCCTTTAAGAATAATATCCGCTATTTACCTAAAGAGGTTGTATATGATTGTGTAATGGGTTTGATGGAAGCTCAAAACAACAATAAAAACAACCCAACCGCTAATTTTCATTAATGGTTATATAAAATATTCGGCAAAGGAATATGCGATACTTTTATGCTGCCGCAGAATAAAAAAACCTGGGCGCATCCGCTTGACCAGATGAATAAGGACTGGATCGCAGAACGCGTATCTATAGTCGATCTAAAACGCATTATAAAAAATATTATTTTTAAACAAGACGACGTATCATGGGGACCCAATAATCAATTCAAATTCCCCCTATACGGCGGTACCGGCGGATTGTTTAATAAGTTTATGCCGTATGTAAAAGATAACCTTCAGTTAAATAGAAAACTTGCCGGAATAAATCTGGATAATAAAACTATAAAATTTACAGACGGGCAGAAGATGGATTATGATATATTAATTAATACATCCCCTCTGGATATTCTGGTAAATATGCTTTCCCCCAAAAATGATAAATTACTGGATGCCGCAGGTATGGGTTTAGAGCATAACAGCGGGCATATAATCGGCGTAGGCATACAACAGGCTTGCCCCAGCAATAAATGCTGGATGTATTTTCCGCAAGGCGATTCGCCTTTTTATAGAACGACCTATTTTTCCAATTATTCGCCGAATAATGTACCAAAGGGTAAATACTATTCGCTGATGTGCGAGACGTCCTTTTCACCATATAAACAAGTGGATAAAAACATCACAGAGCTTACTTTGCAAGGCTTGGAAAATTCCAAATTAATATCAAATACAGATCGTAATGATATTGTATCCACCTATCAATTAGATGTAGAACACCTGTATCCAATACCTACGCTCAAACGCAATGATGCGCTTAGAATTATCCAGCCCTACTTGAAAAAACATGATATTTATTCCAGAGGCAGATTCGGCGGCTGGCTGTATGAAGTGGGCAATATGGATCATTCCGTAATGCAGGGAGTGGAGACGGTGGATTATATACTATCCGGTAAAGCAGAGACCACTTGGAAGATAGATTAAGAGGCATAGGCGCCCCAATATTTATAACTTAAGATACCAAAAATTTTTAATTTAGGGTGGAACAAGACCATATTAGGAATAAACCTAAAAAAAATATGTTGGGTCTACGCTTTTTTGATAGTTGCGGTTCCACCATACCATAGTTGGCTTATAAGCAAGTGCAAGTGTGGTGGATTCGGGGTAATCTTCAGATTCTTGGGCGTTCTTTTACTTTTTTAAGATAACCTGTTATATAAGACCCCTTAATCCACCCTACAACTCAAGCTATAAGCAGGTTATAACAACATCATAAAAAAAAACATGAACTTAAACAACATCTTCAAATTAAAAGAGAAAAACACCAATATCAGCACAGAGGTTATAGCGGGTATCACCACCTTTATGACTTTAAGCTATATTATATTTGTACAGCCGGCGGTATTATCTTCCTGCGGTATGGATTTTGGCGCCGTTATGGTGGCTACCTGCCTGTCCAGCGCTGTGGCTACCCTTATTATGGGATTGTATGCCAATTATCCTATAGCGCTGGCGCCCGCTATGGGGCATAATATATATTTTGCCTATACTGTATGCGGAAGTGCCGCTTTGGGCGGATTAGGCTATCCCTGGGAGATTGCGTTAGGCGCCGTATTTGTATCAGGTACAATCTTTATCCTGGTATCATCATTTGGCTTTCGTGAAAAATTGATCGGAGCAGTACCCGAATGCTTACGATACGCCATTGCTGTTGGTATTGGGCTTTTAATTGCCTTGGTAGGCTTAGAATGGGCTGGTTTGGTAGTAGATAAGCCGGTGGTATTAGTCGGTTTGGGAAATTTGGGCAGCGCCCCCGTTTTATTATCCTTATTCGGACTGACGGTTATCTCTATCCTGCTTTGCCTGCAGGTAAAAGGGGCAATTTTGTGGGGAATTATGGCCTCTACTCTGCTTGGATTTCCAATGGGTATAGTTAAATATCAGGGCTTTGTAAGCCTGCCTCCGTCTATTATTCCTACCTTTTTTAAATTTAATATTGTAGATTTATTTACTAAAAAGGAGTTCTTTGCGGTAGTATTTATATTCTTTTTTCTGGATTTATTCGATACAGTAGGGACGCTGATTGCAGTAAGCCAAGAGGGTAATTTCATGAAAAAAGGCAAGCTGCCGCGCGCAAAGCAAGCGCTCTTATCTGATGCGGTAGGCACTGTTACCGGCGCCGTATTAGGCACATCTACTGTTACCAGCTATATAGAAAGCGCAGCCGGAATATCCGCCGGCGGACGCACGGGACTGGCTAATATAGTAACCGCCTTTTTAATGTTGGCATCTTTATTTTTCTATCCGCTTATAAAAATGATCGGCGGCGGGTATCAAGCGGCAGACGGGGTTATCTTATATCCTATAGTTGCGCCGGTACTTATTATAATCGGCTGTTTTATGGTTAAGGGTATGCAGAGGATCAATTGGGATGATTATACCGAGGGCATTCCGGCTTTTATAACTTTAATCCTGATGCCGGTTACTTTCAGCATTACCGAAGGAATAGCTTTTGGATTCATATCCTACTGCCTGCTTAAGACCGTAACCGGTAAGGCCAAGCAAGTAAGCCCGATACTGTATGTTTTCTCCGCTTTATTTATCTTGCGCTACGCCTTTTTTGCTTAGCCTGCATATTTGTTTATGTTTGTCATTCTGAGGCTGAAAGCCGAAGAATCTACTCGCTACGACGGCAGATTCTTCATTCCGCTGCGCTTTATTTAAGAATGACAGACATGCGAAGGGGGCAGCGGCCAACGGGAAGCGTAGGGCCCCCCCCCCTAGAATTGATTTAAAAAGCGGATATCATTTTCAAAAAATAAACGGATATCGTCAATTCCGTATTTCAGCATGGCAATACGTTCGATTCCCATACCAAAGGCAAAGCCGACATATTTTTCAGGGTCATAACCCACGTTTTCAAATACAGCCGGATCAACCATACCGGCGCCCAATATCTCCAGCCAGCCGGTATGAGAACATACGCGGCAACCCTTGCCAGAACACATAACACAGGCAATATCAATCTCAGCGCTGGGTTCGGTAAAGGGAAAAAAACTGGGACGAAAGCGCAGGCTGGTTTTCTCGCCAAACATACGATGTATGAAAATCTCCAGTATACCCTTTAATTGAGCAAAATTGGTATGCTCGTCCACCAATAGCCCCTCAATCTGATGAAACATAGGCGTATGGGTTAAATCCGCATCGCAACGATAGGCTTTACCGGGCGCGATTATCCTTATTGGCGGGGATATTTTTTCCATTACCCTGATCTGCACCGGCGAGGTATGCGTACGCAACAGAATATTATCTGTAATATAAAATGTATCGTGCATATCTCGTGCGGGATGGTCCGCCGGTATATTAAGCGCCTCAAAATTATAATACTCCCATTCAACTTCAGGCCCTTGCGCTATTTGAAAACCAAGATTAAGGAAAATATCGCTTATTTCTTTAATTATCTGAGTTATCGGATGCCGCTTGCCTATTTTTATGCGCCGTCCTGGAAGAGTGACATCTAATTTAT
Source organism: bacterium (assembly GCA_024276125.1). Classification (GTDB taxonomy): domain Bacteria; phylum SZUA-182; class SZUA-182; order SZUA-191; family JAJRXT01; genus JAJRXT01. Next base: position 10,379 of record JAJRXT010000021.1, read on the forward strand.
CACCTTTATCCGCCTGGGTTTTTAACTGCTGCTGCCTTTGGGATAATTCATTGTTTATTTGCTGCTTAATCTGATTAGCCAGTTGTCCTATAACAGGACGTTCTTCGGGGGAAACATTAGCCATTTGGCGTAGTATACCGGTAAGCAATCCCTTGCGCCCCAGATATTTTACCCTTATTTGCTCCAACTGAGCGTCAGACGCAGCCCGCTTAAGCTCATTTTGGGCATCATCTCTTATTTGTATCAGTTTATCTTGCATTATTTATCGCTTAAATTTAGTTTTTTATAAAAAAGTTGTATACATTCATTACTGCCTACTACCACCAATATGCTGCCCGGCGGAATTTTATCGTCAGGTAATGGGGAAATATTTATATTGCTTTTAGCGCTAAACTTATTATCTTCAATCTTAGGCACTTGGTGCTTTATGGCAATAACATTTAAACCAAATTTTGCTCTTATATCCAGCTCTTTTAATGTCCTGCCAATAAATTCAGTCGGCGTTAGAATTTCAAAAATACCATATTCACTGGATAATTCCAGATTATCCAAAATAGAAGGGGAAGCCAGTGACCTGGCCAAGCGCTCGCCCATATCGCCTTCAGGATAAACTATGCGGTTTGCGCCTATACGCTTTAGTACCTTCCCATGTAAGGTAGAGATGGCCTTAGTCACTACTTTTCTTACCCCGATTTCTTTTAAAATCAAGGTGGTCATAATACTGGCTTCTTTATTTACGCCGATTGCCACCACGACGACGTCCATATCCTCAATGCCTACCGCACGCAAGGCCTTCTCATCGGTGGCATCCAGTTGTACCGCCTGCGTAACCAGATCGGCTATTTCTTCTACCAGATTTTCACGGATATCTATAGCCAAAACCTGACAGCCCTGCTTAGTCAGCGAGGTGGCTACGCTAAAGCCAAACCTGCCGATTCCGATTACTGCAAACTGACGCATACATGTTTTCCAATTTTATCTGAATTTAAGTACATGGTCATTCTGTTGTAATAAGCCGTGTCATAACCGCTTATAAATGGATTACACTCCCCGTTTTCACGAAGACAAGCTTCGTGGGAATGACAGTATAAAGTCTTATGTTATCAGCTTAAAGACAAGCCGATAACATAAGACTTTTTATAGCTGTCATTCTTAAGGGAGGCGTAAGCCGACCGAAGAATCTGCTTACATATGCGAGTAGATTCTTCGCTTCGCTTCAGAAT
>JAJRXT010000140.1 GCA_024276125.1 bacterium
AAAAAAAGCCCTAAAAGTATTCAAGAGGGAAATATTATGCAAAAGGTAGCAATGTTTGTAGACGTTCAGAATATCTGGAAGACATTTGGTAAGATAAATTATGAAGCATTATTAAATTACGTTAAAGACAACAGACAGTTAATCAGAGCTTCAGCCTTTATGAGCTATGATCCCGATGACGAGGGTCAGCATAATTTTATGAGAGCGCTCAGTCATTTGGGTTATCGGGTGGTAAGTAAACCTATCCGCCGTATGCCTGACGGAAGCATAAAGGGCAATACGGATTTGGAATTTGCCATTGACGCTATCACCTTGGGGCGAGTATTGGATGTAGTGGTGTTAGTTACCGGCGACGGCGATTTTGTACGCTTAGTGGAAGCGCTGGGGTATCTGGGCGTAAGGGTGGAAGTGGTCGGACCGGATACCAATACAGCTATTCAGCTTATATATGCCGCTGATAATTATACTAATTTAAGCAGTGTAAAAGGCGTGACTGAGAGTCATGATATGTTTGATAAACCAGATGGTAAATATTTCAGTATAGGTGAGGGTTTTGGCATTAAAAATCGTAGTTGACGGCTATAACCTGCTTAATTGTTCAAGCGAGTGGCAGCGGCTGGCTAATACTGACTTAAAGCTGGCCAGAGAGCATATGTTATGCAGTCTTAGAAAATACCAAAAAGAGAAAAAGCACCCTATACTGGTAGTTTTTGACGGAGAAAAAAACGGCTGGCCGACGCAGACAAGCGATCGGTCATATAATATTGATATTATTTATTCCAGACTGGGCGAAAAAGCAGATGAGGTGATTAAGCGAATTGCTTATAAATTGCGGCAGGCGGCAATTGTTATTACTTCTGACCGGGAATTAGGCAATACAGTCGCCAGTTATGGAGCGGAAGTTATCCCTGCCGGCAGCTTTGAGGCCAAACTGCGTTTTATTGAGCAGCTTGATACCGGCAAATATGATATAGATGAATACGGCGATGAGAATATAAATAAAAAACATTATACCAAAAAAAAAGGCCCCGCCTACCGCCGGTCAAAACGGGACCGCCGCCGGCACGCCAGACTGAAGAAGTTATAAAACATCTTATGAGTCTCTTGCAAAAGTCCCCCAAAATGTCATTTCCGCAGTGATTTTAAAGCGAGAACCTGGGTTTAATTGTTTAAAAAACTATATTCCAGATAAAAGCATTCGGGAATGACGGGTAGTTTTGCAAGAGGCTCATTACTGTTTATTTCATGCCCATCATAATTCCCATGAACGAATTTGCTACTGATAAATACAAACAAATCAGACTGGTGGCCATACCGATTAAGGCTAATTGCCGCCGTGAAGAAAACACTGATTTTCGTCCGCTAATAAATCCGCCAATACCTATGGGAATACCCGCCAAAGGCAACAACCAAGGCTATTAATCCGATTACACCGAGAATCAAGGATTGATCTGTCAACACTTTTCCGGACACTTTTTTAGGCGGCTTTCGAATATTCTTCCTCATACTTGGCAGGCGCCTTATACCCAATTGTTAAATGACGTCTCTGCCTATTATAGAAAACTTCTATAAACTCAAAAATATACTTTCTTGCCTCCTGTCTGGTTTTATAACAGCGATGATGGATTAGCTCCTTTTTTAAAGTACCGAAGAAACTCTTAAGCAACCGCATTATCCCAGCAGTTGCCTTTTCGGCTCATAGGCGCAAACAAAATCATGTTTTGAAATATTATTTTGATAAAGTTCCGATGCGTACTGACTGCCTTGGTCACTGTGAAACATAAGGCCTGCTTCCGAGGCTCTGGTTAATATTGCTATATTTAAGCGTATCATTAACCAAGTTGGCATTTATGCGCGACGACATACTCCATCCAACTACCCTTCTAGAGAATAAGTCTATTAAAACAGCAAGATACGCACCAGCCTTCCTGAGTTGGTATGTAGGTAATATCCCCTGCATA
>JAJRXT010000141.1 GCA_024276125.1 bacterium
ATTTTCAGGCAAAAACCAACAGAGCAACCCAAAAAGGACAGGTAAATTTGACCATGTAGTAGAAAACTTTTATTTTTCACCCTTAAAAAAACACCCAAAATCACAAAAAACAAACTGTCAATGAACCAATCTCTATTTTTGAGGTTTCCTGTTTGGTTGCAAATTAAAGCATCTTATATTATTATTGCTCTGTATAGGAAAGGAGCGTATCCCCAAGACTGTGTCGTAACTGCTTGGAATCAGAAAAATGCTCTCTAACCTGTCATTCCTGCGAAGAGACTGTGTCATAACCGTAAAAACTGCTTATTTCCTGTCTATTCCCGTTCCTCGTTTTCACGAAAACAAGCTTCACTGAAATGACTGACCATTTATTCTTAAGTCAGCAACATTGCCGAAATAGCGAGCGGGGACAAGCCACCGCCCCTTGTACAGAAAATTTAGTATTCATTAACAGAATATAAAACAGTAACTAATTTAGTGAAGAATCTCTTGTTTTGTGTCAACAAACTCTTTGTTCATGCTTTAACCCGAATAATTCGGGAGTTAATTTGACGGAATGTGTATCTTCTTGAAATTTTAGACGTTTTACGTTTCCAATCAAAAAGATTAAAAATACAAATTGTACTTTCAGGACATTGTACTATTATCTTGTTTTATAAGCTGTTTACGCAGATATTTGCTATGTCTAATGAAATATGCGGGTTAAGGTGAGACGCAAATACATAATAGTTGCTTGTACAGTATAATATTAATTTATCTTACGGTAAAAAATGGGGTTTGTTAGATGGAAATATTCTTTTTATTTTTTGGCGCTATTTTTTATATAAGCATTACACTAAATATATGGTTGTATATAAGAGCTAAAGAAAGAAACAATAAAAAAGTATTTGCTAAGCTGGCATTGTTTGTTTTTTCTATAGTTATTGTTTTTTGCGTTTTTGAATATGGAATTCTCCAATTGAAATTTATGGTCAGAAAGTTTGGTAGTTTGGAATATGAAAATATTGACCGGCAGCTAAAACTTAATGCCTTGAAAAACGCGAAGAAGAATCCATATAAGTTTAGAGTTCATCCCGGAAGTAAACAGAAAAAAAATAAGGTAAAAAGAATAGTGGTTATGGGTGATTCTTTTGTATGGGGAGACGGATTGGAAATTAAAGATATTTGGTCAAGAAAGTTAGCCAAACGTATTAAAGATACAGGTTATAAAACAGAAGTTATTGATTTCGGGATTTGTGGTTGGTCCACTTCAGATCAATTTAAATTTTTACTGAATGAAGGAATTAAATATAATCCAGATTTGATAATTTGGGGTTTTGTGAGTAATGACCCTGATTTACGCTATGACCATCGTGTTACATTAGAGAATAGAATTGATACTGTCTTTCGTTTGGGACTGCCTTTTTCATACCTTTTTCCAAGACTAAGGGATTTTTTACGTAAAAGAATAGAAGAGAACTTACAGAAGACTAAATGGTTTAAACATTATGGATATGCCGCTTGGGAAAACAGGCTTTATAAAAAATACAGATTAAAAAATTATTCTGATCTTATACACAAAATAGCGTTATTTTTAAACAAGCAAGAAATACCTTTCTTTTTTGTTACTCTTCCTAATAGCCCATCTGCAAATTTTGTTAAAAAATATAGCTTAATAGAATCAATTATGAAAAAAAATGACGTGCCGTTTCTTGATCTTTATCCCAAGATAAAGGAAAAATTTGGCCATATTCCTAAAGAAGATTGGAAATTTGAATTAGCTGCTAATCCTGCTAATGGTCATCCAGGAAAAAAAATAACTCGTGTTTATGCAGAAGAGGTTTTCAAGTACCTAAATGAATATTATCCCGAATATCTTCATTAGTTTAATGTAAATATCATTATCATTTACGGTGGGGGAAGCTTATACGCATAGCAGCAAAACAAGTTCAGAGTTGTTTTGGGTTTAATCTGTTATGTATGTTTTGGGATGATCTCTTTAGCGCAGGCGGGCGCTTGGAAGGTATGTCAGGAGGGCTGGTGCGATTACTCATCAATTCAGTCAGCCATATCCGCAACATCTACTGTAACCGGGGATACAGCGCTGGTCTCCGGCAGCACATATTATGAGCTAATCAGTTTCAATGTCAGCAAAAGCATTATCTAAGAACCTGTTAATAATCTTTTTTGTTGTGGTATAATATGATTTTTTTATAAGGGTTATATCCATGAGACATTCTTATTCAAGCGACATAAGCCGCAAACAATTTGCAAAGATTCTTCCATTGCTCGAATCAGCCAGCAAAAAGACAAAACCTAGAATCATTGATTTATATGACGTTTTTTGTGCTGTACTATTATGTTTTAAAAAGCGGATGCCAATGGGGTATGCTCCCGCGGGATTTTCCCAAATGGCTCACGGTTCATGAATATTTTAGTCAATGGGGCACCAGCTTTTGCATAGTTGACGCCCAAAGCGTTAATAATATTGATACAGCCCAAAAAAAAGGGTATGAGGCCGAAAAAAAAGGCTCTGTAATTAAACGCCTATTGCCGTAGATACCCAAGGGCTGCCTCATACAATTCATATTACAACCGCAAATGTTACTGACAGAAAAGGTTACTTATCCTTATTTACCCAATGATAACATTAACGGAGACACCCGGCCCAAAGGCGCCGGTTATGATATGGAATCGGACGAATATAAACCAAAGATTGATTATGTCGGTTTTGATTTTCCGGTGGGTACGCCCAATGCAGAGGATTATTCCGTTATTTTGATCTATCAACACTTTTCCGGACACTTTTTAGGCGGCTTTCTAATATTCTTCTTCATACTTGGCCGGCGCTTTATACCAAATTGTTAAATGGCGTCTTTGCCTATAATAGAAGACTTCTATAAACTCAAAAATATCCTTATTTTGCCTCCTCTCTGGTTTTATAGCGACAATGATGGATTAACTCTTTCTTCAAGGTACCGAAAGCAACCGCATTATCCCAGCAGTTGCCTTTCCGACTCATAGGCGCAAACAAAATCATGTTTTGAAATATTATTTTGATAAAGTTCCGATGCGTACTGACTGCCTTGCCGCTTCATGAGACGGCCAATACGCTGCGGCTGACCTTATCTTCTAATTCCTTCTTGATAGGCCGAGTACCGTAATTTTCCCTGCTGTTACTTTATCTTCTGACTAAGCCGCTTATCTTCAACTCTGCGATTACTTTCAAGCCGTTCCAACCAGTCATAATATCCGCTCGCGACACCCCAAAAATATCACACATATTACTAATATTGAAATTACCGTTGTTCTTTTTGATAAATGCTTACTTTACACCACAGCCTTTGCATAAGTACGCTGCGGCCGCATTTAATATATCGCGCTTCTTAATTAAATGACAGGCTTCTTTACGTAAGCGCTTCAATTCATCATAAATATGTTCACGGGAAACCGCTTTTTGTGTTTATAGATGAGATACTCTAAAACATAAGGCACATAACGGTTTCGGGGGGAATGAGGTATCCCGAAAGTACGGAGTCTATGCTTGTATTGACAAATAGGGGGAAATAGATTAAATTATTTAATTGGAGTAGTGTGTCTGTTTACTGAATATCGGTATGTTTATATAACTACTGGTGTGGATTTTGTGTTTTATGACTTATTACGAGTCCATCCTATCTACTTAAATTAATGGATAATTCAGGTGCTTAACAAATATAGCGGAATTTTAATCAGCTTTGAGGGAGTCGACGGCTCCGGTAAAAGCGTTCAAGCCGCCAAATTGGCCGCCTGCCTTAAGCAAATGGATTATCCGGTTATACTCACCCGCCAGCCGGGGGGAACAAAGCTTGGGGAAAAACTCCGCAGTATTCTAACAGATACCTCTGCCAAAACTATCCGTCCTATAACAGAACTCTTTTTATACTCAGCGGATCGCAGTCAACACGTAAAACAGGTAATCCTGCCGGCGCTAAAAAACGGAAAAATCATAATAAGCGATCGCTATAGCGACGCCTGCTTGGCCTATCAGGGTTATGGACGAGGCCTTGACTTGGATTATATCCGCGCTTTAAACAAAAAAGCTGATGGCGGAGCGATACCGCAGCTTACTATTTTACTTGATATAAAACCCGCTAACGCGCTTATGCGTAAGAGATTAAACGGTATAAAGCCGGACAGGCTGGAAAAAGAAAAATTAGAATTTCACCAACGCATAAGATACGGCTATCTAAAAATTGCCGAAAATGAAAAAGAACGCTTTAGAGTAATAGCCGCCGAAGGCTGTATTGATTCAATTCATAAACAAATTATAAAACATGTAATGCCACTAATAACTACATCCGAATAATTCGGATTATATTGGGATATATAAATGCCATATTTAATTATTATAAAATGCGGGCAGCAATGCGGTTTTAAAAAAACTATCGTGCCAAATACTAAGTTAATACGTTCTGATCCCTGTATTATTCATACATCTAAAGGGCAGTCTTTTGGCTACGTAGTTAAGAATCCTACAGAGATTGAAAAAAATTCAACCGTAAAAGAATCATGTAAACTTTTACGCAAAGCTGCCCCAAACGATATAAAACAACATGAGGAAAACAAAGAACTGGAAAATAAAGCCCTGCAAATAAGTAAAGAAAAGGCCGCCCAGCGTAAACTGCCGATGAAATTGGTGCAGGTTAAATATACATTTGACCGCAGCCGGGCTACTTTTTATTTTACCGCCGAGGGGCGGATTGATTTTAGGGAACTGGTTAAGGACTTAGCTTATGAGCTAAGAGTGCGTATTGAGATGAAGCAAATCGGAGTGCGGGACGAGGCTAAATTGTTGGGCGGATACGGTTGCTGCGGTCAGCCTTTATGCTGCGCCAGCTTTTTGGAAAACTTTGAACCGGTCTCTATCCGTATGGCTAAAGTGCAGAATCTGACTCTTGATCCCAGTAAAATATCAGGAGTCTGCGGCCGCTTAATGTGCTGTTTGGGATATGAATACAGCACCTATGAGGAAAAACGCAAAAGACTACCCAAGTTAGGCGAAAAAGTGCTGTTAGACGGAGAAAAGGGTAAAATAAAAAGCATCGATATCTTAAAGGAAATTATTCGCGTAGAACTATCCGGCAGCCGGATAGTTGAAACAACGGCGGATAAAATCACTAGAAAAGATAAGAAAAAAACATAATAAGGAGATAAATCCATGAAGATAACTATGGTGAAAAAGATAAAGGAGGACGGTAAGGAGTGTAAGAAATGTAGGGAGGTTGTCCAACGCTTAGAGCAAAACAATGAATTACAATATATTAATGAAATACTTTATGCTGATGTAAATGATCCAGAGTCAGCAGGCTGTATATTAGCCAAAAAGTATGCTATTGATATTGCTCCGTTTTTTGTGGTAGAAGATGCCGGAAAGGTCACAATATATAAAACCTATATGAAATTAAAAAAAGATATATTCAATAAAGAACCGGATAAAAAAGATATTGAAATTGAAGAAAAAAGAAAGCCCAAGGTTGACCCCAATGAAGATTTATACTGGCTGTAGTAAACAGCCATGGCTGTTTATGTTTCGGGATGTCTCATCCCGAAACCAAAACTGTTTAATTTTCTTAGCTGTCATTCTGAACGAAACGAAGTGGAGTGAAGAATCTGTCCCCGTATGCGAGTAGATTCTTCGGCCTCAGGCCTCAGAATGACAGGCTAAGAAAAGCCAACATTGAAAATATTTAAACCGGATAATTTAAAATGAATAATGTCCTAGGCAAGAATAAACAAAGATTAATAAATACTATTGTGGATAGAATAATTAAAATTGCAAATCCCGATAAAATTATCCTGTTTGGCTCTTATGCCCGCGGCCTGGCCGGCGAGAACAGCGATATAGACCTGATGGTGGTAAAAAAAGGCGTTATACAAAGGCGAAAGCTGGCTCAGGATATATATGTTGGTTTGGTAGGAATTCCGGCCGGGGTGGATATTATTGTTGAGACGCCCGAACGGTTGGAGAAATACAAAACTATGCAGGGTATGATCTATAAATATGTAATGAAATAAGGATTGGTTCTTTATGGATAGGCTTGATATAGTGCAAGAATGGTTGAATCGAGCAAAAAGCAATTTGGCCAAAGCTAAAACCGGCAGGGATAATCCTGACATTTACCTGGAAGATTTGTGCTTTGATGCCCAACAGGCAATCGAAAAATCACTAAAAGCATTTTTAATATTTTTGAAAATAGATTTTCCTAAAACTCACTCTATCGGAGATTTACTTACCCTGTTGATACAAAATAAAATTGTGGTTTCCGATAAGATTAAAGAATCAGCCAGAATTAGCTACTATGCAGTAACCACCAGATACCCGGGAGACTGGGAACCGGTAGCAAGTACAGATTATGAGTACACTGTTAATATGGCGGAAAAGGTTTTTTACTGGGTACAGGAAGAACTAATAAAACGGGGCTGGAAAATCAATGAATAAGGAACAACATTATGTAGTTTGGATTGCAAACTTAATTATTTGCGGTGTTATTGGTTATTATGCGATAGACCATCATAAAGAATTACTTCTTCTTGTTCCTGTTATTTTGTTTTCGGGATTACTATTTTTCAGCTTGATGACTGAATCGGTAAAAACAATTGCAAAACAGGCAATCCTTCATTTTTTCATAGTTGCTGCTATTGGTACTAGCATAGCTACGGGTATTAAATGGTATAAAGAAAAAAAGCGTAAACAAAGAACTGCTTATTATAATGAACTTTGTAATGTACTAAGTAACGAACTTTCAGAAAAGAAAATCCAAGAGGAGTCAAATGTTACAGAAACATGGAAGTATTTAGAATTAGGAATGACGGAAAATGAAGTGATATCTGTACTAGGAGAACCGGAATCAACCTCTAATTCTGAACTTATAGGCGCTACTTGGTATTATTCAGGGGCTAGAAGCATAAGTTTTAACACTAAGGGTAAGGTACGGAGTTGGCACGGGTTTTAGAATAAGGATATAATCCAAAAACACATAAGGAAAATTCAAGGAAGCAGGCTAATGCGGCAAAAACTGGAATATCGTTTTACGGTTATTATAGAGTAGATGTAGGGTGGATTAAGGGGTCTTATATTACAGATATACTTTATAAATAAAGAACGCCGAATTACAAAAAGATTACCCCGAATCCACCGCCATTGCTAGCCGCCAGGCGTGGTGGCTCCGCAACTATCAGAAAATATAGGTTTAACATATTTTTTTTAGGCTTATTGCCAATATGGGCTTGATCCACCCTACATTTAAATTGGAAATGAGTTGCTTTAAAAAAATACAAATAAATAACCATATGGTAAGGTACCAAATAATGACTACCGAATATAAAGTAATTTATTCCTTTGACAAAGAAACCGGGCAAGTGTGCGCTGAGGTTCCCGCCCTTAACTATCTGTCTGATTATGGCAATGATTTCAAAGAGGCGGAGAAAAACATCGCCAAAGCGGTTGAGCTTTATCTGATTCATATCTTAAAAGAAAACCGTGATATCCCTCGCCCTACTCTTTGTAATATCGTAGTTAAGCAGGCCGGTCTTACTGAAGATGAATTTTTGAAACTTTAGAGTTCAGTTATTATGAATATTAAACAAATGCTGCAAGAACAAGAGCAGGTTATATTTTGCCGGTATGCGGCATTCAGCAGCCAGTCAAAAGGCCGGTTATACGATGCGCCTGAATGCGAGATAAGACCCGTATATCAACTTGACCGCGACAGTATAATTCATTGTAAATCATTTAGGCGCCTAAAGCACAAAACGCAAGTGTTCCTAGCGCCAACCGGAGACCATTACCGCACCCGCCTTACGCATACTCTGGAAGTATCGCAAATCGCCCGCACCATTGCCAAGTCATTAAGATTAAACGAAGACCTAACCGAAGCTATTGCATTAGGCCATGATCTGGGGCATACTCCATTCGGACATGCCGGCGAGAGTGTGCTTAATGAAATTTACCCCGGCGGCTTTAAACATGTGGAACAAAGCCTGCGGGTCGTCGATTTGTTAGAACGCGACGGCCGCGGCCTGAACCTAAGCTATGAGGTAAGAGACGGTATTGTAAAGCATTCAAAGGGCGATAATACCATGTTTGCCAAAAACAACGACGAGATGGCCGGTACCTTGGAAGGACAAATTGTAAGACTTGCCGATACCATAGCCTATGTAAATCATGATATTGACGATGCCTTGCGCGCCGAAGTCATTGTTTTAGATGATCTCCCCAAAGATTGTCTGGAGGTTTTAGGTTGCAGCCATGCCAAAAGAATAAATACGATGGTAATTGATATAATATATAGCAGTCTTAAGTCCTTACCGGTATTATCCGCCAGCCCTCATATAATACAAGCTACGGAAAAACTACGCCGTTTTCTAACCAAAAAAGTATATTACAATAAAAAAAGCTATACAGAATTTAAAAAAGCCTATAAAGTTATTAAGGAATTATATTATCATTTCCTGGAATATCCAAAGGAAATGTCCAGTGATTACCGCTCTAAAAATGAGGATAATATCAGCCGCTTAGCTTGTGATTTTATTGCCGGTATGACCGATCGCTATGCTTTAAAATTATATGAAGAGATTTTCCTGCCTAAACCATGGCGGGTAATTTAAAATGCGTATCATAGCAGTTATACCGGCGCGTTACGGATCTGTCAGGTTTCCGGGTAAACCGCTGGCTGAGCTTTTTGGTAAGCCCGTTATTCAATGGGTTTATGAGAATACCGCCAAAACTGCCTTATTAAATGAGGTGATAATTGCCACCGATGATGAGCGTATTGTAAATACAGCAAATAAATTCGGGGCAAGGGCGGTACTAACCTCACCAGATCACGAATCGGGTACTGAAAGAATAATTGAAGCTATATCAAATATAGACGCTGATATTATAGTCAATGTTCAGGGTGATGAACCGCTTATCAGGCCGGAGGCCATCACTCAAGCGCTTATGCCTTTAGTTAACGGCGGGCAGGCGGCTGTAGTAACGCTAAAATACCGCATTAAAAACAAAGAGCAGATTGATAACCCCAATGTAGTAAAAGTGATAACGGATATAAATGATTATGCCCTATATTTTTCACGCTATCCAATACCATATAACCGGAACACAAAACAGGAGGTGATACCGCCTTATTGGAAACATATAGGATTATATGCCTACCGGCGTAATTTTTTAATTAAATGGAACAAATTAAAACCTTCTTTATTAGAACAAGCGGAAAAATTGGAACAATTGCGGGTTTTGGAAAACGGATACCGTATCAATGTTTTGCCTAGTAATTACGATAGTTACGGAGTAGATACACCGGAAGATATGAAATTAATATATAATAAAATAGTACAAAATAAAAAAAGCCCTAAAAGTATTCAAGAGGGAAATATTATGCAAAAGGTAGCAATGTTTGTAGACGTTCAGAATATCTGGAAGACATTTGGTAAGATAAATTATGAAGCATTATTAAATTACGTTAAAGACAACAGACAGTTA
>JAJRXT010000022.1 GCA_024276125.1 bacterium
AGAATGACAGCTATCTTAAGTCAACAACATTGCAAAAAAACAGGAGGGGACAAGCCCCCCTCAATGCCATTAAGTTAAGCTTTATACTACAATGAAAAGCTTTTTTTAGTCTGTCATTCTTAATGCCGGAGGCCGAAGAATCTGCTTGCATATGGGGGTAGATTCTTCACTCCACTCCGTTGCGTTCAGAATGACAATTTCCTTAACTTAATAGCATTGAAGCCCCCCCTCCCCTACAGGAAATTTACATCAATTAATTGATCTATAGTAACCTTTTACTCTTCTAATATCAAACTCACGTTACAATACCATAGAAGATAAGGTAAGAACTGCCCGCACTCTAATATTAAATTTCAGCTAAAACGAATATCTTTCAATTTTAGCTGAAGCTGCTGCCTGCCTTGCCAAGTGTTTATTTGCGGCTGAAATACTATATCAACGGGCGAACTTATTGCATTATTCAGGCTGTTTTTAAAGAGCCCCATATTAAAGCCAATACTGTCAACAACTTGCCGCCCTTGACGCACTTTCATCTTAAGATGATTATTGCCCACCTCTCGTGGATATTTTAATATATTAATTCCATTAGAGCAAAATGTGGGAGTAGGATTGGCGCGGCCAAAGGGGGCTAAGCATTCGATCTCATCCATCATATCCAATTGTAAATCATCCAGATGTAATTCAAAATCTATGGTAACCTGTTTTAATAAGTCTTCTTTGGTTAGTCTTTCACGGGTAATTTTATTAAATTGATCCCTAAATCTCTCAATTTTACTATGCTCTATGGTCAAACCCGCTGCATATTTATGTCCTCCATAGGCCAGTAAATGTGGTGCGCATTCGGTTAGGACCCCATATAAATCAAGATTTGGAATCCCTCTGGCCGATCCCTTAGCAATATCTGTATCTGTACAGATTAATACTGTAGGCAGATAATATTCATCTACCAATTTGGAGGCTACAATACCTACCACGCCTATATGCCAATTGGGGGAATCTAATATAATAGCAGATTTTTCTTCTTTGCCAGCCTGCTCTTCCCATTGTCTGCGTGCATCACATAAAATCTGTTCTTCTATTAATTTTCGTTGTTGATTATATGTTTCCAGCTTTCGCACACATTTTCTTACCTCATTCAATGAGGAGCTAAGCAATAATCTAAACGCTGTATAAGGATCGCCGATTCTGCCGGCGGCATTTAACCTTGGCGCCAAGCGAAAGGCAATATTCCCCACATTAACAGCGTCTTCTCCTACGCCTGCAATTTCTTTTAATAATTTTATACCCAATTTTGATGTATCTGTCAACTGCTGCAGGCCGTATTTAACCAGTATCCTGTTTTCACCGGTAAGCGGCAGAACATCGGCTACCGTTCCCAAGCAGACTAAATCCAAGTTCCTTGTCAGTCCATTATCCGCACTTTTTCCATCCGTTAGGGCTTGCGCCAGTTTAGCCGCCACTCCCACGCCGGCTAGAAAACTGTAAGGATATCCGCAGTCCGCCTGTTTAGGATTTAAGATCGCATAAGCATCCGGCGCGCTAGCCGGCGGTTCATGATGATCGGTAATTATTATATCCATTCCCCATTGCATGGCTATAGCCGCTTCTTTATGATTGCTTATACCGCAATCCACGGTAATAATAAGTTTTACGCCTTTTTGCTTTATGTGCGCTAACGCATTTTGACTAAGTCCATAACCTTCTGTAAGCCTTTGCGGAATATATACTTCATGAGCAACGCCTATGCGCGTAAACTCACGGGACAATAAGGCAACGCCGGTAATACCGTCTACATCATAGTCTCCATAAATACAGATAAGCTCTTTTTGTTTAATCGCCTGCTTGATTCGATTTACGGCTTTTTCCATATCGGAAAATAACCAAGGGGAATGAAGATCGTCTAATGTACCTTCTAAAAAAAGCCGGGCTTGTTTTGTATCTTCTATGCCTCTGTTTATCAGCAATTGCGCTAAAAAGGGGCTTATAGACAATTGATTAACCAGTTTGTTACGGATATCAATTTGGGTTGGATGAATGATCCATGTTTTCGTCTTACCGGGTAATTTCATTTTAAGGTCTTTCTAAAATAAATATTTTTATTTGCATTTAAATAATCGTAAATTTCCGCCGCCAGAATTTGATTGCCTAGTTTAGTAAAATGCTTGCAATTTGGCGCCAAATAATACAACCAATCTGTTTTATGCTTATCCATGTGCTTTAAAAACCCATTACCCGCATTTAAATATCTGATTCCCCTCTCATCAAATGCCTCTTGCAAATCAGCGGAACACTCGACAAAGGTAGAACTAATCGGTATTATTAACACAAATGGCTCTGCATTATTTTTTATGGCGTCATTATAAAATTCACTTACAATCGCCAGGGTAGTTTCAAAGGGTTCAGCCCCTTTGGATAAGCCATATTCAGGCCCCCACTTCCAGCGTTTGTACCTAAAGCTTATAAATTGACCAAGCGTTGACAGATTAAACGGGTAATAGTCTAAAAAGGTTTTAATATAAAAATATTCATATTTTTTAAATTCCGAATTATCAAAATCAGACAATACGTCGTAGAGATTTTTTACCGGCATAGGCTTGATTAATCGGAGTTTACCGTTTTCCAAAACAAATCGCGGTTTTGGAGTAACTACCGGTGGACTGTGGGTCATATAAAGATACCTAAACACATTTACATTTCTAAACGTATTCTCAAGTTGCAAGCCTATAATAACTATATCCGGTTTAAATTTAGCTCCTTTTTTCTTATATTTTAAAAACGCCTGATCCGTTCCGTAACCATTTACTCCAAAGTTTAAAACCTCTACCTGCCCCAGATATTTTTCTTCTAAAACTGACGCCCAAGAATCCTCCTCCGATACGCACTGTCCATAAATAAATGAATCGCCAAAAGCCGCTATTCTGGTTATTTTGGGGCTTGGAGTAACAGGATAATCTTTCGTTCCTCTTATACTTTGAGCATTGGAGTGATAAATCAGCCCTGGTACGCTGCCGTCTTTTCTTATTCTGTTTGTAATATCCCAGCCAAGGTCATAATCTTCTCTTTTATCAAATCCTTCTTTAACTAAACTTGCAATTTTTGCTTTAATCTTTTTATTAAAAGCTATACTGCCGTTGAATTCTTCGATCCAGATATGTCGCCTAAACACCCTTATGCCTATTTCCATACAGATTAAGCAAAATAAAATACTTAAAAAAACAAGCGATATTTTTAGAAAAGTTTTTTTCATTTACAACCTATTATTTTAATAACTTACCTCTATGGTATAGCTTATGATTTTATGTTTTTTTGCCGGAATTTCTATTTCCGCCTCTGCCGTACGCACGTTTTTTTTAATAAAAGGTGTACTGTTTTTAATTATCCGCCATTCTCCCATTGGATGTTCAATCAGGGCAATCTTTACCGGTATATCTTTATGGTTTCTAATATCTATTTGATATTCCGCCTGATATGCTCTTTTGTTTATTCTTTTATAATCTATTTGAATCCGCTTAGCGCTAATATCATTTGCCTGCCCAACCTCTAACCTGATTTTTTCATTTAACGTGGTATGGTTTATTTTGTCTTCTCCGATTAGCTGCAGCTCGCCTTGCGCATCATATTTAAACAGCCTAACGGCTCCAGCGGGAATCGGTATTCCCAAATTATGCTCTTTTATATTCATAAATTCCAAAGTTACCTTTACGGGTACTTGATTTTTATCGCGCCCGGCTTGAGGATATACTGAAATAGGGACTTTATTTTCTATAATATATTTTTTCTCTACAGGGATATTTTCTGATTCTAATAACTTGATGCGTTTGCTTTGTTTATCGTCTAAGTCTATCAGGCGGTCGTCTAATTTATATAATTGATATTCAAAAAAAGACGCCTGTTTAAACGCCAAATCCATGCCTTGCGCTTTTTCGCTCATAACCGCCCTTTGCGCTCTTATCGGTTGAATTTTCTCCGGCAGACTGTTAATTTTTCCGGCCACCAGATTTAATACGACATCCTTATAGCTTGCTCCACTGTTATTATCTATATGCGCCCATCCCTGTAAATCAAGTTTTTTTTCGCCATCAGCCACAACAGCCAGATAATCGGTATTCCAATTAAGCCCTTTGCTCAAATAATTGATGCGGCATTTGGCTTTACCGGATAAAGCCGTCTCTAATTGATACATAAGCGCCGGTTTGGTTATTATACCTTTAGGCAGCATGCCTACCACCACGCGTCCGGGATGTCCTACATGGATTTTATTACCGATTTGATAAATATTTTCCTCGCCAGTACCAAGTAAAACGGCGGAAGTTACCTTTTCTTTAATTTTACCCTCAATTGTTTCATGTAATTCTACACTTTGACCGATATATTTATCAAGCAGGCTTTTAGCGGTAAGTAAATCGTATTTAAATTCCTGTTGGATTAATTTTATTTCTTCAGGAGTGTCTATAAACTGTATATATACGGAATCAGGTTCAATAAGCTTAGGCACATCTAATAAGCTTATTTCATTTAAACCGGCTTGCAGTCTGATATTACGAACTTCTGATATCAATGCCAAATTTTGTTGATATACAGTTATATTGATTTTTTCCCGCTGCTCACTGGTACTGGTTGATGTACTCTCCGGGCGCCCGGCTGATACTATAGAGCAAAAAAATAGATTACAGACAATAAAAATCGGTAATACAAAATATCGCCATCCGTCCAATTCAGCTTTAATAGAGCGTCCCTCCTATAAGCTTGCTTCCAGGCTCAGTAATTGTTGTTTAATGCCGGCGCCGGCGCTGTATCCCCCTAAAGCGCCGTTTGAACTTATCACCCGATGACAGGGGATTACAATTGGAAAAGGGTTTGCCGCATTGGCTTGCCCGACTGCCTGAGATGCCGTCGGTTTACCCATTTTATCTGCCACCCACTTATATGATCTGGTCTGTCCGTAGGGAATTTGGGTCAACACCCGCCATACCTGCCTTTGAAAGCAGGTTGTTTTTTTCAAATCCAGCTTACATTTTATATCTTTATTTCTACCCTCAAAATAGGCGTCAAATTTTCTTTCTAACAGATTAAAAGATGAAGACGACCTAACCGGCTTACACTGATATTCTTTTTCTAACTTAGCGATAAACCCTGACTCATCTATATTAAGGCTGATACGGCAAAGACCACAGCCGCCGGCAGCGGCTGCAATTAAACCAACAGGAGATTTCCAAATGCTGTATATTAATATCGTATCTCCCATTTTTCCAGTTCTTTTAAATAATTATGGTCTGTAAGCTCATATTTAATCGGAGTAATGGAGATATTATTATTCATAATAGCATTTAAATCATTATTATTATCGGTATTCATTCTGATATCTTCTCCTTCCAGCCAAAAATAAGTGCGTCCTTTGGGGTCTTTTTGTTTTACAAATACATCTTTAAAGGTAAATCTACCCTGATGCGTTATATTAACGCCCTTTATTTTAGAAGGAGCAACTGCCGGAATATTTACATTAAGCAACACGCCTTCTGGCAGGCCGTTTTGATATACTTGTTCGGCCAGTTTTTTTGTAAATTCCGCCGCATAGCCAAAATCGGCATCAGGGGCATAGCTGGCTAATGACACGGCTATAGACGGAACACCCAAGATAATTCCTTCTGTAGCCGCTGATACTGTACCGGAATAAATAATGCAGTCTCCGACATTCATACCCAAATTTATACCGGAGACAATCAAATCCGGCGGCTCGGATAAAATCACCTTAAGACCGATTTTTACGCAGTCCGCAGGGGTGCCGTTAACCGCATAACCAAAAAATTCTTTATGTTTGAAAGTTTCTGTTACGCGTAATGGATTATAAATGGTAATAGCATGCCCAACAGCGCTTTGTTCCACTTCAGGCGCCACAATATCGACTTGGGCTATGCTTTTTAGTTCCTCATGCAATACTCTAAGGCCGGCAGCATGAATACCGTCGTCATTTGTAAGTAATATTCTCATATATTATTATTCTTTGCGTTAAAAATCCACAAATGTGTATTGGGAAAAGTATTTCCTATACTATCAAGATACATTACTTGACCTATATATTGGAGTTGATTTATAATAGCTTTATTATATTATAAATTTAACCAATTTTAAAGGATATAATATTATTTAATAAATAATTCCCTGTTTTCTTAGCCCCAAGGATTCTTTTTGAAACCTAATATCTCATCAGAAAAAATTAAGCGGTTTATAAATCGCCCGCTAATCATGATTGCAGGGCTTTTTTTTATCTCTCGGCTGTTTTACTTTTATATTGGGATCAACTTCGATGCTGTTTCAATAAGATGGTTTTGGCAATATATTGACCCTTTACTACTTAAAAATAACCTGTTGCAGAGTTTGTATTATCTGCACAGCCAGCCGCCGTTTTTTAATCTGTTTTTGGGGTTTGTATTAAAATTATTTCCGGGATATGAGGTTGCAGCCTTTAATATTATTTACTTAATTTTCGGTCTGATACTTGTACTATCCGTCTTTATTTTAATGATAAAATTGGGCATATCAAATAGAATAGCTGTGCTGCTGACTGTTTTATTTACACTTAGTCCATCGTGCATTCTGTATGAAAACTGGTTGTTTTATACCTATCCTATTGCAGTCCTACTTTGTTTATCCGCCTTGTTTTTACACCGTTTTTTAAGTAAGGAAACCAAATTAGACGCTTTTATCTTTTTTAGCATGCTTGCAATTATTTCACTTACCAGGAGCATGTTCCACATATTATGGTTTGTTCTGTGCATTATCGTACTGATTTCATTTTGCAGAAAAAAATGGAAGAAAATTCTTATTTCCGCCGCTATCCCTTTTTTGCTTATTTTTTTGTGCTATGCCAAGAATTTTTATCTTTTCGGCGGTTTTTCTACCAGCAGTTGGCTGGGAATGAATCTTTCGCGCATAACCGTTAGTAAACTTACCCGGCATGAGCGGAATTTATGGGTTAAAGAAAAGAAACTATCCGATATATCGCTTATTAGGCCGTTTAGTCCTGTTGATTCATACCAAAAATATTTTAAAACGCGCCAAAAAACGCAAATTCCGGTTTTAGACCAAAAAGTAAGATCAACAGGGCATACCAATTATAATAATATTATATACATAGATATTTCCAAAAAATATTTAAAAGATGCCGTTTCAGTAATAAAAAACCGCCCCAGGCTTTATTTGGGCGCAATAATCGGCGCATATTCCAATTATTTTCGTCCCAGCAGTGATTACAGTTTTTTCCATAATAATTTAACCAAAATAAGACGGTATGACCGTTTATTTAATATCTTGTTTTATGGGAGATATTTTAATGATACATGGAAAACGCTGGATAAGTTAGGAAACAAGGATTATCTGCGAAAATTTTTTAATAAAGGGGTTTTCCTTATATTGATGTTTCCTTTTTTGATTTTTTACGGAATTTGGCAGGCCGCTAAGTCCTTAAAAGATAAACCAACGAATTTGGCTTTTAGCTTAACCATTTTATTTCTTTGTGCTAATATACTGTTTGTAACCCTACTAGGTAATTGTCTGGAGCTAGCGGAAAATCACCGTTTTAGATTTATGATCGACCCTTTTTATTTAATCCTTTTAGGATTGTTTTTAACATATCGCTTTAAAAAACGCAGCTAATAAGCATATTTAACGTGAGTTCGACATAAAACTTGTTGGTTTTGTTATCCTGTAGGGGTAGGTTTTAAACCTACCCCTACTTTCAGGCGGGGATAAACCCCCAATGCTGTTGACTTAATATCTATACTATAATGAAAAGCTCTTTTCAACCTGTCATTCTTCAGCTTTCAGCCGAAGAATGACAGTAAATTACAGAATGACAACAAATTAAATAAAAATTAGTATAAGGAGAATAAAGTGGAATTTGAGTTACGAACATATACTTTCATAGACAGCCTGCAACCGCAGCTTGCACAATTTATCGCCAAAGACAACCGCGTATATGACCCGCAGGAATATGATGCAGCCTTATTCTTAGAGATTGCTCCGGCTATGGAAATCCATACTATGATAGATATGGCGCTAAAAGCCACCAAGGTACGCCTAGGTTCAGTGGTTACAGAGCGTCATTTTGGTTTACTGGAAGTACACCATGAGGATCAAGGCGAGGTTAAAGAAGCCGGTTATTCAATTTTAGGCGCAACTAACCTAAATCTCGGCATGAGAGCGCAGGTAAAATTGCTTACCAATAAAATCATACGCGGAGTAGAGCAGGACCATGCAATTTCCTTTACCGGTACTGCCAAAGGAAATATGGTATTAGCCGGAGAGTCGATATTTATTTTAGAAACAACGCCGGCGGCATATCTTGCCATTGCTTGCAATGAAGCCCTAAAAGCGGCTGAGGTTAAATTGATAAATATTAAACCCTTCGGCGCTTCCGGCAGATTGATTATAAGCGGTATGGAATCGGAAATAGACTCGGCGGCCGATGCGGCAGTACGCAGTATGGAATTAATAAATGCAGAAACACAAAGAGAACAAGGCAGCCAAGATACAACCCATGATGAATCACAGTATAGCGGCTAGGAATGTAGTGGCGGGCTTTTAAACCCACCCAATAAAGAGGGCATGGTAGGCCGACTTAAAAGTCGGCGTCTACATTTATGTTTCGGGGTGTCTCACACCGAAACACCTGTCTGGGCATCCTACGTTTCGACATAAGAAATGCCAAAACATAAAAATTATTTTTATTCAGTAAAAACAAGTCCAACAAAACTTAAAAATTCTTGACAAAGAATACCACTAGCGGTATAGTTCTATTTGCATGCTACTTTATATGGTTCGGAGGTGATTTTTGTGGCTGAAGACGCCCATGGAATGAAAGGTAGTAGAAGTAGAAATGAAGACGGCCAGCTAAGGCGCAAGAGAGGCGATACTCACGTCGAAACAATAGAAAAAAAATATGGCGTAGATTTCGAAGTAAGAGGTGATATGCACCTGGACACTCTTCTTAACAAAACAGACAAAGACTCTCTTCATGATTTAATTAATGATGATTAATGAGGGTCTGTCAAGAATTTTGTGTAATACCAATTTGCATTCAATTATCATGGTACTCTGGGTCGTCCCTGACCCAGAGCCTTCAGGAGTCGGGCTCAGAGACGAGCCCGACTACCATATCAGCTATAGAATGCAAATTGGTATAAATATATGCTGTTGCAGGTTTTTAAACCCGTCCTGGCTGGCCGACTTAAAAGTCGGCGTCTATATTTATGTTTCGGAGTGTCTCACCCCGAGACACACCTGTGGTAAGCAATTAGTTTCGGGATGAGATATGCCGACAACATATGTACTTGTCATTCTGAAGGCCGCAGGCCGAAGAATCTGCTCCCGTATGCGAGTAAGATTCTTCGGCTTTTAAGCCTCAGAATGACAGAATTAAAACCTATTATAGAAACATAAACAAAAAATCAGTCCACAAAATGATACTTTATTATATGCAGAACAGCTGCAATACCGTCTCTCCATGTAAGTTTTTTGCCCTCGGAATAGTCTCTGCCGTGATATGAAATGGGCAGCTCATAAATACGGCAATTTTGCTTGGCGACTTTAGCTGTAATCTCCGGCTCAAAACCAAAACGATTGGATTTTATCTGTATCGGCTTTAGCACTTCCGTTCTAAAAACCTTATATCCTGTTTCCATATCAGTAAGATTCAAATTGGTAAACATATTGGAACACAGCGTTACCAGCTTATTACCTACATAATGCCAGAAAAGCAGCACCCTGTGGGAGCCGCCGATAAATCGCGAACCATAAACTACATCCGCTTGATCATTTAAAATAGGCTGCAACAAATGAGGGTATTCCACAGGATCGTATTCCAAATCGGCATCCTGAATAATGGTAATCTCTCCATTTAGATGCTTAAAGGCGGTTCGCAGCGCCGCTCCTTTGCCTTGATTCTGCGGGTGATAAAAAATTTTAAGACGCTCATCATTTTCCATCCCTTTAAGCAGCTTACGCGTGCCGTCTGTAGAAAAATCATCTACAATGATAATTTCCTTATCAATATCAATTTCCTTTACCCGCCTAATAACTTCTTTTATACTGTTTACTTCATTATAGACCGGTATGACGACCGATAATTTAGTCACAACATATCCTCCCTGTTATCGTATTAACAGGCTAAATTATATAATTTTAAATTCATAATATCAACCCGGCATACCCCTTATACCTGCAAAATATAACGGTCATCGGGCTTGTCCCTACCAATAATAACGCTTAAACCTTTCATAAAACCTTATGGTATTCCTAAGCCCTTCATCCAGGGATATTTGAGGACTCCAGCCTAATTCTTTGTTTATTTTACTATAATCCGCCTTATAATCACCTAATTCTAAAATCTTGAACTGTTCTGGATAAGGCATTATTTTATACCCGCCATTTCCGGTTAATTCTATCAATTTTTTAATCAAATTCTCCATAGAAACAGGAGCGCCGCCTAAATTATATACCTTACCTGCCGCTTCCTTATGTGCAGCAACCAAAAGCATAGCTTCTGTTACATCATCTACATGGTTTATATCTCTTATCTGCTTGCCGTCCCCAAAAATATACACCTCTCTGTTATCCAGAATCAATTTTATAAACCAATTTACTACGCCCAATTTATGATGCCGCATAAAATGCCGAGGACCGTATGTACTGGTAAGCCTTAGTCCCGTTGTTTTTAATCCATGAACTCTATGATAAAAATTGTAATAATTTTCAATAGTTAATTGATGAATCCCATTTATTTCAATCGGTTTTTGCGGATGTTCTTCACTTACTGGAAGCTGTATTGGTTTACCGTATTGATTGCGGTTTGAACAAAAGACTATCTTTGCATCAGGATTTACTTTGCTGGCGGTCTCTAAAACACTAAGATGAGCCCGGCAATTTAATTCCAAATCGTAAAAAGGATTATCCACGCCATCATACTTATTGTGAGTACCCATAAGATTAAATATATAATCCTGACCAGATAATAATTGGGCTAAATTGTGGCTATCGCAAATATTGCAAAAATTTATTTTTACCTGATCTTTTATACCATCAACATTAAAGAGATTTCCACCGTAACCCGATATTAAAGAATCAACAATTAATACCTCAGCCCCCAAGTCCGCCAGCTTGTGCGCCAAATTGCTGCCGACAAAACCCAATCCTCCGGCAATCAGCGCCTTTTTAGCCTTAAATACAGCATGAATATCTGTCATTTTATCCGCCTCCTTAACAAACCCAATTCAAATTATTTAACGGGAATTATACTGACTCCAAATTCATTAAGCATATCGGCCAACAAAGCCAAAGGCAGCCCTACTACATTACTATAGCAGCCCTCGATCTTTTCAATCAACATCTCCCCCAAACCTTGAATCGCATAAGCGCCGGCCTTATCCAACGGCTCTCCTGTGGCAGCATAGCCCAAAATCTCCTGAAAAGTTAGCTTTTTCATGGTAACTTTAGTCACCATACATCTGGTAGTATAGCTGTTACAATCCGCCCTTACCAAGGCCAAACCGGTGTAAACCAAATGCTCCTTACCGCTTAACAAATGTAAAGTTCTTACAGCTACTTCTTTTGTATGAGGCTTGCCCAATATCTTACCATTAAAGACTACAACCGTATCAGCGCCGATAACTATTCCTTTATCCAAGCCGACAGCT
Source organism: bacterium (assembly GCA_024276125.1). GTDB lineage: Bacteria > SZUA-182 > SZUA-182 > SZUA-191 > JAJRXT01 > JAJRXT01. The sequence continues at coordinate 11,691 of JAJRXT010000022.1, forward strand.
ACCTCGTTGGCTTTTCTATAAGCATTTTCCTTAACCAATTCTTCTGCTGAGAGTATCTGTGAAGAAGTCTCTTTTACTTTACTTGGAATAACCTTAAAATCAAGCCCTAATTGTTCCATTAATCTTTTGCGCCTCGGAGAAGCAGAGGCTAGAATTAGACTATCCATGATGCTTAAGTTAACTCATGTTACGTAAAATTGGTTTTGTCTTTAGGCTTTATTGTTTCGGGGTGTCTCACCCCGAAACACCTAGCGGTGAGCAATTAGTCTCGGCATGGGACATACCAAAACATAAGCTACAATCAAAACGGCGAATACTCTCTATAAAAGCCCACATTTTTTTTATATCCTTTTTGCCCGGTTCTTGTTCTATACCACTGGATACATCAACAGCATATGGTCTTACCGTATCAATTGCTTGTTTGATATTATGTGCATCCAATCCGCCGGCAAGTATTATTTTAGCATATTTTTTGGCATCAATTGCTAAATCCCAATTAAACACCTCTCCGGTACCGCCTATTTTATCCTTGTGATAACTATCTAATAATACAGCTTTTACAGGATACTTGTCAATATCTATTAAACTTAGCCTGTCTCTTATACGAATGGCCTTAATTGTGTCAGCCTTGATTTGTTCACAAAAAACAGGGGATTCATGGCCGTGTAATTGTGCCAAATCCAGTTTGCAATAATCTGTTATCTGGTTGATAAGCTCGCTTTCCTCATCCACAAACACGCCGACCATACTAATAAATGCAGGTAATGCCGCTATAATTTTTTGGGCGGTATCCGGTTTTACATATCTAGGGCTGGGCTTATAAAAAACAAATCCTAAAGCATCCACACCCAATTCGACAGCAGCCAAAGCATCAGAAAGATTGGTAATACCGCATATTTTAATTTTGGTCATTTTATTATTTTGTAGCCGCGGGTTTTTAAACCCGCTATTTTTTGGTTTTATTTACGGTCATTATGAACGCAACGGAGTGGTGTGAAGAATCTGCCTACATATGCGAGTAGATTCTATGTTTCGGGGTGTCTCACCCCGAAACCAAGTTGCTCACCGCTAGGTGTTTCGGGATGAGACATCCCGAAACATAAGTTTGTTTGTGGTGTCAGATTCTTAAATCTAACACCTGTTAAGCTGCCGGATTTTAGAATCCGGCAACCACAAAAAATGCTCTTAACCTGTCATTCCTGCCTCCGCAGGAATGACAAATTGAAAGTATTTTTCAGGTTATAAGCAATGATAACACAACCTTGAAGGCAAGAATCTATGTTTCGGCATAGGGCATACCCAACATAACCTTGACCGATCTTTCGGTCATCTGCTGCTTAATGTTCAGGCTTAATCACCTAGCTTGGTTTAATCACGATAGCCGGTTTTATCTCCTGCACCACTCCGTCAATCGGGCTATGAAGATTAGCCCCCAAGCTGCCTGCCGGTATTTTCGCTGCCAATTGCCCCGCTTTTACCAGTTGACCCTTTTCTACCACCGCAGTTGCCGGCGCTCCAATATGTTGTTTTAATAGTAACTTTATTTGTTTCGGGATAATTTTATACGAATTATACGGTATGGGAACATTAAACTCCCGCAACCCCAGCCGGCTGATTAAACGTGTTGTAGGCACATAACGCTGCGCTCTTAAAGGATGAACGCTTCGCAGCTCCCGGGCGGTTGGCTTAGCTCCAGCTTGTTTTAAGCGGCTATGCACATACATAGGAGATATGCCCATAAAACAGGCATAAGCGCCGCATAAGTTACAATCACTGCACTCTTTAGATACCTTATTAACCAACTGAGTTGGTTTGTCATATAAACCACGGTACTCCGGATCGTCCCTGACCCAGAGTTTTTTAGGGTCGAACTCAGGGACGAGCCCGACTACATAAGAGTAACCGGATTTGTTCATTATTTTATCAGGCTCCACCTGATAACCCAATAACTGGCGGGGACAAATCTGAGTACAAGCGCCGCATTGACAACATAAAGATGCCGCATGCCGGCTGCGTTGGGATTTTTTTACTACCAGCGGATGTTCGCTGTCAAGAACTAATACGGCGCCCGTGGTTTTTATAACCGGTGTTTGCAAGTCATAAGACAGCCGCCCCATCATAGGTCCGCCTATAATCAAAGCCGGATTATCTACTAAAGCGCCGCCGGCTGCTACTATTAATTCGCTAATTGTTATACCAATAGGAGCAGATACGGTTTTAGGGTGTGCAACCTCGCCGGCAATGCTTACATATCTGTGCGTAACCGGTATGCCATCTTGAGCCTTGGCTATATTATATAATGTAGCTACATTACAAACTACGACGCCTACCGCAAGCGGTATTCCGCCGGGTGGGACTAGTTTTCCGCTTACTTCATATACCAACAATTGCTCGTCGCCGATAGGATAATAATCGCGTAATTTAAACAGACTTATATTTTTTTGTTTTTGGATGAATTTGGATAGAATATTTATTGCGCTAGTGTTTTTGGCTTTTACTGCAATAATACCTTTTTTCGCTCCGACAGTCTCCATGGCAAGTACAAGCCCGCTAACAATCCCGCCCGCCTCATTTTGCATCAGGCGCTTATCGCTTTGTATCAGCGGCTCGCACTCACAGCCATTGGCAATTACCAATTCCGCCTTGGCCTTAAGCTTTACATGCGTAGGAAAACCTGCCCCGCCGGCCCCCACCACACCCGCATCGGCTATTGCTTTTAGGATATCTGCATACAAGATAATAGCCTTCTTGTTTATATTTATTCGAGTAGAGCGTTTTATTAAAAATGATACTATTAGCTGTCATTCTGAACGCAACGGAGTGAAGTGAAGAATCTTACTCGCATATGGGGGAAGATTCTTCATTTCGCTTCGCTTCATTCAGAATGACAACTTCCTTAAGTCAACAGCATTGTCCCGCGTCCTCGGTCGGGGCAAAGCCGCCGCCACCCCTACAATTCAACAAAACAAGTAAGGTTATTTTAACAACATATGTATGTCTACCGCCTGCACAGAATGGGTAAGTACGCCCAACGTTATATAATCAACTCCCAATTCGGCGATCTCACATATATTTTTTGCGGTAATACCGCCGGAAACTTCTATTTTTGCCCTGCCGTCTATTAATTCCACCGCCTGTTTTAACAGCCCCTTACGTCCGCTCATATTATCCAGCATAATGGTTTCAGCCTTACATTCCAAGGCTTTCCTTACCTGCGCTAAATTCTCAGTCTCTATTTCCACAGGCCAGCCGGCTGGAGCATTTACTCTGGCTAATTCTATAGCCTGTCTTATACCGCCGGCATAGGCAATGTGATTATCCTTAATTAAAATCGCATCATATAAACCCATGCGATGATTTATCCCTCCGCCGCAGGCTACAGCGTATTTTTCCAAGGAGCGCAAACCGGGAGTGGTCTTTCGCGTATCTTTAATTTGAGTTTTATATGGTTTAAGCAGGCTTACATATGAAGCGGTTAAGGTGGCTATACCGGACAGGCGCTGCATAAAATTTAAGGCTGTACGTTCAGCGGTCAACATTGCACCGGCCAGTCCGTCTATTTGTACAATAAGCGAACCTGATTAAAGATGCTCACCGTCTTTGTGGTTACTTTGCCAAATTATGTTATTATCAAATTGATAAAAAACATCTCTGGCAATATCTAAACCGGCTAATACCAAATTTTCCTTGGCAAAAATTTTGGCTGTCGTCCGTTTATCCGCCGGAACTATGGCCAAGGTGGTAACGTCCCCCGCTCCCACATCTTCGGCAATCGCCTGTTTTATTATCTGTTCGTTGGTCAATGTACGGCGCTTTCCTTGTTTTGTTCTACAGGCCTTCTGCCTCATCCTTCAGACGCTCCCAAAGTTGTTCAATCTCTAATTTTTTGACCCATTCCTCCATATAATCCTGCTCCAGCTTTCCTAGCTGAACTTCATAAATACGCAAGGCGTCTGTAAACTGTTTTTGGCTGCCACCGGATAATTTAGCCCATTTCAATTTTGCCAGAATAGTATCCTCCGGGCTGGAAACATTCATTTTAATTCCCTGAACTTCTTGGCTATACCTCCGGAAAAATCGCGACTTGTCAAATGAATTATCGGTTAATATCCAAAAATCAACTTTATTCCCCTCATTTACGTCAATAAGATTAAACATCGTCTGCCTGGTAATCGCCTCAAAAGCGCTCCCCTCATCCAAATAAAAATCCAGCGGTAAAAAAGCCTGGGTCAATTATTTCACCACTGATTTCTGAATAGCCACTACAATATCTATATCGTGGGTGGACCGCGGTTCGCCCTGAAGGCTGGAAACGATAGAACCCGTAAGCATATAGTCAATCTTAGCGTTTTCAAGTATTCGGATAACTCTTTTTAGTAATTCCTGTTGTGACATTTTTCCAGACGCTTAAGCAATAATTTTTTAAATTCTTCTTCTGGTAAATCAGGGAATCTTTTGCGTAATCCATGTATAAATAACTCTTTAGTGAATTCAGACAACTCAAAAGCCTTAAGTAGTCTTTTCTCCGGCGGCATTTGCCGAAGTATCTGGATATATTTTTTATGGTTCGGACGTTCTTTGGGATTCATTTATCTCCTACAGCAATTGCTTTATATCGCCTAAATTCTTTTCCAATTGTGCCAGTTTAGCGTCTATTTGGGCTTGCTTTTCATGCTGTTTTTCTACCACATCGGGAGGGGCTTTTTTCAAAAACTGCGGATTGGATAATTTCTTTTGTATAGGAGCAAGCTCCTTTTTTAATTTTGTGATTTGTTTTTTTAACCGCTATTCTTCCTGCGTTAAATCAAGGCCTAATATATCCACACAAATATTAACCCCGTCCACCAATCCGGTGGCGCCATGCGGTAATTTACCCTCGCCTTGGGCAATACTTAAGCAGTCAACTTTGCCCAGATTCTCAATATATGCGGAATTTTGCTTTAACATATTAACAGCTTGAATACCTTGAACAGCCAGATGTACCTTGATCCTTTTAGCCGGAGATATATTCAACATTGTGCGGATACGGCGAATCTCCTCAATGATTAATATTATATGCCCCATATTTTTACAATCATTATCGGATTTATCGGTATCGCATAGACTTAGCCATTCCTCTTGTACATCTGGCCATTTGGCAACCATGATACTTTCATCAGGATGCAGCTTCTGCCATATTTCTTCAGTTACAAAGGGGATAATCGGATGCAGCATTTTTAGCGAATTCTCTAGTACCTTAATGATGATATTTTGTGCGGTAGTACGGGCAATTTGATCGTCTGCTTGATACAGGCGCGGCTTTGCCAGCTCCAGATACCAGTCGCAGAATTCATGCCAGAAGAATTGATACAAACCAAGCGCTACTCGGCTAAATTCATGTTTTTCAATAGCGTCGCTAACCCCGATAATGGTTTGTTTAAGCTTATCTATAATCCACTTATCGGCTGGTTCCAACTTAAGCGCCGCTATATCCTGCGCTTGATAGCCTTCCAGATTCATTAAACAAAAGCGCGAGGCATTCCAGATTTTATTGATAAAATTGCGATAGCCCTCAATCCTTTTTTCGGATAAGCATATATCGCGTCCCTGAGTGGTAAGCGCCGTAAGGCTAAAACGGAAAGCATCAGTACCGTAAGCCTCCATTGTATCTAAGGGATCAATCACATTACCCTTGGATTTACTCATCTTCTTCCCGTGCTCATCACGAACCAAGGCATGGATATATACCCGCCGAAAGGGTATATCATCCATAAACTTAAGCCCCATCATAATCATACGGGCAACCCAGAAAAACAGGATATCAAAACCGGTAACTAATACAGAGGTGGGATAAAAACTCTTTAAGGATTCTTCAGGCCAATCCGGCCAGCCCAAAGTAGTAAAAGGCCATAATGCGGAAGAAAACCAAGTATCCAACACATCGGTTTCCGGTTTAAATGTTGTATTTGAACAACTAGGACAAAGCGCAGGGTCTTCTTCTTGTACTATAACCTGCTTACATTTCTCACAGTACCAAGCGGGTATACGGTGTCCCCACCAGATTTGGCGCGAGACGCACCAGTCGCGTATATTATCCATCCAGTCATAGTAGGTATTCTCCCACTGCTTGGGAACAAGCTCGATCTCACCCTGCCGGATAGCGCTAATTGCCGGTTCTGCAAGCGGCTTCATTTTAACAAACCATTGGTCGGAAACAGCCGGCTCTATAATGGTTTTACAGCGATAACAATGCCCTACAGAATGCTTGTAATCCTCTATTTTATCTAAAAACCCGCCGTCCTGAAGCTCATTTAATATCTTTTTGCGGCATTCAAGGCGATCCATACCGGCATATTTACCCGCCCGCTCATTCATTTTGGCATCGGAATCCATAACCACAATCTGCTGCAAATTGTGGCGGATACCCATTTCAAAGTCATTGAGATCATGCGCCGGAGTTACCTTTACGCTGCCTGTGCCAAATTCCGGGGTTACAAAGCTATCTGCAATAATCGGAATATAACGCCCTACAATAGGCAGAACAAGCTGTTTGCCTATCAAATGGCTAAAGCGCTTGTCTTTAGGATGCACAGCTACCGCCGTATCGCCCAGCATAGTCTCAGGCCGCGTGGTAGCTACGGTAAGCTTGCCGGAGCCGTCGGCTAAAGGATATTTAAGGTAATACAGGTGACCGTCTAATTCATGATACTCCACTTCCAAATCAGACAAAGCTGTATGACAGCGCGGGCACCAGTTAATAATATAATGCCCCCGATAGATTAATCCTTCCCCGTATAACTGGACAAATACCTTTTTTACCGCACGAGACAGCCCCTCATCCATAGTAAAGCGTTCGCGGCTCCAGTCACAGGAGACGCCTAGGCGCTTTAGCTGATTTACTATAGCGTCACCCGATTCCTGCTTCCAACGCCATACGCGCTTAACAAACTCTTTGCGCCCTAAATCATTACGAGAAAGATTTTCTTGGGCTAATTGTCTTTCGACTACATTTTGAGTGGCAATACCGGCATGGTCCATACCAAAGACCCAGAGAACATTAAACCCCTGCATTCTTTTGGTGCGGATTAAGATATCTTGTAAAGTATTATTTAAGGCATGCCCGATATGCAGCGAGCCGGTTACATTGGGAGGGGGAATAACAATACAGTAATGTTCTGCTTTCAAAGAGGGGTTTGGGGCAAAAAGGCCTTTTTGCAACCAGTATTTATACCACTTTGCTTCAGTGGTTTTAGGTTCATAGGTAGTGGGTAGGTTCTGCTTCATTATCAGACTTAAAGTTATTCTCCGGCTATTTTTTTCTTTATCCGCTCGATTTCTCTATTCACCAATTCTTCGGCAATTCTAGGCACAACAGAGCGGGCTATTTTTTCGATTAGCTGTCCGACATTTTCATTTGCAATAGCCATGGTTATTTTTTCTTCAGCTATACTGCGCAGCCATTGTTCAATAGAGTCATTACCGCTGGTAAACGAGGCGGCCGCATGGCCTTTGTCCTGAGTAAATTTTTTTGCTGTTTTTTCCATTGCTAACTCCGATGTATCCGGCTCTTGGTAAGCTGCGTAATTTTCTTCTTCGTCTTGATACTCCTTGGATTCAGTGGCTCTTCTTAGATAATGCAGCCCCTCTTCTTTCATCTTTACTCCCCCCTCTTTATTCTTAGTGGGAACTTCGTCTATTTCCGCCAATATTTGATCAAGCTCGCAAGTAGAAATTTCATTTTTGCCGTAATAAGCTTCCGTACCGCTGGCATTTGCTCTTTTATTTAGATTCAAGAGTTCCTGGTCCAGATTATCCAGCCTGAATTCATCTAAATTGATTTCATGCAGATCGCTGGGTATTGCATATTTGTCCAAAAAATTTCCAACCCTTAGTTTTAATTCTTCAATATCCACCGGTTGACTAATAATACCGGCAGCTCCCCAATCCGCCAATTTACGATCGGATACGATTTCGTTTTCATTGGCAAGCAACAGTAACGGCACCCCCGCCACGCGGTCGTCTCTTTTAATCTGACTGCTTAAATCGCTGTTTTTTAGCAGCTTAATATCAGCCAAAATAACATCCGGCGGAACATTCCCTACTAGGTTCAGGAGGGATTGCGTTCCGTTATTATATCTTACGTCTACTTCTTTACCGAAAGCCTGCCATAGTGAGTGTTGAATAGTGGGGTCTTTCCCCAATGCCAAAATATGCTTCCTCATTTTAGTGTCCCCCTTTGGATTTTTACTCAACTTACGGAACTTCTTCCACCAACGCTCGCCCATGATTTGAGTCCTTATATATTAGCGGACTCCCCCCTTAACAAACAAAGCCGCCTCAGCCCATATTTGAATATAAAGGTTAGCATAAAATTTTTCAAAAAACAAGAGCAGGCCGGATATAAAATTATCATTTATTTACCCTGATGATTTTTGATATAAAAAAACGGTTCACCTGTAAGCAAATAATCTGTTATAATAAGTATAAAAAAAACCATAAATAGTTTGACAATAAGACTTTTTTAGGGTTATTCTATGTGTAGAACTATTCTTTAGTTTTTCAAAATAGGTAATTTTATGCCAAAGCCTAGTACAGCAATAACACTTCCCCTAACGCCTAGCAAATTAGATGTTCAATTTACTGAAAAAGAACGCCAAGGCGTGTTTTTTTTCATAAAAAAAGTAAAAAAACTCATGGGAGGGCAGCTTTTGGAGCTAAAGCTTTTTGGCTCCAAAGCCAGAGGCGATTTTGATGATGAATCGGATATAGACATTCTGGTTGTTGTTGATTCTGATGACTGGAAACTACGGGATAAAATATGTGCCATAGCTGCAGATGCAGACATTGAATATGGCTGCAATATATCGCCCGTTGTTTATACGAAAAAAGAGCATGAAAAAAATAAATATTTCCGAACATTATTCATTCAAGAGATAGAAAGGGAAGGCATATTTCTGGGATAGAACAATACCGCATTGACTTAGCCCGATATAGACTGGAAAAGGCCAAGGCTAGATTGCATTCAGCACAAATCCTACTTCAAGACGGCGACTGGGATGATTCTATCGGACGTTCGTATTACGCTGTATTTATGGCGGCACGGGTTCTGCTTGCTTTGAAGGGCTTAGACAGTAAAAAGCATTCCGGGGTAATGGCCTTATTTAACAGGCATTTTGTTAAAGACGGTCCCCTTGATAAAGACGCCTACCAAATTCTAAGGCAGGCCAAAGCAAAAAGAGAAAAAGCAGATTATGAGGATTATGTCAGTTTTGATAAAGAAGATGCGGTATCTCAATTAGCCAAAGCAAAAGACTTTGTAACAAGGATTGAAGAGGTATTTACTGCTCTCTTAGCAGAACAACAATCTCCTTAACTGTTTCGGCTTATCTGAAACCGAAACATCGAGATTAGAAAATCCCATTTTCCCCCTTTGCAACCGCGGGTTTTTAAACCCGTTTATCATGGCCGACCTAAAGGTCGGCGGCTACAGAGGTCGTTCGTTCCGAAGTAGAGGGTAAGTTTAAAACCTACCCCTACAAAAGAACAAAAGCAACAACATTTATGTCAAATTCAGGCTACACTAAAAGAAAAAGTACATCAATATACCAATTAAGAAAATTAAGCCTACCGCTACCCTAGTCCAAAAAAGTCCGTCTTCATAAAAGGGTTTTTTCTCTGTTATGGATATTTTAACCTCCGGCTGTTTGACCTCTTCCTTTATTACTTCTTTTAATTGTGCCTTCCCCATGACAAGCTCCTTTTTTTACAGAAAATTTACATCAATCAATATGTAATAACATTTTAATGTCATTATGCCGAACTCACATTTATTAATGCCCATTAGCTTCCATAAACTTATGTAAAGCAAATATTATTCCTTTAATTTAAAAGGAATAAGCAAGCTGGCTTGGCACAGGAATAGCTCAATATAATCAAGAAGATAATCGCAATGGATTGTTTTTTAAAGGTGTGCTTTTAAATAAAGAATGTATGGCTTAGCTGCCAGTAAGCTATGGCATACGTGGGGGAATTCTTGGTGATATTTTCGCAACTTATTGCGACTGGACTTATTTATGTTTCGGGATGTCTCTCATCCCGAAACTAATGCTCACTGCCCGGTGTTTCGGGGTGGGACACCCTTAAAACATACAATCCGGTCAGTCTATAGAAAAACAGCGGGCTAGTCCGCTTTTACTCCAAATAGGCCTGCATATTAAAGCCCAAAGCTGAACCTACAGCAAGCAGCTTATCTGATACAAGCGAGCCGCCGGATCTCTTTTTTTCATCCAAAAGAAATTGCCGGTGGTCTTTTAACAATTGAAAAAACATGTCTTGAGCCACCCTGCGGTCCATATCAATTTTTATCGCATTAGCCATATCCAACAGCAGATTAATCTCAACCAATGTATTCAAGTGGATTTTTTTATCTAATTCAGCCAGAGCCTCAAATAAAAATTCACTCAAAATCTTATTAGCCGGCTCATGTTTTAGTTTAATGGATAATTCCCGCGCTCTATTGGAAATATCCAAAATACGCTCAAATTGCTCCATCGTAAGCGGACGCTTTAATTTTGAAAAATTATTATTTAACTGCCGGCTCAAGGTATATTCTGCCGCAGTTAAATATTCCGACGGCAAGGCCAACTGTACTTCTTTAAAAACTTTGGCCATACGCCTGTTCTTATCGTAAAACTCTTGATAAATATACCCGAATCTTTTTATTACATCGTGCGACAATAAACGTAAAATCTTGCGTTTTTGCTCTAACAAGATATTTCTTAAGGATAAATATTGGCGCCCAAAATGCTCTTCCAACAAATCGATTAAATCCAATACATGCAGTTTGTCCAGATTATCAAATAACTTGTTTTTTATTCTTATATATTCTGAATGCTGGGTAAACGGCTTGATAGAACAGCGAAAATCATACAGACCAAAACGCAGCAGGGCAAAATAAGTCGCAAAACACTCACCGGTTATATCGGAAATAATATTAATATGCCCCATTGCCATGGTTAATTCCCCGAAGGATTGGCAGCGGTAATCCAGACGCTTTACCTTATAACAATACAACTGCTCTACCTGCTTGTAATCTTCAAATATGGAACTTATTGCATAATGACTGGCTAATTGAGCAAAATTTATTTTAGCAGGAATAACCAGTTTTTTGTATACCTTAGCAGCATTACCGTAAACATCCATGTTACTGGAGACTTTTGACAGTCGGCCTAAAAATGACCCCTCCAAGTCCTCATTAGTAAACTCTTGCGCAAGCTCAATACCCCGGGCGGCATATGCCATTATCTGCACGGTTTCTATGCCGGATACTTCAGAGAAAAACCAGCCGCAACTGGTATACATAAACATTGCATAACGCTGCGCTTCCAACAGCTTAATAACAGATACTCTCTCTTGCGGCGATAGTTTTTCTTTTTGATGTTTATCAAAATAATCATTAATATTTGACTCGCTGCGATCAAGGATAAGCCTTATATAATCATCGCGGGCGCGCCATACATCGTTTAAATACTTAGAGCCCTCCTGCTCAAAAATAATCGCTATCTTATCGCGAAGCTCATCTAAAGCAACGCGTAAGGGAGCGCGCCAAGACTGATTCCAGCCCTCAGGTCCGCCCGTATGACAGCCGCAGTCACTGCGCCAACGCTCCACTCCATGAGCGCAGCTCCATGATGTGCCCGCTCCATTATGACCAAAATCAATTTTAACCTCGTATTCCGGCGGATGCTTGCTCAAATATTCCGCATAATTGGTAATAGTAAAACCCACCTGACTTGCTCTGGTTTTAAGAGTATACGCCAAGGTTAAATCACCAAAAACCTTATGATGCCCGAATGTTTCTCAGTCTGTAGCCACCTGCACCAGCCGCGCCCGATTACTCTCTTTAGGACAAGAATTCTTTAATTGACCGATTAAAGAATCGGCGCTTTTTAAGGCTTCCCCAAAACTTATATTTCGGGCTATTTCATTATTATAAAAAAACACGTCTATATATTTGTTTTTATTTTCGGATATATAACAGCGATAAGCCCGGCAGGTATTTATCTGTCCGCCTGATACATCGTGGAATTTTTTTTCTTTAAAATGTCTTAGCGCCTTTGCTTGATATGGCGATAGGATGATAAATTTTATACCTTCAGAGATTAAATCAACCAAAACAGCTTCATTTACCGCCGTTTCAGGCAGCCACATAGCCTCAGGCATACGTCCGAAACGATGTTTAAAGTCGTAAGCGCCCCATCTGATCTGAGTAAGCCGGTCACGCTCATTAGCCAGCGGCATGATCATATGATTATAGGCCTGCGCTACAGCATTGCCATGGCCGGAATATAATTTTCGACTTCGTTTGTCGGCGTTTATTATTTTTTTATAGGTATATATATCATGTTTTTGCAGCCAAGAAAGCAGGGTCGGCCCAAAATTAAAGCTTATTTGCTCAAAATTATTTACCAGATCGATTATTTTGCCTGAAGAATCATAAATTCTGGCCATGGAATTGGGTTGATAGCATTCAAATTTTATTCTTTGATTCCAATCATGGAAGGGGTGCGCGCTTTGTTGAATCTCTATTTCTTCGATCCATGGGTTTTCTCGCGGAGGTTGATAAAAGTGACCGTGTATAATTAGATATTTATTGGAAGATACAGAAGTTACGGCTTTGTCTTTGCTCATAAACCGTCCTTGTAAAATGAGAGGAATATGGAATTAACTATTTATAAACCAAGGGAAATCCCTCATATGGCATAAAATATTCTTTCCAAATAGCATATAACCATATCCCATTAGGAGAAATATTTAAAATTTCAACATCTGAAATGTTTTTCCCAAGCGCTACATATTTCATCGCTATGCTGTTCGATAATTTTTTGTAATGCCTTCAATTGCCCAGTACAGCGTTTTCTTAAAAAGGATACATTTGTTTTGTCATTCTGAATTAAGCGAAGCGTAGTGAAGAATCTCTCTGTTTTCAATCACTTGATAGTAGAGAAAATCCCATTTTTTTTCTTTCGTAGATACGGTTTTTTAAACCCGCTCTCATGGCCGACCTAAAGGTCGGCATCTACAACGGCTGCAAGACAGCCCGCCCCAAGGACGCTATCTTGAGATTCTTCGGCCTGGCAATGACAGCTAATAGTATTATTTAAAAAAAACGCTTTTCCCCTGTCATTCCCATTACGACACAGCCTCTTAGCCTGATACAAGCTTTTCTTCAGGCGCCAATTTGGTAGTTTTAAAATCTCCGGTAGAAACAATTGTAATTCCAGATTCGGTTACAGTAAAGCGCTTGCGGTCTTTTTTATGATCAAATCCAATTTCAGTATAGGGCGGAATTTGAACGTCCTTATCGATAATCGTACGTCGTATCCTGCAATGGCGGCCTATATTTACGCGGTTTAGGATAATAGCGTTAGACACCTCTGCATAGCTGTTTACCCGCACATCAGGAGAAAGCACACAACGGAACACATTAGCCCCGCTTACAATACATCCATTGGATATGATAGACTCAATTACCATGCCAGTACGTTTAAACTCTGAATGTACGGTCTTGGCCGGCGGGCTTTGGCAGTGAAATGTAATTATCGGCCAATTTTTTTCATAAAGGTTTAGCTCCGGTTCTATAGAAATTAAATCCATATTAGCCTCATAATAGGCGTCTATTGTCCCTACGTCACGCCAGTATTCTTTTGATTTACTTTCTTTATCACCCTCGCCCTGAAATTCCACGGCAAAAACTCTGTAGCCTTTATCTACCATATAAGGTAAGATATCTTTACCAAAATCATGACTTGAATCAGGCATTTCGTTGTCTCTTTTGACACAATCAAAAAGCACCTGCCGGTTAAATATATATATTCCCATAGAAGCCAGTACCTTATCCGGCTTACCCGGAATTACCTTGGGATTTTGGGGCTTTTCCTGAAAACCGCATATCCGATAGTCTTCGTCTACCTCCACTATACCAAAATGATAAGCCTCTTCTTTGGACAATTCAATAGCGCACAAGGTTATATCAGCCTGATTTTCTCTATGGGCTTTTTCCATGTAGGAATAATCCATTTTATATATATGATCGCCGGATAATACAAACATATAATCAGCGCTTTCAGCCTCCAAAGAGTATAGATTCTGATAAATAGCGTCGGCTGTGCCAGCATACCACTCTCTGTCAACCCGCTGCTGGGGCGGAATGACTTCCAAAAATTCGCCCAGTTCATTCGGCAGAATGTTCCAAGCTTGCTTAAGATGACGATGTAAGGATATGGATTTATATTGGGTAAGTACAAAAATTTTGCGGATATTAGAATTAATACAGTTACTTAAAGTAAAGTCTATAATGCGGTATTCTCCCCCGAACGGTACCGCCGGTTTAGCGCGGTTTTTCGTAAGAGGCGATAGTCGCTCGCCCTGCCCGCCTGCCAAAATTACAGCCGCTACATTTTTCATTATCTTATACCTTTTTAAACAATGGTTTGTTAATAATTTTATTATAAATCAAATTATTCTATAAGGCAAGGGGGTATAATTTAAGGATTTTCTGCAACATGAATTATTAACTCATATTACGCACGAAAAATAAAAATAACCTGAGTTCGATATAAAACTCATTGATTTTATTAAACTGTAGGGCGGTGGCTTGTCCCCGCCCGTGCTTCGGCAATGCTGTTGACTTAAGGTCTATACTATAATGAAAAGCTCTTTTTAGCCTGTCATTCTGAGGCAGGAGGCCGAAGAATCTGCTCGCTTACGGGGGCAGATTCTTCACTTCACTTACGTTGCGTTCAGAATGACAGTTTCCTTAAGTCAACAACATTGGGATAAACCCCTCCCCTACAACAAAGCTGTATCAATTAATTGATATTTAAAATATCTTCCGTCGAACTCACGTTATTTGTGGACTTCCTGAGTATATTAACCTGAGTTCGACATAAGAAAAACTAAAATGTTTTAATATATCAGCTAGTTGATGTTTTATGTAGATTTAATTAACATAAAATTTACCTAGGATAGGGGCATGTCCCCTCCAGATGTAGGGGCGGGTTTCAAACCCGCC
>JAJRXT010000142.1 GCA_024276125.1 bacterium
ATAAAAGCACGTTGGCTGTTGATTTTTGATTAACCGCTAACGCAAATACGATTTTTAAAGAATTTTTGACTTTTTTTCAAAGAACGAACCCCTGATTCGCTAAATCACGGCTGGTCGCGACACAGCCTCGACGCGAAGCGGTTTTCTAAGCTCACGTCAACGGCATTGCCGCATCATCGGGAGGGGACAAGCCCCTCCCCTACAGGTAACTTACATCAACTAATTGATATGTAATAACATTTTAATCTTCTTATGTCGAACTCAGGTTATAATAGTCTGTCATTTTCACCAAAGGTAGTAGCCGCCGGCCAAAAGGCTCGGCCATAGGGCGGGTTTAAAAACCCGCGATTGCGAAGGGAATAAAGTTGGATATCCTATACTATCAAGCAATAACAGGTATGGTGGATTTGGGGTAATCATTATATAATTTTATTGTCTTTCATTTATGACGAATACCTGTTATATCAGACCCCTTAATCCACCCTACAACGACAGCGCCGGTATTATTTTTTACATAACATAACCCAATTTGCTACCTATAGGTTCATTTTGGGAAAAATTTGGTTTTAAATAGTTGTCATTCTGAATGGAGCGAAGCGGAGTGAAGAATCTTTTCGCTGTTGCGGGGGCAGATTCTTCGGCCTTCGGTTTCAGAATGACAACAATGGACAACTTTACCATAGGTGGCAACTTGGGTTAACATAATACTAAGTTAATATTTCAGAGCATAACCCTAAATATATTATCAGATAATACCATCTTTTGACATCAAAAATAAAATAAGGTTATAATGGGCAAAAAGAAGCCACAAACAGTAATCAGTCATTATTTATAATAAGGAGATACATTATTATTAAGTTCAAGTCAGCACATAAGGCCGCCTTAGAGGATATGGCCTTTTTATCGCCAATATATAAAGATTATTGTAATCAATCCAACAAACTAAGCGAATATTTTGACTGCCTGCCAGGGCAATTGGAGAATAAGATTAATCAGTTAAAAAATAATCTACCCGTTGCAAGTAAACAATTGGTATCTCACCTTATAGATTATAATAAGCGCCTTGGAGCGCCTGATATCTGCCTGGATAATATCAATTTACTGGCATCCGGCGCTGTTGTGGTCATGACCGGTCAGCAGCCCGGTCTTATTACAGGCCCGCTTTATACTATATATAAAGCCGCAACCTGCATCAGACTCGCTCAATATATCACAAAAACATATAACATAGCCAGTGTGCCGGTTTTTTGGAATGCCGCAGAGGACCACGATTTAGCCGAAATTAATCAGGCTCACCTGCCCGACCAACAAGGCCAATATCAAAAGATTGAATTACAATCGGCTAAAAAATACAGCGAATGGGGAGTAGGAGAAATTCCGCTCGGCGAATGGACGGAATTGGAAGAACAACTAAAACAGGCGCTACCTCCCACTGAATTTAACGCCGATATATTAAATATGCTGGCTGATACCTGGAGCGCCTCAAGCAAATGGGGCGAATGGTTTTCACGCATTATGCACAAGCTGTTTGGTAAATACGGCTTAATTCTGGCAGACCCAAATGAGGCGCAGATCAGGCGGCTGATAAGGCCTATTTGGAAAAAATTACTTGATAATCCCTTGCTTCCCGCACAATTAGTCGGCAACGCCGGAGAAAAATTACGCTCAATAGGCTATAAACCGCAACTTATACGCGCAAAACAAAGCTGCTCTTTTTTCATGTTTGAAAATAAAAAACGATTGCCGGTAAGCTTTAACGGTAATCACTTCCGCACTAATGATACAAAATACTCACCGGTTGAATTACGCAGTATAATTAAAGAAGAGCCTCAGCGCCTAAGTCCCAGCGTAGTCCTGCGCCCAATTGCAGCCGAATATTTGTTTAATAGCGCAATATATGTGGCAGGCCCGGGAGAGATTGCCTATTTCCCGCAATTAAAACCAGTCTATAAGCATTTTAATATATCCATGCCGCTTATCTGGCCGCGTGAGAGTATCACCATAATTGAGGGCAAAATAGAAAAAGTCCTTAATAAATATACTATAGCTCCCGTAAGGTTACAAGAAGAAATAGGACGGCTTTTAAATGAAATTACCCGTGATAAAAATCGGCTGGCATCAATCGCCTTTTGGGATCAACTAAAACGCCAAGTATTGGAACCATTACGTAAGCTAGGCGAAGACACAGCAATCGGCAAGCCTCAAATACAATCAGCGATAAAAAATGCCGCCAGCAAAATAGACTGGCAGCTAAATCAACTGGAAACCAAAACTATACAATTATGTAAAAAGCTGGATTCTACTTTAGTCGCACAATTGACTAAGGCCAAAAACAATTTATTTCCCGCACAGCAATTACAAGAACGAGAACTAAACCTGTTTTATTTTCTGAATAAACATGGATTGTCTTGGCTGGACGGGTTAATTGAAGCGGTTGACCTAGAATATAATAAGCATCATTTTGTTACTTTTCAGATTTTGCCTGACTAGCATTCTGTTGTTGCAATTTTAATAATGGTCCCAGCATCAGCTCTATTTTATTATCTTTTATACTGCCGTTTCCATTTTCCCCTAATATGGGAAAACGGAATATACCTGAGATAACCTTTTGCTCTATAACGGGGCTTCCCTGTTGAATACGAATCGGCGGGGGTCCATTACTCTTTATCTTGTTCTTTTTGATAACCGCATCGGAATAAAACAATAGAATCGCTCGTCCAGCATCATTACCTATAGTGTTTCCTTCTATTTCCGGTGAAGATTGGCGGCAGAGTATTTCGCCGCCGATATTATCTTTTATGGTATTATTTTTAATCATCGGTTTAGGACGGGGAACCGGTTTTGCGTTCTTTTTTTTAGGCTCAACTAATTGAGAGTTATTAACGCAGCTTATTCCGTATTGAAGATTTTTATATATCAGGTTATTTTCTATTTGCGAAGAAGCGTTTAAATTGGTAATACCGCTGTACTGGTTAGCAAAAATGCGATTATTTGAGATTAAAGGAGAGCCGCCGATAACCTCTATACCAGACTTAAAATTAATGGTTATTTTGTTATAAGAAATAATGGTTTTATTTCCATTTTGTATTACAATACCTGAATCCCTGTTGTCGGTAATAATGCAGTTGGAAATACGAGGCGAGCAGTTTTTAATTAAAATCGCAGCAACGCTGCCGGCTTTGGCTTTTTTTATAGTTAGGCCGCTTACAATACAGTCATCGAAAATACTAAAAATAGGCGTCGGTAATGAAGACAAAGGGGTAATTACAGTAGTTTTTACGCCCTCTCCCAATATGCTTATTTTGTGAGGTACGCTTATATTTTCTTTATAAATACCTGCGGCAATTTTTACCTGATCGCCGTTTTTAGCTGCATAAACAGCTTGTTGTATGCTTTTATATTCTGAGGGTACTTTTATTGTCCTAGCTGATACAGACTCTGCAAACAGGCAAAGCACAGATATTAGTATAATACATATTTCTTGCTTAATATAGTTTAAACTACTATGGTTTAACATAATTTCAGACCCATTTGACCAGCATTGTGTTTCTGTATGTTTCGGGGTATCTCACCCCGAAATACCCAGCGGTGAACATTGGTTTCGGTATGAAACATACCGATTACATAAGTTTATTTGTGGTGTCAGATTCTCAAATCTGACGCCTGTTAAGCTGTAAGGATTTGAGAATCCTTACAGCCACAAAAACTAAAAGTAGTTCTTAAAACCTATTATAGAAACATAGACTCTTTTTTACAGCTGCCAGTCTGTATGCCTGTAGGGGGCGGGTTTTAAACCAATACTGTTGACTTAAGGCTATACTATAATGAAAAACTCTTTTAAACCTGTCATTCTGAGGCAGGAGGCCGAAGAATCTACACACATATGCGGGCAGATTCTTCACTTCACTTACGTTGCGTTCAGACTAAAACCAGCTTTCTTCCTCTTCCTTGGGTTTTTCGCCTTCTTCTGCGTCTGGAGTGGCTATTGCTGTATCTAAGATATTGTTATTATTAATAATAGAAAGCGCCGTATCACCTACTATACCGCGGCGTCCGCCGCCTAAGATTGTATTACCCTCAACAATAGGCGCCGAGCCTGTCTTTATATATATCCCCGCCGGACCGTCGGTTGAAATATTATTAGTTAAAATCTGAGGCGCCGCCGCAATAATCATAATCCCGGTAGAACCCCGGTTGGTAATGATATTTTTGCTGATACGCGGAGATGTATTTTCACAAATTATGGTGGGAGGTCCGTTACTGCCGCTTATTGTATTGTTTTCAATAACCGCCTCCACCTCAATATTGGCGCCCTTAACCGATAATACTGCAATCTCAACACCGGCATTATCATGTATATCATTAGCTTCTACGGATAATGAACTGCAACTAATAGCGCCCACGCCCGCCAGACCGTTAGCATAAATACGGTTTCCTTTAATAAGACTGGCTGAACCCACATTACCAATACCGGCACGAGTATTGGCAAATATTTCATTACCGATAATAGTGGCCGCCGCCCCATAGTTATTGGCAATTCCCGGGCCGCCGTTATTGTGCACGCGGTTATTTTCAATAATCGGACGCGCTTTACTATTATGCACACCAATGCCGGTATAATCATTATCCCTTATTATACAATTAGATATGCGCGGCGAGGTATCTTTACAATATATGGCATGCCCTGGTCTTCCGCGAGCGCCTGTAATAGTAAAGCCGTCTAAAGTACAATTATCGGCAGTAGTCACCACCGGACCGGGAGGGCCTTCCGGCAGGGCGACTATAGTGGTTATATCGGCTCCTTCACCCAGTAAGTCTACGCCGGTCTTCATAGTAACCGATTCAGAATACAGTCCGGCCAATACCCTGACCTTATCGCCCGCAACAGCCGCATCAATAGCATCTTGTATTCTATCGTAGTCTCTGGGAACAATAATTTCTTTAGCCTGCGCCCAAACAGCAAAGCTTAAGACGAACCCCAAAGTCACAAATGTAGATAAAAACTTTTTCTTCATTATAAACTTTCACCTTCCTTAAAAATTGCTACGAGGGAACAAAGGCATGCTTATGGAACTTACTATGCAAATCTGCAAAGTTTTCCTTATTATCAGTATACCAGCATTCAAACCAAATTTCAATTTTATACTAGTACAATGTTTTGTAAATAACGTAAGTTCAACATAAAACTTATTGAATTTATTTCTCTGTAGTGGTGGCGCATCCCCGCCCGAAGTTGCGGGAGGGGATGCGCCCCACTGCCATTAAGTTAAGGAAATTGTCATTCTGAATAAAGAGACTGTGTCACAACCAGAAAAATCGCTTTTTCTTGTCATTCCTGCGGAGGCAGGAATCCATAACTTATTGAAAAGGCTGGATTCCTGCCTCCGCAGGGATAACAGATTGAGAGCATTTTTCGGGTTATATGCAATTACGACACAGCCTCGAAGCGAAGCGTAGTGAAGAATCTACTCCCATATGTTTACAGATTCTTCGGCTTCCGGCCTCAGAATGACAGGCTAAAAATAGCTTTTCATTATAGTATAAAGCTTAACTTAATGGCATTGGGAATGCGCCCCTCCCCTACAGTAAATTTGCATCTTTCCTCATACCGGCTTACCTGCCGCAGCATTTTTTATACTTTTTACCGCTGCCGCAGGAACAGGGAGCATTCCGGCCAACTTTCTTAGCTGTACGTCGTTGAGTGGTACGGGGTTTTTCCTTGATCTGATTCATTACCTCTATACGGCGTTTTTCTTCCCGGCGTTCTTCTTCTTCCACCGCTTTTTCTTCCGGCTGCACCCTGAATACATGCTTTACAATTTCTTGTTTTACTTGTTCCATCATCTGAGTAAGCATCTCAAAACCTTCTCGTTTATACTCAATCAGAGGGTCTTTCTGTCCGTATCCGCGCAGACCGATTCCCTCTTTTAACTGATCCATCGCATAAAGATGATCTTTCCAGAGGGTGTCTATGACCTGCAACATAATAATTTTTTCCAAATGACGCATCATAGGCGAGCTTATTTGGCTTTCTTTATATTCATAGACCTTCTTTATACCTGTAAGCAGCGCTTCGCGCAGTTCATTATAATTTACTTCTTCAAGCTCTTTAGAGCTAAGGGGAATACCTACTGAGAATTGACGGATTATAGCCTCTTGTAAAGCATCTATCTCCCACGTATCCGGCGGCGCCTCTTCCGGCGTATAAGCAGCCATTAAATCATCCAACAGCGTTTCAGTCATCTCCATAATATCTTCTTTTAAGCCGACTCCTTCTAAAATCTGATGCCTCTGCTGATAAACTACCTCGCGCTGTTTATTCATTACATCATCATATTCTAACAGACGTTTTCTGATATCGAAGTTATTGCCTTCCACGCGTTTTTGGGCGTTTTCAATGGATTTGGTAATCATATTATGCTCAATGGGCTGTCCCTCTTCCATACCCAGCCGCAGCATTACTTTAGAAATACGCTCCGAACCGAAAATGCGCATCAGATCATCTTCTAATGACAGATAAAATCTGGAAGAACCCGGGTCCCCCTGCCTAGCGCAACGGCCTCTCAACTGATCATCAATACGACGGCTCTCATGGCGCTCAGTACCGATAATATGCAGGCCGCCTAGTTTATTTATCTCATCCTCCGGGTCAATCTCTGTTGCCGAATCACTTATATTAAGAATAAGTTTCTCAAATTCCTTATATTTTAAACTTTCTTTTTTCCATGATTCGGGATATTTCTTATTATATGCGGCAAGAAGTTTTTGGTGTAATTCTTTGTTTAATACGCGTTCATGTTCCTTTTTCCATTCTGCCATTTGTTCTTCATAATCGGGATTGTCCGCATAAGCAGGGCTTTTACCTCCAAGCTCAATATCAGTACCGCGGCCGGCCATGTTAGTCGCAATGGTTATAGCGCCGTATTTACCGGCTTGAGCTATAATTTCTGCTTCCTTGTCATGATATTTGGCATTTAATACATGATGTTTTACGCCTCTTCTTTTTAGCATAGCGGATAATTGCTCTGATTTTTCCACTGAAATAGTACCTACCAAAACCGGACGTCCTGCTTTGTATAATTTTTCGATCTCATCGCCCACAGCCTTAAATTTTTCGCGTTCAGTACGATAAATCAAATCAGGAAAATTACAGCGAATAAGCGGCCTGTTGGTAGGCAGCACAATTACATCTAAACCATATATTGCATGAAATTCCACCGCCTCAGTATCCGCCGTACCGGTCATACCGACCAGTTTATCATACATACGAAAATAGTTCTGTAAGGTAATAGTCGCCAGCGTCTGACTGGTTTTGGCCACCTTTACCTTTTCTTTAGCCTCCACCGCCTGATGCAGCCCGTCGCTCCAGCGCCGCCCCGGCATCATACGTCCGGTAAACTCATCTACGATCATAACCTGATCGTCTTTAACCACATAATCCACGTCTTTTTCAAAAACCGTATAGGCCTTAAGCAGTTGGTTTATACTATGTTCCACGGAAATGCGCTCATCCATTTGCTTATGTAATTCGGCAATTTTATGCTGTTTTTCAGCATCGGAGAGTTCTTCATCTTTTTCTATTTCAAAGATTTTATCATGAACGCCGCCTTCCTCATCTAACAGAGCAATAGGCGCAAATAATTTGGGATTACGGCTTACCAAATAATCCCTGCCAATAGTATTTAATTCGGCGGTGCGGCTGTCTTCAGTAATTGTATAATAAATGGCGTCATCCAGTACGCCTGATAATTCTTTTTCGCGCTCGTAATTGGCTTGCAATTCTTCTACCGCCTTTTGCAGCCTTTTATCCTCCATTTCACGCAAAAAACCGGCAGATTTGGGAGCCGCATATTTTACTTTTAATAATATCTCGGCTTTTTCGTACAATTTGTCAGCAGAATCCAATTTAGCGGCCTGATTTAAGAGTTCATCCACACATTGCCGCTGTTTGTTTTTAACCAGCTCTTCAATATACGGAGAAAAATGTACAAACTCATCCCCCGTATGGTCAACCTCGCCGGAGATTATAAGCGGAGTTCTAGCCTCGTCTATTAAGATGCTGTCCACCTCATCTACGATAGTATAATGATGCTTCCGCTGTACATAATCGCCTAAATCAAATTTCATATTATCGCGCAGGTAATCAAAGCCGAATTCATTGTTAGTGCCATAGGTAATATCAGCGCCATAGGCTTCTTTACGCTTGCTGTCCTTTATATCATGCTGAACCAGTCCCACGCTAAGCCCTAAAAAACGAAAGATTTGCCCCATCCATTCGCTGTCGCGCCGGGCCAGATAGTCATTTACAGTAACAATATGCACGCCCTTACCGGTTAGAGCGTTTAAATAAGCTGGAAGCGTAGCCACCAGCGTTTTACCCTCGCCGGTTTTCATCTCGGCGATTTTACCCTCATGCAGCACAATCCCGCCCATTAACTGTACGTCAAAATGGCGCATATTAAGCGTGCGCTTAGCCGCCTCGCGCACCACGGCAAAGGCTTCGGACAGAATATCTTCAAAAATTTTGTTATTTAATTGCTTTAATTTAGATTTTAATTTTAATTTTTCATCTGTACTGGCAGTAGATATATCTAATTCCAACTGTTCTATTTGGTCTTTTAATTCATTTGTTTTATTCTGAACATGTCGTTTAAATTCATCCGTTTTAGCGCGCAATTGTTCATCGGTTAACTTAATCATCTTCGGGTCAAGAACATTTATAGCTTCAACTAGAGGCTTTAATCTTTTTAATTCCCTTTCATATTTACTGCCGATTACCTTTTTAATTAATCCCTGAATCATAAAAACCTCTCTCCTTATATATAACCTTATTTTAACCTAAGATCGGTATAAAAATTACTGCTTTTATTAACCTGTAGGAACGGTTTGTTCCCTCCCGAATCACGGCAATGTTGTTGACTTAAGATAGCTGTCATTCTGAATAAAGCGAAGCGGAATGAAGAATCTCCCTATATATGCGAGTAGATTCTTCGGCTTCCAGCCTCAGAATGACAGACAAAAAAGAGTTTTTCATTATAGTATAAAGCTTAACTTAATGGCAGTGAGGACAAGCCTCTCCCCTACAGAAAATTTACATCCATTAGTTGATACGTAATCAGATGTTTCGGTTTGTCTCAAGCCGAAACATCTGATTAAATTTTTCCCCGATTTATCTAAAAACGTCACCGCCCTGATGTGTTTTAATCATAATACCGTCTTTGCCTTTGTGTACCGATGTAAGTTAAGCAGTTTATTTATTGTTCTGATCATATTCTCCTGCTTTAGCCGGCGGGGTTACTATTTTGTAATACTTACCA
>JAJRXT010000023.1 GCA_024276125.1 bacterium
GGGCTTAGGACAGGGGCACAGACCCACGCCGTAGGCCA
The DNA here is from genome assembly GCA_024276125.1 of bacterium. Classification (GTDB taxonomy): domain Bacteria; phylum SZUA-182; class SZUA-182; order SZUA-191; family JAJRXT01; genus JAJRXT01. Next base: position 39 of record JAJRXT010000023.1, read on the forward strand.
CTACAGTTTAATAAATTCAACAACTTTTACGTCGTACTCAAGTTAATTTACAGAAGCTGTAATTATCATAAATAAATCTATACATAATGTATTAAACTGTTTTTAGGAGAAAAAAATGATCGTCGTACTTAAAAAGAGCGCCAGTCAGTCAGAAATTGATCATATTATTGAAAAAATAGAAGCATTAGGCCTGACCGTACATCTTTCAAAAGGGGTTGAGCGAACAATTATCGGCGTAATCGGCGATGAGGCAATTCTCAGAAATCAGCCCTTGGATATTTTACCCGGAGTAGAGAAGGTAATGCCCATTTTAAAACCGTATAAATTGGTAAGCCGAGAATTTAAACCGGACAACAGCGTAATAGATATAAACGGAGTAAAAATCGGAAACAATAAAATTGTAGTAATCGCCGGCCCTTGTTCTGTTGAATCAAAAGAATCTCTTATTGAAATTGCTAATGCCGTAAAAAAAGCCGGCGCTCGCTGTCTGCGCGGCGGCGCATTCAAACCGCGTACTTCGCCCTATTCATTTCAAGGTTTGGGAGTTGAGGGATTAGAGTATTTGAATGAGGCGCGCAAGGAAACCGGATTAAAGGTAGTTACCGAATTAATGGACCCCAGAGATACCGAGGCTGTGGTGAAATATGCTGATGTAATCCAAATCGGCGCCCGAAATATACAAAACTTTAAGCTCCTTATGGAGGTTGGTAAGCAGAAAAAGCCGGTTTTGCTTAAAAGGGGTTTAAGCACTACCATAAAAGAGCTGCTTATGTCGGCTGAATATATCATGTCTCAGGGTAATTATAATGTAATTTTTTGTGAGCGCGGTATTAGAACATTTGAAAACAGCACCCGCAATACCCTTGATTTAAGCGCTATTCCAGTTATAAAAGAACTTTCGCACCTGCCGGTGGTGGTTGATCCTTCTCATGCTGTCGGACGCTGGAAATTAGTGGCTTCTATGAGTAAGGCCGCTATTGCCGCCGGTGCGGACGGACTTTTATTGGAAGTACATAATAATCCAGAGGGCGCTCTTTGTGACGGAGGACAATCGCTTTTACCCGCCAAATTCGCCAGCTTGATGGACGAATTAAGATTGATTGCCCGAGCTATAGGTCGTGAGATATAATTCGTTTTATCTGGCGGAAGTAAATGATGAGTTTTAATAAAATTACTATTATAGGAGTAGGCTTAATCGGAGGCTCGTTAGGACTGGCCTGCAAGAAACATAAAACAGCCAAATGCGTAACAGGTTTTGGACGCAATGCTGTTCGTTTAGAAAAAGCGGTGCAATTAGGGGCGATAGACGGCTTTGAATTGGAACTTGCGCCGGCTCTAAATAATGCGGATTTAGTGGTGCTGGCCACCCCTATTGGGGCGCTTAATGATTTTATCGCCCAATTAGCGCCTTATTTAAAAGCCGGATGTATAGTTACTGATGTAGGCAGCGCTAAGGCTGATATTGTATCTTATGCGGAAAAACTTATGCCCGCTGGGCGCTATTTTATAGGTGGACATCCGATTGCCGGTAAGGAAAATTCCGGTGTGGAGGCGGCTTGTGCGGATTTATTTTCCGGGGCAAAGACCATACTTACGCCTAGCGATAAGACTCATTTGCCGGCCTTAAAAAGTGTTACCGATTTATGGGCGCAAATTGGCTCAGAGGTAGTGCTTATGAATGCAGACCAACACGACTGGATACTGGCGGTAATCAGTCATCTGCCGCATATGGTGGCTTATTGTCTGGTTAATACCTTACTTGATCTGGACGATAAAGAGGAAGAATTAATCGCATTATCGGGCGGGGGATTCAGGGATTTTACGCGTATTGCTGCAAGCGATCCGGTAATGTGGCGCGATATATGTTTGTCTAATAGAAAATATCTTGTAGAGGCTATTGAGCATTTTGAAGATAAACTGGCGGACTTAAAGGAAAAAATAAATTCCGGCAATACTTGTGCGCTAAAAGATTTTTTTGAATCTTCTAAAAAAGTTAAGCAGTGTTTAAATTGAACATCTGTTCGTAGATAGATAAAATACATACTTGTTTTGTTGAGGGGCGGCGTGGGTTAGCGACCTGCAATGCTGTTGACTTAAGGTAGCTGTCATTCTATGTTTCGGGGTGTCTCACCCCGAAACTAATGCACGGGTTATTTCTTGTAGCCGCCGACTTCCAAATCGGACTATTGCAAGTCTTTAGGACCAGCGCAATTATAGCAGGCCTAAAGGTCGGCAGCTACAGAATTAACATATTAAAATATAATGTTCCTATATTCCAGCCATCACATTATTATCTTTTCATAAAACTCTTTTATTTTATCCACCACATAGTATTGCATTTGCTCGGTTAGCTCAGCATAAATAGGCAAAGCCAGGCTGCATTCGGCGGCAGCTTCGGCATTCGGGAGATCACCCGCCGTATAGCCTAGATAAGCGAAGCATTCCTGCAAGTGCAGCGGCAGGGGATAATATATCTCCGTTATGACGCCGTTTTGCTTTAGATGTTCCCTTAATTTATCTCTATTATCCACCCTAACCACATACTGGTTATATACATGGCGGTTATTATATTGCACCTGCGGCAGTATAATTTGCTTTTCTAATCCGGCATTTTTAAATAATTTATTATAATATTCCGCATTTTTAATTCTTTTATTCGTCCATTCATCCAAATATTTTAATTTAACCAGCAAGACAGCCGCCTGCAAGCTGTCTAAGCGGCTATTACAGCCGACTAATTGATGATAATATCTAACCTTACTGCCGTGTACCCGCAACATTCTTACTTTTTCGGCAAATTCAGGGTTATTGCTAAGTACCATGCCGCCGTCACCGCAGCCGCCTAGGTTTTTAGTCGGAAAAAAACTTAAACAACCCGATATCCCCATACTGCCAGCTTGCCGTATATTATCATCCTTGGCATAAGTGGCGCCAATAGCCTGCGCTGCATCTTCAATTACCGCCAGCTTGTATTCTTTAGCAAGCTCCAAAATAGGCTGCATATCAGCGCATTGACCATATAGATGAACCGGTATAATCGCCTTGGTGCGCGGGGTAATTAGCGCTTCTATTAATGATGTATCCATATTATAGGTTTCAGGCTCTATATCTACCAACACGGGCTTTGCGCCCAGGCGGGTAATTGCGCTTAGTGTCGCAAAAAAAGTATATGGAGTGGTAATAACCTCATCACCGGCGCCAATATCCAAAGCCATAAGCGACACAAGCAAAGCATCGCTGCCTGATGCTACGCCTACCGCATAGCGGCTTTTGCAATAATCGGCGATTTTTTCTTCCAGCCGGGCGACCTGCGGGCCTAATACAAAGTATTGCGAGTCAAAGACCTCTGCTACGGCTCTTTGAACTTCCGGTGCAATTTGCCTATATTGAGCCTTAAGGTCTAAAAGGGAAACATTCATATATACATCATCCTATTTTTTTAGCCCGAATTATTCGAGTGTTATAATATTGTTTTAGATAAATAACTGCGGTAGACATCGTAATCATGTTCGCTAAATAGCACAAAAGTTACTTTTTCTATTTCCGAATATTTATCAAGACATTTTATGCTGGTATCAATAGCGACAATGGAGGCCTTTTCTATTGGGTATCCATAAATACCGGTACTAATTGACGGTATGGCAATATCTTTTATTTCGTTTTCATGAGCGACTTCAAAGCAACGCCTGTAACAACTCTCAAGCTTTTCAGCCTCATCCCTATGCCCGCCGCGCCAAATAGGGCCTACTGTATGAATAATATTTTCAGCCGGCAATTTATAACCTTTGGTAATTTTAGCGTCTCCCGTAGCGCAGCAGTTTAATGTGCGGCATTCCGCTAAAAGCTTGGGACCGGCGGCTCTGTGTATAGCCCCGTCTACTCCGCCGCCGCCTAATAAAGAAGTGTTCGCCGCATTTACTATAGCGCCTGCTTCTATTTTAGTTATATCGCCCTGAATTATCCGAATTTTACCAAAACTATCCGCCATTTCCACCTCCTGATAATAAATTTTTCGGTATTAAAGCCAAGTTGCATTTTATTTTTGCTATGGGTGGTGTTTGCCCCAAATTTTGTTAGGCTCGGGCTTGAGGTGTGAGTCTAACTACTGTATAATTTGCTAGCGCTACTTGGTATAAGGGGTTAAGCAAAAAAATAGCTTGTACCTTTTAGCATCTAATCTTTAGGTTATATTCAAACGATCTTTAATCACAAAATTATCGAATTAGCGCTGTTAGTCCTCAAATTTTGTTCTTTTCGGATCGTCTAGGTCTAATCCAAATCTTAGCGCCAAAAGGCACAACTTATTTTTGCTTAACCCCTAAGTAATATTTCTCTTATTATAATTGCATTTTTTTCTAATTTTTTCAAGAGGTTTTTTCTTTAGTACAGGAGATGTAACAATGATACTTGGTGCAAGCAGAATAAAAAGATTAATCGAAGAAGGGGTGACGGTGGAGACCGCCTCTGGTAAAAAAGAGACAAAACCGCTCTTAGAGGGTTTGGGGAGCGAACAGATAGATAAAATGGAGGGTACTACCGTAGATTTGCGCTTAGGGGAGATATTGCGGCTGACCGGCCCGGCCAGCCTGCGGGTTAATTCGCGCATTACGCCTAAGGTGGAATCATTGCTGGATGGCGCCGCTTAAAGCGGGATATACAGCATTAAACCGAATGAACTGGTATTGGTACAAACCATGGAAAAAGTGAACCTGCCGCATAATCTGTTAGCTGACGTACGCACGCGTACGACGTTGTTTCGCTGCGGGGCGTATCTTAAAACATCTTATGTATCGCCCAATTATCAGGGCGTGTTAACCTTTGCTCTGCATAATGTAAACGCCTATCCGCTGGAGATTGAGCTGGGCTTTAGAATAGCCTGCATAAGTTTTATGGAAATAAGCGGCGAAGCAGTACCCTATCACGGAGTATGGCAAGGCAGGCGCGCCTCCACCAACGGCGAGCATGAAAGACCATATTAAGGAGGGTGGAACACTGTGTTGTTGACTCAAGGAAATTGTCATTCTGAACGCAACGAAGTGGAGTGAAGAATCTACCTGTATATGCAAGCAGATTCTTCGGCCTTCTGCCTTAAGAATGACAGGATAAAAATGTAGGGTGGAACAAGCCCATATTGGAATTGAGCCTACGTTTTTTGATAGTTGCGGTTCCACCATAGCTGGCTATAAGCAAGTGTGGTGGATTCGGGGGTAATCAATAGATAATTTTATTGTCTTTAATTTATGTAAGTATATCTATCTATTATATAAGACCCCTTAATCCACCCTACGATAGCTATTAAGTCAACGGCATTGGGAGAAGCTCCGCCCCTTGTATCTTGATTTTCTAAAGCCACTGGGCTACACTAAAATTAATGAAACTAACAGCTAAACAAAAAGAGCATTTAGGTAATTTTCTTACCGACATGGCCAAAACCACCATGCCGGTTTTTGTAATTGGGGGTTTAATACCAGCCGCTAATATTCCCAAGGGTTATATTGTACTTGGATTTTTGGCGGCTTTTCTTCTTTTAATAATCGGCTTAATTTTGGTTGATGGAGAAAAATCATGAGCAGCCAAACCATAGTAATTTTATTTTTATTTATTCTTGCCCTAGGCGGCTTGATCGTTGTTCTCACCGCCAGGGAAAAGAAAAAGCATAAAAAATAATCCGCTTCTGTGTCTTTCGATGTTTTGGTTTGTTTCAAGCCGAAACCATTATAGGGATGCGTTGCCTTTAACAATTTCTACTATTGCTGAAATAAAAAACCAACTCGTATGAATTGTTCTTGGTTAGTATACTGGTTGACAAAAAGTATTTTGACATGGGGTGTTAAGTATGGTAACATGTTTTCATTCGTAAACAAAAAAACAAATTTATACCGCAAAGGTTGTTTAAAATGAGTACCCGAGAAGCTATTATTAATGAAATTCAAAAAATACCGGAAGCCTTTTTGGAGGATTTATATAAAATCATCAAAGATTTTGAGACTGGTAAAAAGGTAGAGCAAAAGCAAAGCCTTATGTCAAAATTAAGAAGCATTAAAATTGAGGCGCCAGAGGATTTTTCGCAGACAGTCGATTTATATCCCCGGGAAGGCAATAATGCAAAATAAACTTTTTATTGATACGGCATTTGTAGCAGCCTTAATAAATAAAAAGGATCAATATCATAAACAAGCATTGGTATTGTCGAAAAAGTATGAGAATGTGCTAATGGTTTCTACAGATGTGGTATTGTTTGAGATCGGCAATGCCTTAGCCAAGAATTACAAAAAAGAAGCAGTGAAAATTATTCAGATTTTTTGTTCATCTGATGAGATTACAGTTGTTAAACTGAATCCCGCACTTTTTAAAAAAGCATTTGATATATACAAAAGGTATGATGACAAAGGTTGGGGTATGGTAGACTGCTTGTCATTTGTAGTAATGCGTGAAAATAACATTACAGATGTATTGACCTGTGATAAACATTTTGAGCAAGCCGGATTTAATGCCCTGATGAGTGGGGGATCGGTTTGATCGATGTTTAGCTTGTCTCAAGCCGAAACCATTATAGGGATGCGTTGCCTTTAACAATTTCGGTTTGAGGATAAGCTAAACATCAAGATTTTCATATAGGCGGCCTCCTTAAAGTGAGCATATGGTTTGTTTTGATATCAAAAAAATAATATTATACCATTTTGCCGGTAGGCTGCCTGTTTTTTCAAATTGTAAATATGCGCATAACTGCCCAAGTTCTACACATATTCACAATTTTTGCTACTGGTAAATAAAAAACCAAATTGTATGAATTGTTCTTGGTTAGTATAGTACAGAGATATTTGGTCTTGACAAACAGCGTGACTTGGGTATATTTTTACATCATGAATAAGAGTGCCTACAAAATAACCGGAAAGAAAGAACCTCGATCAATCGTTCGACGTATTCATCTGAATTTGCCGGAAGAAGCTCACCAAAAATTACGGGTTAGATGTGTTCTTGAGAACATGGCCATTCATGAAAATGTCTCCGCACTCGTAGAAAATAATTTCAACAAATTATCATATCTACTTGAGAACGGAGGATTGAAAATATGAAAAAGCAACGAATTGTCTTCAGAACAGGTGAATTATTTGCTGGTTCCGGCGGCTTAGGTTTGGGGACGAAGCTGGCAAAAGTTGTTTTGCAAAAAGAGACTTGGGAATATGAGCATGTCTGGGCAACAGATTATAATAAGGACGCATGTGAAACATACCGAAGCAACCTTATGCCTGAGCGCCGAAAATCAGTAATCTGTGAAGACATTAGAAAAATCGATTTTAAAAAGCTTGAGAAAATATCAGTTATTGATTTTCTCTCTTTTGGATTTCCTTGCAATGATTTTAGTGTTGTTGGGGAGCAAAAAGGTATCAATGGCACATACGGCCCTTTATACACTTATGGGGTGAATTTTCTTGAGTATTTTCAGCCAAAATGTTTTTTAGCTGAAAATGTTAATGGTCTTAGAAATGCGAATGAGGGAGAGACTTTCAGGATCATACTGCGTGATTTTGAACGGGCAGGATATAGGGTTGTGCCGCATCTATATAAATTTGAAGAGTATGGTATTCCACAAACGAGACACCGTATTATCATTGTCGGGATTAGAAAAGATATTAATGTTGATTTCCGGGTTCCTTCACCTCAAAAATATATGCATTATGATAACACTGCTAAAAAAGCAATTGAGGTTCCGCCTATACCAGAAAACGCACTCAATCATGAATTTACAAAACAATCTTCTCGGGTTGTGGAGCGATTAAAATACATTAAGCCGGGAGAAAATGCTTTTACTGCTACAATACCTGAACACTTACAACTAAATGTCAAGGGAGCTAAAATAAGTCAAATATATAAACGACTCACTCCTAATCAACCTGCATATACAGTTACGGGAAGCGGCGGAGGCGGAACTCACGTCTATCATTGGTCAGAAAATAGGGCGTTAACCAACAGAGAGCGGGCAAGGCTTCAAACTTTTCCTGATCACTTTGTATTCGCTGGATCAAAAGAAAGCGTCAGGAGACAGGTGGGAATGGCCGTTCCACCTTTAGCGGCAAAAATTATACTGGAAGCTATTCTCCATTGTTTCGCGCATATTCCTTATGAGTGGGTTGAGCCGAATATCGGTTTGCCGTGTCCGCGCTCAGGAGGCAGAACTACGTGTTAAGAGAAAATTTATTTGAAAATGTCTTATTAAATCCTGCCAAAAAAGGGGCGGATTCTTTGTGCATAGTAAGCGGATATGCCACCGCGGCTATGACATTTCATCATATTCAAACACTTCAGAAGAATGGATTGAATATTAATGTTAAGTTAATAATCGGAATGACTTCTGCCGATGGGATTTCGCAGAGTAATCATGAAGCATTGAAGAACTTAATGGAAGAACAGCTTTCAAGTAATTTTGAGTGTTCTTATTTAGTAGATGCACCGCAGGTACATTCTAAAATATATGCTTGGCTTAATAAGAAAACTCCAACATATGCTTTTCTTGGTTCTGCCAATTATACGCAACAAGCTTTTTGCCTTAACAGGCAAAAAGAGGCGATGGAGATTTGCCCGCCAGATGAAGCTAACCAATATTTCTCTGATTTGTTGAATCGAGCTGTATACTGCAATCATCCAGATGCTGAAAATCTGATAACCATATATAACGATCGGCGCTTTAACCAAATTAGGAGAATGAGGGAGCAAGCAGAGACTCCAAATTTACAACGCGAAAAACATAGCATAGAAGGATTGGAACATATACATGTAAGCCTATTGGGCAAAAATGGAAACTTACCTTCCCGCTCAGGTTTAAATTGGGGACAACGTCCAGAATTAGGTCGCGAACCAAATCAAGCATACATCAGATTGCCGTCAAATGTTTACCAAACCGATTTCTTTCCACCAATAAGGGTGCATTTTACGCTGTTAACAGATGATGGAAAAGTGTTGATATGCACTCGAGCTCAGGATAATGGAAAAGCAATAGAAACACCGCATAATAACAGTCTTATCGGAGAGTATTTCAGATACAGGTTGGGAGTGCCAAACGGGGCTAGAGTCACGTTAGAACATCTTACGCAGTACGGTAGAACAGACGTAGACTTTTACAAAATTGACGATGAAACATTTTCCATGGATTTTTCAGTTTCTTAGATAATGGATAATCTTACGCCGGAACAACGACGCAGGAACATGCAAAATATTCGTTCATCGGGCACAAGGCCTGAAGTATTAGTTATGCGGGAATTACGCAAAAGAAAAATATATTTTGCCAAACATGTCAAAACACTTCCCGGAAAGCCGGATATAGTTTTCCGGCGAAAAAAAGTTGCTGTATTCATAGATTCAGATTTTTGGCATGGTCACCCAACTAACTTCATAATGCCGAAGACAAATGAGGAATACTGGTCAAATAAAATAAACTCTAATAAAAAGCGAGATCGTAAAGTTACGCTAGAGTTACAAAAGCAAGGTTGGCAGGTTTTGCGTATATGGGAGTCAGACATAAAAGCGGACATCCATAAATGCATAAATGAAATTCTTAGCCAGTAGGTTGGGTTGAGGCACTAAACCCAACATTATCGCTGTTGCTAAAATAAAAGACCAACTCGTATGAATTGTTCTTGGTCAGTATAAATAAGTGCGAAATCACCATCAACTTATATGAAGAAATTTAAAGAGAATAATCATAAACTCTCATTAACAATGAAAACCCATTTGATTAATGATTTAAAAGAGTTTGGGGTTTGGGAGAATGATTATGAGAGATTTTTTCAAAAAAGAGCAGAGGCTGTAAGCCAAGAACTGTCAAAGAGAATTATTACTCAAGAGATTGATAACAAGAAACAAGTGTGTTTGATTGATGATTATGAAGAAGAATCGACTATGGCAGAATGACCAACCGTTTTATACAGGGAAATAATTTCGGTCTTTCTGGAATCATACCAGAAAAACCGAAAAATATTTTAATACAGCAATTTTTTAGGCTCTTCTCTGCCAGTGTTTGGGATCACGTTTGGCATGAAATACAGCTAAGATCATAATTTCTTTTTCACCAATCTCATAATAGATGATGTAAGGGAATCTTTTAAGCATTGCTCTTCTTGCGTTTTTAAATGCAACCGGAAACATCTTAGGATTCCTTCTGATTCTGGAAATAGCCTCATCTATGCAACGCATAAATCCGGTATCAAGTCCTAATTTCAACTGAGAGTACCATTTCAGTGCTTTATGCAGTTCGATATCCGCTTTTGGATGAAATCTGACTAACATAAACAACTACTTTGACCGCCAGAAATTATTTTTGATCTCATCCCATGTTCTGCCTCTTTTAGGATTTGCATGGTAGGCGTCAATTCTTTTATTCAATTCCGTTGCTTGAGCTTCTGTTAATTCTGGATATTCTTCATTTTTAAGAATATTATCCCATATTTCTTCAACAATTAGAATTTTCTCAGCTAGACTAAGTTTCTTAATTTCATCTATTTTAACTTGGCTAAAACCCATCTTACTTACTCCCCTTCAAAGCCAGTAGCCAGAGTTGAGGCGCTAAACCCAACATTAAACTTGCAGTTAAGCAATCTTTGTTGGGTTTAATTCTTCAACCCAACCTACAAATAACCTGAGTTCGATATAAGCAAAACTAAAACATTTAAATATATCAGCTAGTTGGTGTTTTGTATAGAGTTGATTGACGTAAAATTTCTGTAGAAGAGGGGCGCATCCCCTCCCGCTGTAGGGGCGGGTTTGAAACCCGCCCCTACAAGACAACAAAATCAACAACTTTTATGTCGAACTCAGGTTACAAAGACTACGTTGACAGACCCTTTGCTGTCACCCTGAGATGGAAGCGAAGGGGCTGCTCACTCAAGCGGTTTGTTTCGGGGTGGGACACCCCGAAACATAAAACGATAATCCTACTTATTCTCTGACACCACAATAATATCCTCATCCTTCAGCCAGTCTATAATCCATTGCCGTATCATTTCCCGCTTAAAGGCAAACCAGCGCTGGCGTTCTTCGGGATATCCAAAAAGCACATCTTTGAAGCGGCGGAAAACCCCGCGTCCTGTAATCGCCACCTCCAGCAACTCTTGTAAATGACTATCCTTTACTGTAGAAATAAATTTTTCCATAAACTTGTAAGACTCATAGGATTCAATGGACTCTAGTCTAATATACCGATCGTCGTATAAATAAGGATCGTCCTGCTCGGGATCAAGCCGATTTCCATTCTCGTCCACACCCAAAAAATCTACCACCTCTCCGGTTTCCGTATCCAAGTAATGGACTATATCCTCATGGGTAATTTCCATGGCATCAATCAGACTGTCAATATTTACCTTTAGTTTACGCATGTTTATCCCCCTTTTTCTATACAATTTATGTAATTAGTAAGCTTCTCATAAGGAACGGTTATACTGTCATCTGTTGCACAATTTAATCTCCATGCTCCTCCCGGCAATTTCTTCCCGCTTCTTGTCTGAAATACTACATTTACAACACGCTTACCATAATTTTTTATTTGGTTAACGGCCGGTACATAATCTTGATCCCCAGATACGATAACGGCAACATCATAAATATCCCGTAATATTATCAAATCAACGGCCAATTTAACGTCTAATGCTTTTTCAATTCCCAAAGATTTTTTAAATAAATCATATACAATACTACCGGCTCGTCTAAATTCAATAGCTGAATGGTCAGATGAAATGTTATTTTGGATTTTTTCCCAGCCATTTTTCCGCTTTCTCATATTATTTTCTCTTAAACGCAATTCTTTAACCAACTCCAACATTCTTTTTTTGCATTCTTCTTCACTCAAATCTTTTAATTCAGCTTTTATGTCAACATCCTGGCTAAGAAATTTTCTTATCTGTTCTAATTTAGTATATTTATTAGGAATTTTATACGGTCTAAAATCTATGTCCTGAACAACATACCAATATGTTCTTACTCTTTCACAATTGCTATCAGAAGCTTCTTGAGCCAGCCAATCGAAAAGTCCCCTCCAATTAGCTTCTCTAGGCAAATAATCTTGTTGATTGAAATTCTGTAATAAAGAAACTATAGCATGTCGAAAATTCTCGCCGTCAACAAAGATACAAACCTTTTTATGTACCAAATCAGCCTCCAAAAAAACAAAAAGCGGTAGGCCGCAACCTACCGCATAGAACTATCGACTTGGGACGCACCCAAATCTTTTATATTTATTAGTATAGTATACAGATGATAATATCACCTGTCAAATACTTTTTGCTGGTGTTCTATACTTGGGACGTACCCAAATCTTCTATATTTCTTTGTGTATAGTAAAATTAAGATGTTGGCCTGTCTTGCACCGTTAAAATTCCCTATACTGCCCGGATGCGATCAGTTGTCTATCAAACATTTGAAAGCTGTCAATTACAGTATCGGCGGCGGTTACGCATTTATTTAATCTGCTGCCAGCGCCGATTTGCACTCCGTCCCAAAGTACGCTATGGCTTATGCTGGCCTCCTCGCCTATCCGGCAGCCCTCTCCTAATACGGTATACGGTCCCACTATGGATTTAGCCTCCAGCGTAGTATGACTACCTAAAATAACTGGCGGAATCAATCTTGCCTTAAGGGAAATAAACACATTGTCACCCTTCCATATACGCGTCTCATCTTGAGCAAGCGGAATCTCAAACGGTAATTTGGCGTCCATAAACTCATTGTGAGCCAGCAGGTAACTTTCCGCCGTACCCACGTGCCGCCAGCAGTCTTTGGGTAAAACGTATCCGTAAACCGGCATACCCATTTTTATAAGCAATGGATAAACATCCGCATTTATACAACTTGGATTATCGTCTTGAATATACTCGGTTAACTCCGGCTCTATAATATGAATACCGGCAAACATTAATTGCTTAAGATCAGCTTCTGCACAATCCGGCGCATCTGCTACCTGGCGTATCCGGTTTTGGCTATCTATGGCTACGCCCTTTCTATTGCCTAACGGTTCATACGGGTTTAAGACCATTGTAGCCAATGCCTTATTTTTTTTGTGAAAAGCAATAGCGGCAGATAAATCAAAGTTGATTAAAATATCGCTGTTTAAGATGACTATAGTATCGCGGGACAATAGATTGGCCATTTTTTTTATCCCGCCCCCCGTACCCAGCAGATCGCCTTCCCATGAATATCGTATTTTCAGGGATTCGGGCGTATCCAGCTTATTAATATGCTGACGGATTTTATCCGGTAGGTAGTGCAGGTTTATAGCCAGCTCGTCTATGCCGTACGACTTAAGGAAATTTATATGATAATCCAATAAGGGCGTGTTTACAAAAGGAACCAGCGGTTTGGGAATATCGTTGGTAAGCGGTCTTAATCTGCTTCCCAGACCGGCGGCCAAAATTATGGCTTTCAAGTTTTTATTGCACCTCGGGTAAATATTTACTTAAACACTCTTGCAAGGGGGTTAATTCAGGATATTTGGCTAAATTTGTTTTTACATAGAGTAAGGTCTGCGGAATATAATCTAAATATTTTGTTTTACCGCACTTACAGGCGAGATACGCAAAAGTTCCTACTGCTTTTAGGTTGCGCTGAATGGAGGTGTAGTCAAACAGTCTGCGAAATGCTTTGCGATCGATTGATATATTTTCCGCTTGCTCCTTTTGGATTATATAATATTCCAGCAGGCTGTCAATTTCTTTTTCGGCTAATTTTACATATGAGTCTCTTAGAAGCGATGCTAAATCATATTGACATAAACCTAATCTGGCATCTTGGAAATCCACAATTCTGACTTTATTATCTTTGATCATCAAATTGCGGCTGTGATAATCCCGATGAGTTAAATAGCGCGGTTGGGCGGCCAAAACTTTTACTAAATTTAAAAAATGAGTCTGTAATTCTTGTTTGTCTTGCAATTCTAGTTTTATTTGGAGTTTTTCTTGAAGCATGTTTTCTATAAAGAAATCCAATTCCCAACAGAATTTTTCCGCATCAAAGGCCAGGCGAAAGGCAGGACACCGCCGATCGATTTTTTTACTGCCGGCCTGCTGAATGCGGAGCAACAGATCAATTGCCTGCTTATAGTAAGGGTAGTATCTTTCGGGGGATTCATTGTGTGCTAATTGCTCTAATGTAATATCGCCGCAATCCTCAAAAAACAGCACTCCCCCCTCGATGTGGTGGTGATACAGTTCCGGCACGCCCAAATTTTGATCATAAAAATACTTCCATACTTCTACTAAAGTTTCATGTTTTGAGGGTTGAGGCGGTTTATAGCGCATCAAGACGAACGATTTTTTCTTGTTGCACTTAAGGCGGTAAAAGCTGCGTTCTGATGCGTCGCCTGCCATCTTATCAAGTCTTACTGAAAACAACTGCTCGCTACCGGTAAAAGTTTTTATCTGGTTTAACAAATAGGCGTAATCCACGGTTATTCTCCAATTATTCTCCCAACAGTTGCAGTTTAACCTCTCTTGAACGTGTACGATTATCAAAATCCAACAATACAATCTGCTGCCAAGTCCCCAGCTCCAAACGCTTATTCTTAAACGGTACAGTAAATGTAGCGCCGATTAAGGCGGCTCTTACATGGGCAAAGCCGTTTCCGTCTCCCCAGCGCGCGTCATGGCGATAGGGTATATTGCGCGGAGCTATGCGCTCAATGGCTTCTTGTAAATCGCGCACAACCCCGGATTCATACTCAATGGTAGTAATCGCCGCGGTAGAGCCGGCAACACAAACATTTACCAATCCATCATTTAAACCGGAGCTGCGCACAGCTTCGACCACTTGAGCGGTAACATCTATTATCTGTCCAAACCCCTCTGTACGTAAATTAAAACTTGCTGATTTTACTGGCATAGGATTTCCATAAATTAAATGTGTATTATTCCCCTCTCCCCCCCCTAATAAAAATAGCAAGAGCGCTAATAAATGTCAATCATAAATTTGACGGCGGTTAATCAATATTCGGTTTGGTTCGTTTAATTTGAAATAACATAGGCATAAGAACGCTTTTTTATTAAAACAATATTTTCATGTCCGTCAAATTATAATAGATTTAACCATAAACACATATTCGCCACTCTTTCGGAGAGTGACTTTATAAGCAAACAGACTTGTCCCAAATTATATTGTTTATTAGTGCAAAGGTAATACTCTGGGTCGTCCCTGACTTAAGCATAATTGTATAAATATCTATAACTTGTGTTGTCGGATTCTAAAAATCCGACAACAAAGGCTTCGGGGTTAGATTTGAGAATCTGACCCCACTGAAAATGTTATAGCTAATTATGCAACTATGCTTATGGCTGTTTATGGCGGGGGAATTATTTCAGAGAGTCCTTTTCGGCAAGTATTCTCAATTGCAGCATTAGCAATAATTTGGCCAATAATAATGGCGGCGGAATTTTTTGCAATGATTTTTCTGTAATTGCAGCGCTAAACAGCATTTTGTGGGGCGATAGCGCCGCAGGAGCGCCAAATGAGATATATTTGTCCGCAAGTTTAATTAATATAACTTACTCGGATATCCAAGGCGGTTGGACTGGTACCGGTAATATTGACACAGACCCGTTGTTTGTCAGCGGCAGCGATTACCACTTAACCGCAAGCTCTCCCTGTGGAGTGAAGAATCTGCTCGCAGTTGCGGGGGGAGATTCTTCGGCCTACGGCCTTAAATGACGGAATATAATCTTTTTCGGAGTTAACTAAAACAGCCCTTTTTTTAATAGTAGAGGAAATCCCATTTTATTCCTTTGTAGGGGCGGGTTTGAAACCCGCCCCTACAGTCGGCGACTACAAAAAATAGCTGTAGGGTGGATTAAGGGGCTTTATATAACAGGTATCCTTATGTAAATAGGATAGTAAATTACACAAGGATTACCCCGAATCCACCGCACCTGGCGCTTAAAGTAATTGCAGGTACGGTGGGTCCGCAGCTATCAGATAACGTACGCCTAACACATTTTTTAGGTTCTTTTGCTATACGGGCTTGACCCCCCCTACATTTAAAAGCAGGGTTTGCTTAACATGACTTAATAGAGCTGTCATTCTGAATGAAGCGTAAGCCCTTCGCGTTGCTCGAGGATAAACTCCGTGAAGAATCTACTTGCTATTGCGGGGGGAGATTCTTCGGCTGAAAGCTGAAGAATGACAAGTTTCCTCAACCCAACCTGCTTTATGTAATTCATATGAACCAACCCATCATTCATGATAGGTCTTAACGCGAGGGGCGCTTTGATTTTTTATATGCCCTCCGATTCTTTCAAACCAACCGGAAAAGTTATTCTGATGATTAATAAACCGGTAAATCAATCCCTGCACCCGGCCGTCATTTAAAAAGAATCCATGCGAGGCGCCGTCATACCATTTACTGTCTGTAGATAAGGTCAGAATATGATCACTGTAGCAGGCGGCGCTTTTTATGGATACGCGGCCATCGCCTTTGCGGTCATGATATCCATTACCAGCCTGCGGTTTGTCGTTAATGCCGCATTCTTCCAGGGCAAAGTAGTTTTTAATATAATAACAGGCTTTTTCTACAATTACTCTTTGTTTGGTCTTCTCTCAGGTACCGCATATTATCAAGATTCTTTTAGCAACTTCAGGCGGTAATTGTCTTAAATCCAACATTTTACCCTGCCTGCGGAATTCAGCCCAGCGATGCAGATTGGTTTTAAAAATGTCTATAAGTCTTCTTTTTTCTACAAGCTGGTCTTCATTAGTCTCCACTAAATTACTTTGCCAGTATTTAGGCATAAAAATCATAGGAAAGGAATCGTCGCCTTTAATCTGAGAATAGTCCTCCCCTGAATCATTTTCTACCGCTCCTTTATATACCGGTAAAAGTTCAAAGCTGGAAGGAAAACTGCGGCATATTTTGCGGAAATCATCATTTTTATTAAAAATGGAAAGTTCTACGCCGCCCTCTCCGATAATCAAAGCCACCAATATATCAATAGCGCCCAAAAAAGGCGGTACAGTAAGTACAGCCTGGTCCATAAGCGAATAATCATGGTTTAATTCCTTTAAAAAACATGAAAATACCAGCCCTCCCATACTGTGGGTTACAAAATTGAAATTCTCTACTCTATCCGGCTGTTTTTGTTTTCTTGCATTAAAATTTAATTTATCCTTTATGTGACGTACAAAATCCAGCAACTTTCTACCATTATAAACACATGATTTACGCCAGTCATATGCAAAAATATAGACTTTTGGGTTAACTTTTTCCCTTAACATATAAAAAGCCTGCGCATATGCCAAATCCTCAACATTACCCCGCTCTATAATGGATAAAGGGTTAATTTCATGCTCAGCATCTTCTTGCAGCGCCAGATCATGAATGGATTCATACACACTTTGCAGGCCGGACCAAATAATATCATGTCCTAAGGAGTTGATATTAATTAATTTTGTGCCCTTTATACCGGGGACAGAAATAATCGGCGAATTATTCATCTTACCCTCCGATATGTTACAAGAAAGCGAATTAATGATTGATGAGATTTACTTATTGTAACACAAAGTGTTCTAAAAGTCAACTCGTTTTTATTTAAGCGCGCTTATCGGAGCGGAGTTTATTTTTATGAAATCCCGCATAAATACGGTAGGACAAGAAGTATAACCATACGGAGAGGTGATTGTCATTACCCAAATAGCAATTCCAAACTTGATCCAGTAATAAATGAAGCCCTATGCCATATACAAGGCCTTGTAAAATATGGTTCGGAAAATGATAGGCAGTGATTGCTAACAGGACGTAAAGCTCGTATGAATGAAAAATTACAACTATTTTATCCCATTTGTCATTATGAAACCAGTCAAAGAAGACGCTAATTGAGAACTTTTGGTCTGAAAGAAGAAAAAAATCAAGCAGATGGTCTAAATCTATCAGAAAACCGGATAAAAAAGCTGTAAGCGACATTGCTGCTGATTTGGAAACTGTATATACAATTCCGCCTAAAACAGCCGAAGCATATATGTGGGTAATTGCTTTCATTATATATACAAATCCAAACTAATTTATACTATCTAAATAGGTTATCCTGTAAAATGAGTATAATAAAAAAACAGTTTGTATGCAATATGCTTTTTAAGAATTGACTTGACAGTATTAGTATAATCTTATAATATCATGCAGTAAGATAACAACAATTCAGCTATAAAAAATAAACAGCTAACTATATGTTGGGGGTACGTTGATTTACCTGTCAAACCCCAAATTATCTTTGATTATAATTTATCCTATAAGGAGGTATGTAAATGGCGGAAGCATTGGGGATGATCGAGACCAAGGGGTTTGCAGCAATGGTCGAAGCCTCGGATGCCATGGTTAAGGCAGCTAAAGTCGAATTAGTCGGCTATGAAAAAATCGGCGGCGGATATGTAACCACTATCGTAAGGGGAGATGTAGCCGCTGTAAAAGCCGCTATAGACGCCGGCCAGCGCGGGGCGGAACAAGTGGGCGAAGTAATTTCAGTACATGTAATCCCCAGACCGCACGTCAATGTTGACCAAGTATTACCATTGGGACGCGCCAGCGCCAATAAATAGGCGCCATTTCCATATTAAAACGGAGAATTTAAATTAAATCATGCTGTTGGGTAAAGTAGTAGGTACTGTGGTATCCAGCCAGAAGGTGAGTAGTCTGACCGGGCTTAAGCTACTGACACTTAAACAATTAGACGTTAATTCCGGTACGGAAAGCCTGCTTATGTAGTAGCGGTGGATACAGTAGACGCCAATGTAGGCGAGATTGTACTTTATGCTACAGGCAGCGCCGCCCGTCAGAGCAATCGTACCAATAATAAGCCGGTAGACGCTGCAATTATGGCTATTGTAGATACATGGGAAATAAACGGACATGTTGTCTATCAAAAAGAACAAACAGGAGTACCTGAAAAACTAACTCCAATTGATTGATCATACAGGGGCGCAAAAGCGCCCCTTTTTTTGTAGCAGCCGACCTTAAGGTCGGCTGCTACAGGGAATCGCCCGCACTGTAAGGTGCGCTATTTCATTGTTATACTGGTTATAAATCATGCAATTAGACGAAACACAAATAAAAAATATAGTAAAACGCGTAGCTGAGCGCCTGTCTCAATCAGGACCAGCGGCACAATCATCTATACCTGCACAATCCAATATACAGCCAACAGGTATTCCACCTGCTAACTCGCCTAAAAGATGCAGCGGCAAAATAAATACCGCTTCAAGCGGCGGTTTTGCCGATATTGATAAAGCGGTGGAGGCCGCCGGATGCTCTCAACAAAAGCTGGACGCCCTATCATTAGGGACCAGAGGCAATATCATAGCCAGTATGCGTAAGGCTGCGATAGAACATTCCGCAGCGCTGGCTAAGCTGTGTATAGAAGAGACAAAGCGGGGACGCTATCAGGATAAACTAAATAAAAATCTGTTAGCTGCAAGTAAAACCCCCGGGGTTGAAATATTACAGCCCAAAGCTTATACCTGAGATCACGGGCTTGTATTAATAGAGCGGGCGCCTTATGGCGTTATCGGGGCGATTACTCCGGTTACCAACCCAATCGCCACTATCATAAATAATAGTATCGGTATGATTGCCGGAGGTAATGCGGTGGTTTTTAATCCGCATCCCAATGCCAAGCGCGTATCCTTAAAGACTCTCCAAGTATTAAATGAAGCCATAGTTGAGGCCGGAGGACCCGCTAATCTGCTTGTTGCGGTAAACGAGCCTACTATCGCAACGGCGCAGGCGCTTATGAAGCATCCGGGGATACGTCTGCTTGTAGTTACCGGCGGTCCCGGTGTGGTTCGCGCTGCTATGCAGAGCGGGAAAAAGGTAATCGGCGCAGGCCCGGGTAATCCGCCGGTAGTAGTGGATGAGACGGCAGATATTCCGCAGGCGGCGCGTGATATAATAGCCGGCGCTTCATTTGATAATAATATGGTCTGTATATTGGAAAAGGAAATAATCGCTGTAGAGCAGATAGCCGATGAGCTAAAAAGGCAGATGAAACAAGCAGGGGCATATATTGCAGGTCCTTGGCAGGTTAAGCGCTTAAAATCGCTGGTTATACAAAAAGATAATGGTCCCGGTAGGGAGGGCGTAATAAATAAGGACTATGTAGGAAAAGACGCATCCTTTATATTAAATAAAATCGGAGTGGAAACCCGCAAAGATATCAGGCTTATTGTAGCTGAAGTGGACAGGGATCACGCTTTATTCTGGACTGAACAGCTTATGCCGATTATGCCGCTGGTTAGGGTGGCCAATGTGAATGAGGCTATCAGATTGGCTAAGGATGTAGAACAGGGTAATGGTCATACTGCGGTTATGCACTCGCGCAACATTGACAATTTAAGTAAAATGGCGCGTACAATAAACACTACGATTTTTATCAAAAACGGTCCCTCATATGCCGGTTTGGGATTTTTGGGAGAAGGCTATACCTCATTTACCATTGCCAGCCCCACCGGCGAAGGACTGACTACTGCGATAAATTTTACGCGTGAGCGGCGCTGCACCCTGGTGGACAGCTTTAGGATAGTCTAGGGTTAATATTGGTTGATAAAGTTAATTAAATGTTAATTGTATATTCGCACAACAATGTTCCCATTCGTTTGACGGTGGAACGGTGGCAACATATAGTATATCGTCATCCAGAAATGGAGCTTCAACGGGAACAAATTTTAGATACATTAGCAAAGCCTGACCTAATCCAACAAGGCGATTTCGGCGAATTACTGGCCATACGTTTTTATCCCAAAACACCTTTAACTAGCAAATTTTTAGTAGCGGTGTATCGGGAAGTGAGTTCTAATGATGGATTTATTCTGACAGCTTATTTGACAAATCGGCCATTGGGCAAGAGGGTAATAATATGGAAGCGGTAAAAATCTTAGAAAAACCCACCCAAATTGATTGGGATTACGATGAAGAGGCGGATGTGCTTTATCTTTCAATCGGCGAACCCCGGCCAGCGATAGGTATGGATATTGGTGATGGCGTTATTTTGCGCTATGACGAGAAGCGCAGGGAAGTTGTGGGACTAACCTTGATTGGCTTACGGGCAGGGCTGCTTAAAAGCTTGGGTGATTAATCCATTGGTTTTGGGTTTTATTTTATATTTAATGTCTAGCGATAACCGGAATTGTAAAGAAGTGCGTAGGATAAGGAGAGATAGTAAATGGCGGTTCAATGCTTATTAGACAGAATTACGGTCAATCCTGATGTAATGGTTGGCAAGCCTACCATTAGGGGGCTAAGGATTACTGTTGAACAAATTTTAAAAGCATTGGCAGGGGGAATTACACCTCGGGAATTACTTGAAGACTATCCCGAGCTGGAGCCTGAAGATATTAAAGCTGCTTTGCTTCACGCTGTTGAATTAGTGAGTGAAGAACAGGTTTTTAAGGTAGGTGCAGGTGTTTAAATGCTGCAGAAAAAGCCTAAATTCCTAATTGATGCCGGGGTAGGTAAAAAAGTAGAGCTTTGGCTTTTACGCAGGGGATATGACGTAAAAAACATACGGGATATAGAACCCAAAATGCCGGATAAAAAAGTGCTGAATATGGCGGTTTCTGAATATCGAATCGTTATTACTATGGATAAGGATTTTGGCGAGTTGGTTTATAATTCTAAACTGCCTCATGCGGGGGTTTTATTACTGAGGCTTGAAGGTGCAAAGGCTGATGAGAAAATAAAAACAGTTGAGGCAATTTTAGAAAAATATTCGGATAAACTATTGCATAATTTTTGCGTTTATAAAAACGGAAGGTTAAAAATCAGAAAGTAACAGTAAGTTGATTTTTGCTTGTAAATTGGCAAAAACATTGATAACAAAGAGATAGAACCTAAGTTTGGGTTGTCATGGGATGATTGCTGTAATTTTTTAAATCGTCTTCATTATCAGGTAGAAATAAAAGTGTCAAAAGCGGTTTAGCCTGCACAAAAATTTGGAGAGATGAATAATTAAATCATGAAATTTGGAATTGTAGTGTTTCCCGGTTCAAATTGCGATCATGACTGTTATCATGTGATAAGGCATGTGTTGGGTCAGGAAGTTGACTTTATATGGCATAAGACCGATAAAATAGGTCAATATGATTGCATTATACTACCCGGCGGGTTTTCATACGGGGATTATCTGCGTCCCGGGGCTATTGCGCATTTTTCACCGGTAATGAAACAGATTAAAGCCTATGCGGAGGCCGGAGGCCTCTTGCTGGGAATATGCAACGGCTTTCAGATTCTATTAGAAACCGGATTACTCCCCGGGGCTATGCGTGATAATGCGCAGCTTAAGTTTATCTGTGATTATGTCTATATTAGCATAGCAAATAATAATACCCCCTTTACCAAACAGTGTAGCAATAATCAGGTATTGCGTATCCCGATTGCGCATATGCAGGGTAATTATTATGCCGATGAGCGTACATTGGCCGCTATGCGTGATAATGGGCAGATCATATTTCAGTATTGCGATGCCAGCGGCAATATAAATGATGACGTCAACCCTAACGGCTCTGTGGGTAATATTGCCGGAATTTGTAATAAACAGGGAAATGTTTTAGGTATGATGCCGCATCCTGAACGCTGTGTGGAGGATATTTGGGGTTCGGCTGACGGCAGGTTTATATTTGATTCTATTATAAGACCATGAAATGTATCATTTGCCATGGAGATGAAATTAATTTAACAGAAGTAAAAGAAGAATTTATGATGGGTGATGATATTGTTTATCGTCCAATAAAAATTCCTGTCTGTAAAAATTGCGGCGAGCGATATTATGACAGACGGACAATGCAATTTATGGAAAAATTTGAAATGTAGCCCCAAATTTTAATACTAATTTGCAGTCTATAAGTGACATGATAGTCGGCCTCGTCGCTTAAGCCCGACCTTTGTAGACTCAATACTGCTATACTATAGTAAATAAGCTTTTCTTAGCCTGTCATTCTGAGGTCGAAGACCGAAGAATCTACCCCCGTAGGCTGAGAAATTCTTCGGCCTCCGGCCTCAGAATGACAGAATGTAATCTTTTTCGGAGTTAACTCTAATAGCCATTTTAAGAAACTAGCTTTGCGTAACATGAGTTACTAAATAGACAAACAATATGAATAATAAAGAACCGAAAATAACGCCTGAGCTTATTGTTCAGCACGGGCTTTCCCCTGAAGAGTACCAAACAATTGTAAATATCTTAGGCCGGCGGCCCAATTATACCGAACTGGGTATATTCTCTGTTATGTGGTCTGAGCATTGCAGCTATAAAAGCTCTAAAGCCATACTAAAAAAATTACCGACTACCGGCGGATGCGTGGTGCAGGGGCCGGGTGAGAATGCCGGTATTATAGATATTGGCGATGGGCAGGTGGCCGTATTTAAGATAGAAAGCCACAATCATCCCTCATTTATAGAGCCGCATCAGGGAGCGGCTACCGGAGTGGGCGGTATAATGCGCGATATTTTTACCATGGGCGCAAGGCCTATCGCCCTTATGGATTCCTTGCGATTCGGGGAATTGAATAATCCGCATAACCGTTATTTATTTGAGCATGTAATATCCGGTATTGCCGATTATGGAAATTGCATGGGAGTGCCTACCATAGGCGGCGAGGTTTATTTTGACCCTACTTATTCGCAAAATCCGCTGGTTAATGTATTTTGTTTGGGTATTGCCAAAGCCGACCGTATATTTTTAGGTAAGGCGCAGGGCGAGGGTAATCCAGTTATTTATGCGGGTTCTAAAACCGGACGCGACGGTATACATGGCGCTACCATGGCCTCTGAGGAATTTGACGAGTCATCTGCCGAGCGGCGTCCTACCGTGCAGGTTGGCGACCCCTTTACGGAAAAACGCGTATTGGAGGCCTGTTTAGAGCTTATGAGGACGGATTGTCTTATCGGTATTCAGGATATGGGCGCCGCAGGGCTTACCTGTTCTACGGCTGAGATGGCCGATCGCGGCGATATGGGAATTGAAATAGACTTAAGCAAGGTACCGCAGCGAGAAAAAGAGATGATTCCCTATGAGATTATGCTCTCTGAATCACAGGAGCGTATGTTATTGGTAGCCAAAAAGGGTAGGGAACAGGAAGTTTTTGATATATTTAATAAATGGGACTTGGATTGTGTTGAAATCGGACGCGTAACTAATGATGAAAGATTTAAGGTATTTAATAACGGCAAATTAGAAGCTGATATTCCGGTTAAGGCGCTGACCAATGAGGCTCCGCTATATACTCGTGTGCGCAATAAACCGGCTTATCTGGATAAGCTGTCTGATGCAAAATTACCTAAAGAGCCGGTTGACTATAATAAATTACTGCTTGATATGTTGAGCCGGTCTAGCATTGCCAGTAAAGAATGGGTCTATCGGCAATATGATCATATGGTGCGCACTAATACCAGTCTGCTGCCCGGCGCGGGCGCTTCGCTTATACGGATTAAGGGTACAAAAAAAGCGCTAGCGCTTAGCTTAGACGGTAATTCCCGCTATTGTTATTTGAATCCGTATATAGGCGGCATGCTGACTGTAGCGGAAGCGGCGCGTAATTTAGTATGTACGGGAGCAAGACCGCTTGCGGTTACCAATTGCCTTAATTTTGGCAATCCTGAAAAGCCGGAGGCTATGTGGCAGTTTGAGCAGGCGGTTTTAGGTATGGCGGATGCCTGTAAATACTTCGGTACGCCTGTTACCGGCGGTAATGTCAGTTTTTATAATGAAACATCCGGCGAGGGTATTTATCCGACTCCGGTTATCGGCATGGTGGGTTTATTGGATGATATAGGCCAAACGCTTACGCCATGGTTTAAGCAAACCGGCGATATAATCATATTATTAGGTAAGGATTCTGCAAAACTTGGCGGTAGCGAGTATTTAAAGTATCTTACCGGTGATATTTTAGGTATACTGCCGGATTTTTCCTTGGAACATGAAAAAAATCTGCATAAATTTTGTTTAAAGTCTAATGAAGACGGGCTGTTGCAGTCTGCTTATGATTTATCAGAAGGCGGTTTGGGCGCTGCTCTGGCCGAATGCGCTCTGATTAATTATAATGCTGGTTTGGGCGCTCACATTGGGTTGGATGGGACAAGAGCGGATATTGCTTTATTTAATGAAGCGCCGGGGCGGATTTTGGTTACGACTAGGCAGGATAATTTAGCCGGTGTAGAGAGAATAGCGCAAGAATATAATTTGCCCTTTAAAGTTTTAGGTAACGTAATTAGTGATAAATTGCTCATAGATGATATTTTGGAGTTACCTTTAAGCAAATTAAATCAAAGCTGGCGCGGGGCTATCCCCGCTTTAATGCAAAGAAAGTAAGAAAAAATAAATTATGTTTAATAAATTAAAAGAACATTGCGGAGTTTTTGGTATATATGAGCATCCTGAGGCGGCCAATCTTACCTATTTGGGGCTGTATGCCTTACAGCACAGGGGACAGGAAGGGGCGGGGATTGTCTCTTCTGACGGTCACAAGCTGCGTGTCGTAAAAGGAACTGGATTGGTTGCCGATGTATTTACCGAGGAGAACCTGCATTCATTAAAGGGCTCTACAGCCATAGGACATATTCGCTATTCAACTACAGGTGAAAGTACTCTAAACAACGTACAGCCCATGGTGGTTGACTATGCTGACGGCACTATAGCTATATCGCATAACGGCAATTTGGTAAATACTCAGGTAATCAGAGATTCTCTTGAGGACCAAGGAGTGACCTTTTTAACCAGTTTGGATACTGAAATAATCGTAAATTTATTGGCTCGTTCAGGTTGTGAAGATTTTTTAGAAGCTTTGGTTTATGCCTTAAATTTTATAAAAGGGGCATATAGTATTGTAATCATGAACCGTAACGAACTGATTGGGGTTAGGGACCCTTATGGCTTTCGTCCCTTATGTTTGGGCAAGCTTGACGGCGCTTACATTTTAGCGTCTGAGACTTGCGCTCTTGATTTACTGGAAGCTGATTTTGTTCGAGATATAGAACCTGGCGAGCTGGTTGTAATAAATAAAAACGGTCTAACTTCATACAAACCTTTTCCGTCCAAAAAAGAAAGTTTTTGCGTTTTTGAGTATATTTATTTTTCTCGTCCTGACAGCGATATTAATGGGCTTAATGTGACCCTTACCCGAAGGAAATTGGGACATATGCTGGTAAAAGAAAATCCGGTAGAGGCTGATTTAGTCATTCCAGTTCCTGATTCGGGTATCGGCGCTGCCTTGGGATACAGCGAGGCATCCGGTATTCCGTTTGCCGAGGGGCTTATACGTAATCATTATGTAGGCCGGACTTTTATCGAACCCAAGCAGTCTATCCGGCACTTTGGGGTAAAAATAAAGCTAAACGCAGTAAAAAGCCTGCTGGAGGGCAAACGCATAATAGTAATTGATGATTCTATTGTACGCGGTACCACCAGCCGCAAAATAATTAAAATGCTTCGTCGGGCAAAAGCTAAGGAAATACATCTGCGAATTAGTTCTCCGCCCACCAAGTATCCGTGTTTTTACGGTATAGACACGCCTACGCGTCAGGAATTAATCGCCGCTACTCATCAGATTGATGAGATTTCCAGATATCTAACCACCGATTCATTAGCTTATTTGAGTGTAGAGGGAATGTTAGAGGCCATTAAGCCCATGGAAAATCGGGTATGCGCTGCATGCTTTACCGGAAAATACCCGATAAAATTTCCGACTAGTAAGTACCGCCAATTAGATTTATTTGACAGGTGAGTTTTTTTTATATTTTATTTGTTTTTTTGGCTCCTATGCTATATAATATAACATAGGTGGGTTACCTCTAACTTAGCGCTTTAAGGAAGGAGGGTGGATAAAACAAATTATCTAATTGTGAATCGGGAATCTTCTGCCGGAAATGCTCGTTTTCCCCCCATCCGCACATAATACCACTAGCGTAAACAACCAATACATACATTAACGATTTTTTTATATTGATTTTTCGGATTATCTTATACTAAGTTGCTTTTCAATTGGTAATTATACTGTTATTCATGGGAATTTATCCAACTTAATATAAGTATGTTATGCAAAAATCTAACTACAATGTAGGGTGGATTAAGGGGTCTTGTATAACAGTTATATGTTATAACTCTTAAAGATCGCAACTTATACAATGAGTACCCCGAATCCACCACCCCTGCAATTGTTGTTAGACTATCAAAAAACGTAAGCCCAAAATATCTTTTGACGTCTTTTATAATATGGGCTTGATTCCACCCTACGTCAAAGAAGCAGGTTTTGCGCAACAAAAGTAAAATGTAGATTTGGTTGATGTACGAAATTCAACATTAGCGCCTCAATGTTGTTGTTATGTTTTTTACGTAAGTTATTAACCATCACTGTATTAATTATATATTTCTGGATGTCTCATCCCGAAATATATAGCGGTGAGCATTGGTTTCGGAGTGGTATACCTCGAGACATAACATAAATAACCTTAAGTCAACGGCATTGACATTTGAACCTAAGAAACTTATGTTCAAAGCCAAGGGCACACAAATTGCAAACTAAGAATTAGAAGTTGGCTTAGATTAAACATAAATTTTTTATTTTTTAATAAATGATGATCTAGTAAAAAATCGTTATGCCTTAGTAAAAACATGAGTCCCGCTTGATTCTAACTAGTCTCAAGATATGTTTTTTTGTTCTTGCTTCAATGCGAACAATTTGTTTTTTATGGCTTTTTACAAGAACCATTACAAAGAGTTAGAGAAAAAATGAGATACGGTCGAATCAGTACTCCCAAAAAAGGCGTTACTTTAGTAACCTCTTTACTTATCCATTTTTTAATATTGGTTTTAGTAGCTTTTTCCGTCCCCAATCCCCCCCAAAAAAATGCCAAAGAATTTGAACTGAATGCCATCAGGTTTATTAATATGCCGTCCATGGCTAAAGATAAAAAAAATACCAAAGGGGATAATAAAAAAACAGATAAATTGGTGAGAAAAAAAAAGACTCACAAAACATTTCCTCAAAAAGGTAAACGTCGGGCGCTAGCGCCTAAAACAAAACTGGAATCACTAAAAAAAGCTGCCAGTAAATCTGTAAATAAGCCTCAAGATACTTCATTACCCAAATTTACACCAGCGCAGCCTAAAAATAATACATTTAATAAACCTACTCAAATAGCCAAAGCCGTAAAACGTGAACTGGAGCTGAAACAAAAAATCGTATCAGTTAAACCCAAAAGAATTGCCAAACTGGATACGCACACCAGTATTAAAAAATATAAAGGAACCCTGAAATCTTTTAATAAAAAGCAAATAAAATTTGCCGATTCAAGACACACAAAATTTAGTAAAGGCAATAAGACCCAATTACTTCAAAAGCTGAACCGCAGTCAAAACAACAAAGCTTTTAAACAGGATTCCAACTTTAAACTAAAGTTGAACAAAACGACAAAATTTATTCCTCAAGGCGAAAAAACGCAAGCAACCAAACTCACAGCTTCACAATCGCGTCAAATCTTAAAAAAACAGTTGGACTATCAACCAAGAAGGCAGACTTCAAAGGCTTTAACCAACAAGCAGCATAAAATAAGCTACAGCAAGCAAAGCAATAAATTATTTAAAAAAAACAAGATTACTCACAATAGACCCATAACACAAGCAACGGATAGGTTGCGCGAACCAAAAGAAAACGTACAAATAGACAGGATGTCTAAAAAAACAACTTACACTGCAAAAGTTGAAAACTCATCGCTTATAAAAAGCGGCTTCGCCTTAGAATATGTACGCAAAAAAGAAGTTGAAAAGCAGAACAAAACAAGCAATTTGTCAAACAACACACACGATAAAAAATATTTCAAGCGCAAGCTTTCATATCAACAAAATAAAAGCAAACATAACAACGCCAAGGTTAAATCTATTCGCCCCAGCATATCGTATCGAGCAGAAAGTAAAATAGCCGCCCGCGAAATTAGCGAGACTTCAAATTTAGATGTAGTCAATCCGGTAAAAGAGCAGCAAGTCAAAAGTTATCAAAAGTTTGAAACCATGAACCGGCAGAAAACTTTACTTAACGCTGAAAACAGAACCAATAAGAATCTTTTATCTTCAAATAATCTATTAGAAAACCTGAATGAAAGAACATTCAGCAGTAAACAAGTCAGAATGGCTAAATTGGAAACAGCGTCTTTTCAATTTACAGCTAAAAATAGCATTAAATTAGAACAGACGGCAAGTTCGGCAATATATAGAAAGATTAGTCAAGGCCGAGTCAGCTACCAAAAAACATCACAGCAAGCCAGTATAAAAACAATGCGGCAAACAAATGGATTAGCAGAAGCTGCGATGCCGCAAGAGACAGCTAATCAAACAAACCAGACTCAATTAGGCACAATAAACAAACAAACTCATAAGGTTAGCGTTTCTGATAATGTTGATAGCGCTATTTTAGATTCTGTTGATTACACGGCAAAAAGCGCTCCCACATTGGATTATGACAAATCCCGAAGAAATGAGTCTATGTCATCTTTAACCGGCGCTAAATCTCAGAGTTTAGCTTTTGCTTATGATAATCAAAAAATCAATAAATCATCTAAACTGGATATTACCTCATCCACCAGAACGCTTGGCAGTAATTCACTTCACGGCAGCCCAACATCACCACTGCTATCCAGCCAAGGACAATCGGTATCGGGAGAAAAAAACGCTACGGTTATAGATATAGACCTACCCTCCGGCAATACTACCAGCGATACGTTGTATAGATTGACAGGCGAAATAGGCGGAGATGTAAAAAAAGCTTTTGTTACCATAAATGACATCACTCAATTAGTAGAGGTGGTAAACGGTAGTTTTGAGGTTGAAATTGCGATGGTAAAGGGTATAAATGAAATTTCGGTTTTCGCCTTTAATGCCAGGGGTTCGGTAGGTAAAAGAGAGGTTAAAATATTTTATAACCCGCCTCCTGGCGTGCCTATGGTAAGATTAGATACTCCTGAAAACGGTAAACAAGGCGTAAAAGAAGGCGATCCTATTATTGTCTCTGGAAATATTGACGATACTTCTATTGCTCAGGCTACCCTATATTTAAATGGCATTCCTATAAAAATAAGGGTAGAAAACGGGCGTTTTGAAAAGAAGGTCTTTATGCCCAATAGCAGAATTACTACTTTTAGAATTATGGCGCAAACAAAAAACAGCCCTCCGGGATACAGCTCTATGCACACTATACTTTCCGGTTATGACATAGATATTTTAAATCCCAGACCTTATTAATTCATGTTACGCAAGAAATACAATATTTTTCTGTAGGGTGGATTAAGGGGTCTTATATAACAGGCATTCTTATATGTTTAAGGAACGTCAAACAGCAATTAAGCTGCCCCGAATCCACCATTCTTAAAGGTAAGTCACTTTATGCAATAAGAGATTAACCAGTCGCATAAGATATGACAAATCTCAAACGAACATTAAAATATAAAATGGCTACTAGAGTTCTCTTTAAGAAACCAAAGCTGTTTAATTTTATTAGCTGTCATTGCCAACGAGATGGAGTCCTTCGCTTTGCTCGAGGATAAATTCCGTGAAGAATCTGCTCGCTTACGGGGACAGATTCTTCGGTCTCCGGTCTTAAGAATGACAGGCTAAAAAAAGCTTTTCATTATAGTATAACGTGAGTTAGACATAAAAGTTCTTGATTTTGTTATCTTGTAGGGGCGGGTTTCAAACCCGCCCCTACAGCAAGAGGGGATATGTCACTCTTCTACAAAAATTTTACGTCAATCAAATCTATACAAAACACCAACTAGCTGATATATAAAA
>JAJRXT010000024.1 GCA_024276125.1 bacterium
GCTAGTTGGTGTTTTGTATAGATTTGATTGACGTAAAATTTTTGTAGAAGAGTGACATATCCCCTCTTGCTGTAGGGGCGGGTTTGAAACCCGCCCCTACAAGATAACAAAATCAAGAACTTTTATGTCGAATTCACGTTACTATAATGAAAAGGTTTTTTTAGCCTGTAATTCTTAAGGCCGGAGGCCGAAGAATCTGTACGCATACGTGGACAGATTCTTCACTCCACTCCGTTCAGAATGACAATTTCCTTAACTTAATGACATTGTGGCTTGTCCGCGCCCCTACAGAACAACAAAACCAACAACTTTTATGTCAGACTCAGGTTAATATTACAATTACAACAAATAAACTTATTTTGAACGAAAAAGATATCCAATATAAAAAAAATATTATCCGAAAACTAATCAGAAAAAAGCGGGATAAACTTACAGAAACCGAGGTAAAAGAAAAAAGCCGGCAAATTGAAAAAAAACTATTTGATATACAAAGGGTAAAAGAAGCTTCTATTATAATGTGTTATGTTTCCTATGCTAAGGAAGCGGCTACGCATTCGATGATTAAACACCTGATAGCATCAGGCAAAAAAGCAGCCGTTCCATTGGTTTGTAAAGACAGACGAAAAATATTAATCAGTGAATTAAGAGATTTTGATAAAGAGCTTGCCGTTGGAGCATACGGAATCTTAGAGCCTAAAAAACAATATATCCGTCCATTGGCTTTAGAAGATATACAGGTAATAATTATGCCGGGTCTTGCATTTGATATTACAGGCGGACGTCTGGGGTATGGGGGCGGCTATTATGACAGGCTGCTTGAAATAAAACCAAACCCGTATAAAATTGGCCTGGCATATGATTTCCAGTTGGTTGATTTGTTGCCCTTGTCTTTGTATGATGTTAAATTGGATAATATTGTCACAGAACAAAAAAACATAAATTGTCACAAACAAACAACCTTTTAATAAATAACAACTCCTTAGGAAGGGGGTGGGCAAAATTAGCGAATTTTTGTATGTAATACTACTGTTTTTATTAAGTATAGCCTGCCTATATATCGGCTATTTGATAAGAAAACACTTAGCTGAAAGTAAAGTATTAAATGCGGAAGGACTTGCAAAAAAGATTTTAGCCGAAGCGGAAAAAGAAGCGGAAACCAAACGTAAAGAAGTTATGCTTGAGGCTAAGGACAGCCTATATCAAGGACGCGCCGAATTTGAAAAGGAAACCCGTGAACGACGTAAAGAACTGCAAAACATGGAAAAAAGACTGCTTAGCCGAGAGGAAAATCTTGAACGGCGCTTGGGCTTATTGGAACACAAAGAACATGAAATTACAAAAAACGACCAAAAAATAGCTCAAAAACTAAAAAGCATTCAGGAAGATAAAGCTAAATACAAGGAATTGATTGCAGAACAAAACCATATATTGGAGAAAATCTCTAATATGACTTCTGAAGATGCCTGTAATCTTTTAATGGCTAAATTTGAAAACAAGGCCAAACACGATGCCGCTAAATTTATAAAACAAATTGAGGATGAGGCTAAAATCACGGCGGCTAAAAAGGCCAAAGAGATTATTGGAGTAGCCATACAAAGATGTGCCAGTGAATATGTTGCGGAAAATACCGTATCGGTGGTGGATTTGCCTAACAATGAAATGAAGGGCAGAATAATCGGACGCGAAGGACGCAATATACGCGCCTTGGAAATAGCCACCGGAGTAGACTTGATTATTGATGATACGCCTGAGGCTGTAATACTGTCCGCTTTTGATCCCGTAAGGCGGGAGATTGCCAAGAATTCCTTGGAAAAGCTGATTCAGGACGGACGCATTCATCCTGCGCGTATTGAAGAAGTGGTGGCTAAAAACAGGAAGGAAATAGAAAATTCAATTCGTGAAGCAGGTGAACAGGCTATGTTTGATACAGGCGTGCATGGACTGCATGCTGAAGAAATCAGGCTCATCGGCAGGCTGAAATATCGTACCAGTTACGCGCAAAATGTACTTCAACATTCCAAAGAGGTTGCCTATTTAGCGGGAATAATGGCTGCCGAATTGGGGCTTGATGAACAATTGGCCAAGCGAGCGGGTCTGCTGCACGATATAGGTAAAGCTATAGATCATGATGTAGAGGGTACGCATGCTCAAATCGGCGCTGATCTGGCTAAAAAATACGGCGAAACAGGCTATGTAATTAATGCAATTGCCGCACACCATGAAACAGAAGAGGTAAAATGTATAGAGGCTGTATTGATCCAAGCCGCAGACGCCCTTTCCGCCGCACGCCCGGGAGCGCGCAGGGAAAGCCTTGAATCATATGTAAAACGCTTGGAACAATTGGAAAAGATTGCTGAAAAATTTCCGGGCGTGGATAAAACATATGCCCTACAAGCCGGCAGGGAAGTCCGTATTATGGTTGAGCAGAATAAAATTAATGATGAAAAAGCCGCTCAATTAGCGCGTGATATTGCCCAGAAGATTAAAGAGGACGTAAAATATCCCGGGCAGATTAAAATAACCGTTATTAGGGAAACCAGGTGTATTGAATACGCTAAGTAATATATTTGAAACGTAGCAGCGGGTTTTTAAACCCGCATCATGGCCGACTTAAAAGTCGGCGGCTACAGAGATCGTCTATGTTTCGGGGTGGGACACCCCGAAACATAGTACATGAATTAACCAAAATGCTCATATCCTTTTAAAAAAGAAACATTATTCCCTTTACTATCAATAAAAGCAATACCATGTTCGGGCGGTTTTATAGAGCCTATAACCGATACAGGTGTTGCGCATTTTGATTTAAAATCCGCCAGTTTATCCGGCGGTATGGTGAATAATAATTCATAGTCTTCACCGCCGGCAACCGCAAAATCATATACAGGGCGGTTTAGCTGTCCCGCCACATGCCTTAGCATATCCGAAACAGGTAATTTGCTAAGCTGTATATCAGCGCCAACTTGGCTTTGCTTACATATACGCTTTATATCAGAGGCCAATCCATCGCTTAAATCCATCATTGAGGTTGCGGCTTTGCTTTTTGCGATTAATCTTGCTTCATGGTAGCGGGGGGCTGGCATTATATGCCGGTTTATTAAAGCGGCATATAATAAACGGTCTAAATCCGATAAAAGTATTGCCAAACCCGCCGACGACTCACCCAGAACGCCGGTTACCAGCAAGATATCTCCAACTTGCGCGCCCTTGCGGCTAAGTAACAAATCAGCCTCCACCCCGCCCCAAACCGTAATACTAATCATTATCCTATCAGGGGTTGAGCAGGTATCCCCACCGATTATACTAACCGAATACTCGCCGGCTAAGGCGTTTATACCCTTATAGAAATCTTCTACAAAATCCAGCCCTATATTAGAAGGCAGGGCTATATTAATGAGCGCATAAACCGGTATACCGCCCATAGCGGCAATATCGCTTAAGTTTACCGCCAGTGACTTATACCCCAATTGATAGGCGCCGGTATATTTTAGATCAAAGTGGATATTTTCAATCAGCATATCGCTGGTTAATAGCGCCAGCTTATCCGCAGATACCCTAAAAGCCGCCGCATCATCCCCGACTCCAAGGACTATTTTGTCATTGGAAGGGGGTACCCAGTTGCTGATACGATCAACTAGTTCCAATTCGCCTATATCTGATAGTTTATTGGATGTTTTATTCATAATAGGCCGCACAAGCGGTGTCTGATTCCCAGACTCTTACCAGATGCAACTTTACATCAGCCAATTGCGGGTTTTCTTTTAACGTGTTATACAGCCAGCGGGCAATATTTTCTGAAGACGGATTTAGCTCTAAAAACATATCAAGCTGATTTAAGCAGGTGTGGTCCAGTTTATTTAACAGGTTATCCAAGGCTTTTTTTATCACCCTAAAATCTATCGCCAGCCCGATTTTATCCAGCATCTCCGTTCTTATAACTACTTGTACGCTCCAGGTATGCCCGTGTAAATTTTCGCATTTTCCTTGATATTCGCGTAATTGATGTGCAGCTGAGAATTTTTGTTCAACCATTAATTCATACATATTACCCTCTGTTTTAAGTTTGTCATTCTGAAACCGAAGGTTGAAGAATCTGCTTGCATATGCGAGTAGGTTTATGTTTCGGGGCGTCTCACCCCGAAACACACCTAGCGGTGAGCAATATGTTTCGGCATGGGACATACCGAAACATAGAACTTTTGCGGTATAGATTCTTCGCTTCGCTTCAGAATAACAGCAAATACTAATAACCCCTAAAGCAGGCTGGCGGCAATCTCGGCTAAAGCCGAACGCTCGCCTTTTACTAAATGAATGTGTACTGCTATATTTTCGTTTTTAAATCGCTCCACTACCTGTGATAGGCCATTACTGGAGGAATCCAGATATGGATTATCAATCTGATAAGGATCTCCAGTTAGAACTACTTTGGCGCCCTCCCCTGCTCTGGTGATCACGGTTTTTATTTCATGCGGGGTCAGATTCTGCGCCTCATCCACAATTAAATATTGCTTAGGCAGACTGCGTCCCCTAATATAGGTCAGCGGTTCTATTTCAATCATACCAAGGCGCATAAGGTCTTGATAGCCGCGTCGTTTGTGCTTGATAGGATTTTTAGCGCCCATTAAAAGCTGTACATTATCAAATATAGGCTGCATCCATGGCGTAAGTTTTTGCTTAATATCACCGGGCAAAAAACCAATATCCCTGCCCAATGGAAACACCGGTCTTGACACTAACAGACGGTTATATTTTTCCTCTTGCGTGGTTTTGTGCAATCCGGCGGCCAGCGCCAAAAGCGTCTTACCCGTACCTGAAATACCGGTTAGGGTAACTAAAGCTATATCATCTGATAATAATAAATCCAGGGCTGCCGCCTGCTCGCGGTTACGCGGGAATATTCCCCATATACCTTCGGGTAAGGGCTTTATGGCAATTATGGCTTTGCGTTTTGGGCTGTAGCGTCCAAGTTGTATTTTATCGGGTTGAGCGCTTGTATATAACACAACGCTGCAATTGGGGTAAAACCGATTTTTTTCAATAGGATAGACTCCCTTATAGCTAAAATCAGCCAAATCTTGTTTGCTGACTTCCAGCTTGGTAGTACCGGTATAAAACTCGCTTATATCTATTTTACCGCGCTCATAATCTTGTGCCGTAAGCACTAGAACATCCGCTTTTATCCTTAAATTAGTGTCTTTAGTAACTAAAACTACAGGTATTTCCGGCTCCTGCTCTTGCAATTGTATGGCTACAGAAAGTATTTTATTATCATTAGTTAAAGCAAACTGATCTGATGGCAGCTTAGCCGACATACGCTGTATTATCACTACCTTTAAATAACCGCCGCCCGCAAGCTTAACCCCGTCGCATAATTTATTCTGCGTGCGCAGTTGGTCTAAATAACGCGAAAACTGGCGTGCATTGCGTCCTATTTCCGTAACCTGCTTTTTGAATTTATCGGTTTCCTCTACTACCGTTATGGGGATAATAATATTATTATCCTGAAAACTAAAAATAGCGCCCGGGTCATAGAGTAAGATGGTACTGTCTAATACGAAGTTTTTTTTCATGTTTAGTATTTATATTTTGTAGATACAATGGACGCGATTTATTCCAATGCTGTTGACTTAATAAAATTTTGTGCTTAAGAGACTTTTTTTAGCCTGTCATTCTAAATGAAGCGAAGTGAAGAATCTTCCCACATATGCTTACAGATTCTTCGGCCTCCGGCCGTAAGAATGACAGGAAAGTGTATCCTCCAACTTTTTACAAGTCCATTTACCCGTCCCTACAACTTACGGTTCTTCAAAATAAGCAGATTAGGGCTTTTGCTTATTACCTTAAAGTCTTTTTTATACATACTGTTGGCCTTGGGCAGCTCTTGTATAAAATACTTGTCTATGTTCTGATAACCGGCTTGCCCCATTGGAAGCAATATTGCCACATAGTCTACATCAGTATGAAATTCCGTACGGGCGATATATATTTTTTCTCTGGCCGATAAAAACCACAGCAACTGACCGCTGGCCATAACCGAGGCATCAGGCGGAATAACAGCAAGCTGATTTATGATCTGTATTGTATCAATATTCTTATTTTTATAGTAATAATTTTTATCCGCAGCCAGTACCTTTTTATTATAATCGGTGAAATTATAAAGTAAGTCAATCACTAATATTGCAGCTATGGCGTATTTAATATAGCGTATATAACCGGAAGTCTTAAACTTTTTAAATATCCAGCTTATCGTAAATACTATTCCGATAAACAAAAACGGCGTAACCGCCGCCCAGTGCCAGGCACAATATACGGAATGATAATCCTCTAATATTGCATTCATGGCCAGTTGCGGTAATGATATCCAAAATACCGGATGAAAAAGGGCGAAAAGCCCCGCCGGCACAAAGATATATCGCACATATTTCCACTCTAATGGCGAAATCAGCTCAAAGACCGCAGCCGGATTCTTAAGTAAATTTATAACTACTTCTTTAGGCGTAGCGCCGAACTTGGCAAAATGCTTAAACGCTGTAGTATCACTTACCTGATATTTGGCGATAATCACCTTTACGCCGATTATATAATAACCAATTGATAAACAAAGACAAAATATAGCAAACTTGCGATGTTTGCGGTCAAAAATCAGATAATATAACCCCAGCATAAAACAAAATGCTATCATATTATGCTTGGTTAAGAGAGCAATAACCAAACTAATCCAAGCCGGAACATATTTATCCTTTTCGATAAAATAAAACATGGCAAAAAACGCCGGAATAAATAACGTCTCCAGCCTGAACCCGAATTGCTCAAAGGTTTCAAATGTAATCGGATTAAACAGATAACAAGCGCAGATTAGCAGGGCAAACCAGTTGTTTTTAAGCAATCTGCCCGCAAGCAGGTATAATGGTATGGCAGCAAGCGTAATAATCAAAGCCTGCAATACCAAAAAAGGCACGCCGGAAGAAGTAAAGATAAAAATCGGGGTAAATAACAGCAGAGTAAACATCAACTGCCGGCCTAAAAAATTGTGCGGATAATCTGCTACCACATGCTCTAAGGTGGTTACCGTAAACGGAGTACCGCCTAAGAACTCCCAGGACATCTGCATAAAGGCCGCAGAATCGGTAGGCTCTTTCATCTCCAGCCAGATATAACGCTGATACAGACACGACAGCGTTAAGCTGAAATAAAGGGCTATTAATACAATGAAAATAAGACTTGCCGGATGTGCTCGCTTTACAATATTTTTCAGCTTGTTAATATACGGAATGCCGATTTTATGCTGGATAGAACTCTTTTTGATGCTTGATTGAATAGAGCTTTTGGATTTTTTCTTTGTTTTAGCCATTAGGAGTTAATTGTTATATTTTACGATAAGTTAAAAGTTATTTACCATTCTTTTTATACCTTTGTGCAAAACCGATACATTAAAATTGATAAGCAGACCCAATTTGATCCCACTCAGTTTTAAGTATGTTAAAAGCTGGGCTTCATGAATGGGGAAAATACGTTCTATAGCCTTAAGTTCCAAAATAATTTTGTTTTCCACCAACAGATCAATTCGGTAGCCACAGTCCAAATATATGCTTTTGTATTTAACCGGCAATGCTTTCTGTTTTATAAATTTCAATCCGACCAAGTTTAATTCATGACAAAGACATTCCTCATAAGCTGATTCCAGCAAACCCGGACCCAAATGTTTGTGGACTTCAATCGCTGCCCCGATAATTTTATTTGTTAATATATTTTTTTCTAACATGTATTGTTTTCACCGCAGAGGCGCAGAGTACGCTGAGGAAACAGAACAAAAACTTAAGTTAAGCGGACAGTATTTATAGTAATTTTATAAACCTTTGTGTTATTTGTGATTAATATGTTTATTTTTAAAAAAAAATCAACGCTATACAGCTAACTGATTGATAAAACTAAATCAACAGCACTTTTGTACAAATTTTAACTAATAATTTTCTATATAGTAAAAAGCTTTTATCTTTCCTCTGCGTACTCTGCGCCTCTGCGGTAGAAAAAAAGGAATTTATATTTTAAAGAGCAACCCCCTATTTTTTTTCTTCATGGTTTTGCGTTTTGTGTGAATAAAAAATATGTTTATACTATAGTAGCTTTTAGTAGCTTTATTTTTGTTTTCACCGCAGAGGCGCAGAGTACGCAGAGAAAACAGAACAAAGCACTCTGTTAGCTAATTAATATTTTTAATATCAATTGGTTACACTAAATTAGTTGATAGGACTAAATCAACAGCTCTTTTATACAAATTTTAACTAATAATTTTTTAATACTTACAACTTCCAGAATATTCTAATTTTCTATATAACGTGAGTTCGACATAAAACTTGTTGATTTTATTGACCTGTAGGGACGGCAGCGTAGGTTTGTGCCCCTAATTATATGTAAATAGTAACTGATTGTTATATAGTAATATTTAAATTTTTCTTATGTCGAATTCAGGTTATATAGTAAAAAGCTTTTATCTTTCCTCTGCGTACTCTGCGCCTCTGCGGTAGAAAAAGTGGTTAATTTATAGTTTTTTCCCAGACATACCGAAGACTTTTAACCCGGCTTTAGCCTTTCTTTTTAATTCGGCAACGGACTTCAGGCTGATTAGGCTTTTGAATATATAGCTTGGCCTTGTATAGAATTCTTTATAGGCTTTTATAAGCAGCTCTTGTAATTGTTCTCTGGTAAAATTCTCATTCCAATACGGCGGGTTAAAATCGGGTTGCGGATTTTTAGCAAATTCCAGCCAATAATCCCGCTTGATTATGCCTTGCTCTAATCCCATACGATAGGCGTCAGTAGCCGGAAAGGGCGTAAAAATAGTAATATGCACATAATCGGGCTTTAGGCTTTTAGCCAATTTTACGGTTTGTTTTATATCACCTGCGGTTTCAGTAGGTGATCCTATCATAAAATAGGCTAAGGTGGCAATACCAATATCCTTGGTCATCTTAAAAACATCTTTTACCGCCTCTATGGTAATGCCTTTGCTTAGCACTTTTAAGATATGATTAGCGCCGGCTTCCACCCCGTAATGTATACGCTCGCAATTAGCCTGTCTTAATTTTTTCAGCATATCTTTATCAACCGTATCGACCCTAGCCCTGATATCCAAGCCGATATCCAGCTTGCGTTTTATTATCTCATCACAAACATCAAATACACGCTGCCGATTAACCGTAAAGGTATCATCATATACCAGAAATTCCTTGATACCCATATCATAGCATTGCTGCATCTCATCCACTACATTTACGGCAGAGCGTTCCCTAAAGACTTTACCCAAATGCGGACGATCGCAGAATAAACACTTATAAGGACAGCCGCGGCTGGTAAATGTTGTGGTAATAGGACTTCTTTTGGCCATAAGGGATGAGTATTTTTGATATGGCACAAGTTGTCTGGCAGGATACGGCAAGCTGTCTAAGTCTTTAATTAATTCCTGTACGCCGGTATTTATTATCTTGCCATTGCGTTTAAAAACAATCCACTTAACCTCCGCCAGTTTGTTTTTATCATCAATATTATTAACCAGCTCCAAAAATACGCGCTCGCCCTCGCCAAGCGCCAAAAAATCCACTCCAGGGAGGTTAATCGTTTATGTGGGATAGATATTTACATGAGGGCCGCCTAGAATCACCGGGATATAGCGATTAATGCTTTTTATGATTTTGACCGTTTTTAGTGCGTCGATTAAGGTAAACGACATGGCGGTAATTCCGACTACTTCCGGGGCGAATTCCTCAATCGCCATTTTGAGCTTTTCATAATTAAACTGCTCAACTTGTGCGTCTATAACCTTAATCTGGTGGCTTGAATTAGCCAAAATATATGCGGCGATAAATAAAATACCCAAAGGCGGATTATATCCCCGCTCCTCATCTATAATAGCGGGGTTATTGCCGATAATGGTATTTTCCGCCGGCGGATTTATTAATAATATTTTCAAACGATAGCCTTTTTTAATACAGCGGATTGATTAAAAAACCAAAAATCAAGATGTAATGTATGCAAGATATGTTCTATTTGTATTTCAAATGGAAATCCTACCGGCGACAGCATAAATTTTCTAGTCTCAAGTACGGCAAAGCCTGCCTCTTTGGCATATGCGCATATTTTAGGAATACCGGGTACGCTATTATGCTGGTCTTGATCGGTAATACCAAAGATAGCGGCTAAATGCGCATTAATATTTTCCGAAAAATTACTCCAGAAGGGATCGGGTACGGTAAGCGCCATAATCCCGCCGGGGCTAAGCAGGCGATAGCATTCTTTAAATAGCTGCGCCGGATTAGATACATGCTCTAATACCGCCGTACATACAATAACGTCTATACAATTATCTTTTATGGGAACATAACAGGCATTAGCATAAACCGGATTCCAAGACTTTTGGCAATGTTTAAGTAAGTCTATGGATAGATCTAAGCCGATACATTTGTTTATGCTATGTGCGCTATTTAATATATCAAGCATAAGTCCATCGGCTGTACCCAAATCCAAGAGTTGCTCAATCTCTTTATTATAGTATTTTTTTATTAATCCGCTAATCTCAGATGAACGCCGCCTGAGGCGGTATTTTAACACATATTTATTTTTTCTGCCTAAGTGATAGCCGGCATTTAAGGTTTTTTCTTTTTTATCGCTCATTATTTCTTTTTATCGATTAAGTCGGCCAATAGTCCAATAGCCAAAAGCTGCAATCCGGTTGTAAAGCAAATAATCGTGGTAATATCCATTACTTTATCTAAGAAAAAATAAGAATAAAACAAAACGAATATACTGAGAGCGAACATGGAAAAACTAAGCGGTACAAAAACCTTCATGGGATTATAATACATTACTGTACGCACAATCAGGTTGAAAAAATTTATAGGATCATTTATGGGATGAATTTTTGATTTACCTATGCGCTTGTGATATTCGATAGGCATATATTTTATACGGTAATCGTTTTTTAGCGAGGCAAGCGTAATAGTAGAGGTAAAAGAAAAACCATTGGGAATAATATGCTTAAATTCGGTGAATAATTTTTTATAAAACACGCGCAGTCCTGAATTTATATCCGGTATTTCCTCTTCGGCTAAGTATTCGGCTATTTTTTTTAGAATCCACTTGGCTGTTTTCCGCAATATACTGAAATTAGCGCTCCTGCTGCTTCTGGCGCCAATTACCATGGAATAATCATGTTTTACTAATTGCTCGATTAATTGGGGGAATTTTTCTACAGGATAGGTGCCGTCGGCATCGGTTATCCCTATAATATCGTATTTAGCGGTTTTTATACCGGTTTTTAGTGAAGCGCCGTATCCCTTATTATGAGCATGTTCTAAGTATTTTATTTCAGTTTTTTTCAAATCTTTTATTATCTTTGCGCTATTATCGGTGGAGCCGTCATTTACAATAATAATTTCATATTGATATTGGGCATTGTTCATAACGGCTAAAACCTGCTCAATGGCTTTTGCGATCATATTTTCTTCATTATATACTGGTATAACAATGCTTATCATTTGTTTTTATCGTTAGTATAAGGGAAATAATAGTCAGAAGCGTCACCACAATACTATATTAAATAGCGGTTTGTTGTCAAAGATTTTATGTCGTATCAGCTGTCGGGACTGTTAGTCTGTCATTATGAGTTTCATTAGCCTGTCATTCTTCGGCCGAAGGCCGAAGAATGACATCAAAAAAGGTCAGACTTGTTTATCTATTGCATTAATCCGCCGAATCCGCCGCAAAGGGGATTTTTTCACCTATTAGATAGCCTTTTTCCCTTATTTCTTTCTCTAATCTTTCTATACGCTTTTCAGGATGCGGATGCGTGGAACAATAATACCAAAAGCTGTTTTCTGCCAGATTTTCTTGAACGGAAATCTTTTCTAAAAAATCAAGGGCGCCAGCCACATGAGAATATTCTCTATTTATAAGCTCAAGAGCGAATAAATCAGCAAATGTTTCCTGCTTTTGCGAGAATCTGCTTTCCACGCCCGCTAATGAAGCCATAATAAAATCAGTAGCAGCGCTGTCTGTACCGAATACAATGCTGGAAATAAGGCCGAAAACCAAGCCGCGACCCAAAGCCCGCAGATGATCCTTGTGTACAAAGTGGCCTAATTCATGCGCCAAAACAAAGGCTAACTCATTTTCCGAGTCAATCTTGTCTATAAGCGCTGAAAATACGACTATATTGTTACCGGGCAATGCAAGGGCATTTAATCTGTTTTGATTTAGTACATATACTTTATATGATTTTTGATTTTCGGATAATTGCCATAAAAGATCATCAAGTAATTCTTGCAATCGGGTGTCTGTGACTGCTATTTCGGGAAAATTGAACTGCTTGGAATATAGGCTTCCTAAACTTTGTTCAAACTGCGGCGGAATTCTGGGTACAATAAAATTAAGCAGCAACCCCAAACTAACATAGACAATCCAAATACCGGCCAGTAATCCGCCCAAAAGCAGGCAGAATTCCCATACTGGCGAGCGGGCGGATACATTAACATTGCCCTTTAGCTGTTTCGGGGTATATTTGAACATATACTCTAATAAGCTTATAAATAATGATTTTTAAAATTGAACAGCAATGTTTCGGTTTGTCCCCAAGCCGAAACCATTAAAACTGTAGATGCCGGCCTTTATACCGGCCATAGAGCGGGTTTAAAAACCCGCGTCTACAAAAGGGAAAAATAGATTTACTATACCTATCAAACTATTTCCTGATAGTTATACCATTGCCATAAGCCAGCAGCTCAACGCTTCCTACGCCGCCTTTATTGGCTCTTTTACCGATTATCGAAGTCTCTACTCGCATATTGGTAATAACATCCGCCTGCATAGACGCCGCCATTTCCTTCATACGCAGAATGGCTTCTCTTCTTGCCCTGTCAATTAAAGTTTCATAAGATGAGATTTCACCGCCGAATATTTTCCTTAAACCAGCTAAAAACCGCTTAAAATAATCTATTGAAATAACAACGCTTCCATAAACCATTTGGGTTTTATCAATCTCATTATCATCTAAGGTATCCTTATTGATATTTAAGATTGGAAGATATAACAGTTCTTTTTCACTAGCTTTTATAGATTTATAATGTTTGGCCTCAAGAATGCGTCCGACAACAAAACCTACCATTGTAAGCAAAACAGCTATAATTAATTTCATGGTTTTATCCTTATATATAGCTTAATTTAGCGTACTTTTACCGCTGTTCCATAAACATAAAGCTCAGCCGCACCCTGGGCGACAGAAGAGGTGGCAAAGCGTATGTTAACAATAGCGTTAGCTCCCAATTCCTTGGCCTGTTCTATCATACGTTCCGTTGCCTGTTTGCGGGAATCGTGTAAAAGTTCGGTATAACTTTTTAATTCACCGCCCACAATGTTTTTTAATCCAGCTAATAAATCCTTACCAAAATGCTTAGCCCGCACCGTACTGCCGGCTACTATACCAAAATGATCTATAATTTTCTTACCCGGTACAGCCTCTATATTTGTAAGTATCATAAATTCTCCTTGCCCCAACCCGAAAAACTTACGCTTTTTACCTTCTAATTAAATATTGCAAAGCTGCTCTATTTTTCGGTCAGGTCTTCTTACCTTTATAAAACCCAAAGACAACACCCATATGCTCACCTAAAAACCATACTCCAAGCGGTTTTTCTATAATTTATGCAAGAATTTGTCCAAAAAAGAACATCAGGGATTTAAAAATATATGCGGGCTAACATTTTTATTACACACGTGAGCGCAAAAACACACACGTCACTATTGCCAGTTCAACTTAAAATATCACTTGACATATAGATTCGTAACATGTATTATGTATGTATAAGCTTAGTTACTCTTGATGTTTTATAATCTAATGTTTTTGATTGCCGAAATACGGTATTAAAGGCAAGGTGATTAATAAAAAAATCTAACTCTTTACAAAAAAACTTATGGTTAACTAACACTTAACCTGCCACCAGGGAATTCTTACCTATACTAAAATTATTCGTACTAGCTACTACGGAGGCTGCACCAAGGAACATTTGCTAATGTTCCACCTTCCCTGAATCCTGGAGCTAAAATTGACTATTAAACAACAATCCTATCCTACCTCCCGGTGGCAGGTTATTTTTTTGATTCAACATAAATTCAAGATAAGTGGTTTAATTTGTTTATAAAAAAGTAACCCTT
The DNA here is from genome assembly GCA_024276125.1 of bacterium. Classification (GTDB taxonomy): domain Bacteria; phylum SZUA-182; class SZUA-182; order SZUA-191; family JAJRXT01; genus JAJRXT01. The sequence continues at coordinate 14,200 of JAJRXT010000024.1, forward strand.
GGGGGAAACCCTTCTTTCAAAAAGGGTTCCTCAAGGTTTTGTCTTTTATAAATCAATCAAACTAATTTTATCTTGAATTTATGTTAATTTAAAATTCCACTTTTGGTAGTTGCTTATCTTTTTCTGCCACTTCATAATAAGTTGCCGGGCTAAAACCGAATATTGAGGCATAAATCCGTCCGGGAAACATTTTTATATTTTTATTAAATGCCTCCACCGACCGGTTATATCTCATCCTTTCTACTGCAATACGATTTTCCGTACCGGATAACTCATCCATTAGCCGGGCAAAATTCTGATTAGCCTTTAAATCGGGATAATTCTCCGCAATAGCAAGTAAACGTGAGAGCGCCCCCTCAAACCCCTTGGCTGCCGCAATTTTATCCGAAACAGTTCCGGCGCCGGCTAGTTTCGCTCGCGCATTAGCTAGATTTTCAAATATTTCTTTTTCATGAGCGGCATATCCTTTAACCGTACTTACCAAATTGGGCACCAAATCAGTTCGTCTTTTCAATTGATTATCCACCTGCGCCCAAGCCTGCTTAACGCCTTCCTCCATACTGACCAGAGAATTATATTTTGATACAGCCGATACGCCGATAAGCAGGAATATTCCTAAAATCACCAACAAGACAATATATATTTTCTTCATAAAATCACCCCGCCTCCTAAAAGATGTACATTTTAGTATAACTTAAACCCCGTCTACCAGCCGCCGCTGGCGCCTCCGCCGCCGGATAGACCGCCGCCGAATCCGCCGAACCCGCCGCCAAAACCGCCGCCGGATCCACCGCCGCCCCAATAGCCTCTGCGTCCGCCGCCCAAACTACCAAGAAGCAATAAAGGCCAAAGGCGCGGGGCAAATATAAAAAATATCAATATTAACAACAGCCGAAACAAACCGCCTAACAAACTGCCGCCGGCAGAACGGCTTTGATAGCAGGATGTCCTAATTTGGGCTAGAGCTTCTAATTCTACACCGCTGTCTTTGGCTATAATATCAGCTAAGTTTAGCGCACCCAAAAATACCCCGCTATTATAATCGCCGGCCTTAAAAGCAGGAGTAATAACTTGGCGTATAATATCACCGGCCAGAGCGTCCGGTATAATTCCCTCTAAACCATAGCCGACTTCAATACGTATTTTACGCTCTTTTAGGGCGATAAGCAATAAGACGCCATTATCCTCTCCCTTTTTACCAATTCCCCATTTTTCAAACAAATCAACCGCATAGCCTTCTACATCCAGCCCGGCCAAATCAGGGAGCGTAACAACAGCTACCTCGGCTTTAGTTTTTTGCTCTAATTGGGAAAGTATATTTTCTAATTTAGCGCGGGTATCTGATGATAATACGCCGGCAAAATCATTTACATGCCCCGCAGGAGAAGGAAATGCGGCATAAGAAAAAGCTGCAAATCCCAAAACGAATAATATTAAAAAACCAGCAAACCAATTATATTTTTTCATTTTTATCTTTCGATGTTTCGGCTTGTCTTACGCCGAAACTGTTAAAGGCGCCCTTGGTGGTTTCAAGGCTGTATCATAATTGGATAATTTGCTTCTTTCCTGTCATTCCTGCAAAGAC
>JAJRXT010000143.1 GCA_024276125.1 bacterium
TAAGGTTAACAATAAAAGCACGTTGGCTGTTGATTTTTGATTAACCGCTAACGCAAATACGATTTTTAAAGAATTTTTGACTTTTTTTCAAAGAACGAACCCCTGATTCGCTAAATCACGGCTGGTCGCGACACAGCCTCTAAGAATGACAGACAAAAAAAAGCTTTTCATTATAGTATAAAGCTTAACTTAATGGCATTGGGGGACAAGCCCCTCCCCTACATTGATTTACATCAATTAGTTGATATGTAATAATATTTTAATATTTCTTATGTCGAACTCACGTTAATACTTAGCTTGACCCGCCCTACATTAAAAAAGCAGGGTTTGCATAACATCAGTTAATAAAACCATAAAAGCTTTTTCAGAATTTAAAGAAGAGGCTTGCCCCAGGTATCGTTCTAATTCTTTTCGCTGCTCTTGTGTCAGCTTAACTCTAATCATCTGCTACCTTCTTGTTATTACACATAATCTCAGATGATTAGCAAAGAATCCAGAATTATTATAATTATTTATGCAACTATGTTTAGAATCTGAAATTCTTAACCTGTCATTCCTGCGAAGGCAGGAATCCAGTTTTTTATGGATTTCCGTTTTCCATTTTCACGGGAATGACAGGAAAAAAAACTATTTTTCTAATTACAACACAGCCTAGTAGCGACCAAAACAGTCAGTACGCATCGGTACTTTAAGAAAGGAATTAATTCATCGTGCTGCTATAAAACTAGGCAAGAGGCAAAAAAAGATATTTTTTTGTTTAATGTTAAATAATTTGAAAGTAGCTCAAATAAATTTACAAGGGACTTCCCCGCTTCCGCCTATAAAGGCGGTGAGAGAAGTGAATTTAGTTTATAGGCATATACGCAATAAATTGCTCGCCATAAGGTAATTTACAGCATAAAGCCAAGTAAAAACCGCGTTTTAATATGCTCTAATATCTGCTCAAAAGCGCCGCCTTTTCTCTGGCCTTCCTCTAATTCATTAAGAATATGTTTACTTTTAATGACTAATTTATTTACCTCTTTCGTCCTTTCCTGTTTAGTCATGGACATATCCCTTATTGCCTTAAATTCACCCGCATCCAAGAAAAAACCGCCGCAAATATAACATTCATCCACTGTAATATTAGATGCCTTATATTTGTGCTTTTGCATAGATTTAACACATTTTGGACAGATTATCCGGCCGCGGTTAGTATCAGATACGCGGGGAACATCAAGAGCGTCGCCCAAATTACCGCCGGAACCCTCCCATCTTTCGTCAAGCTCTCTTAATTCCAAACAGTCAAACCAAATACCCTTGCAGCCGTCTTTACAAACATCTACCCTTACCTCGCCAAATTTTTCTTCCTGCATATTGTTACTGCATACGGGACATTTCAAGATATATGCCTCCTTATGTTAGTTTATTTTTCGATTTGCTCTAGTTCTTCTTTTCTATTTTTATTTAAATCCAGCGTATAAAACTCTGAGTTTTCAGGCAATAGCAGGTGAAGAGCATTAGAATAATCAACCTCAATGGTTACTCTATCAATACCACATGCAAGTAAGTGACCACCGGCGGTTTTGTCATCATCTATAAAGTGAAAATGATAGCCGGCTACATTTATTTTTTCCATATAAGACGGCAGGTAAAACCCAACCATCGTACCTTTAATATCATGGAATTCAAAACTTGACTGCCCTTTAGCCACCTCAGCTAGCGGCGGATAAGGCTTCTCTTGCTTAGCAACACTTCTGGTTTTGATATACCTGAAATTACCGCTTATTTTTATAGCGTAAAAAATATTTTTACTTGGCAGCAAATCATTAAGCAGGCTTTTTAGCTCATCATAGTTTAATTTTTTATCAGACTGTATACTTTTATCAACATCAAAAAAAGTTACCGTAGCAAAAGGACTTTTAGCGGCTTTAATTACGCTATAAACTTTTCCATCGTCTTTTATCTGATAAAAATTACTATCAAGGTAAACCATCTCGCCATCTAAACCATTAAACGTACCTATACCGAAATCCCCATAATGAGCCAGCTTGCCGCACCTTACCTCCCCATCATAAACTCCCTCAAGTAAAGCATTGATAGTTGAGGCCTGAAACAGAACATCCTGTCTTTTTTTAAGATTACGACAACCTGATAACAAGAGTAAAATTAAAAGCGGATAGTAGTAACAATTTGTTTTGATCTTATTTATGTGTTTCATTGGGTTAGTCGCCTTATTAATGGTTCTTATTGACTCATGTTACGCAAAACCAATTTTGGATGCCCAAAAGCCGTTGATTCAAAACGTCAAAATCCAAATAACAAGGGTCTGCATTTTTATCGGTTTAACCTGAGTTCGATATAAAAGTTGTTGATTTTGTTATCTTGTATGGGCGGGTTTGAAACCCGCTCATACAGCGGGAGAGGATGCGCCCCTCCAGTACAGTAAGTTTACGTTAATTACTTGATATATAAGAATATTCTGTTTTTATTATGTTGAACTCACGTTAAGCAGGGTAAGTAAACTGAATTTGCAAGAGTATGGATGGGTGTGTAAGTGTGAGAGGACGGAAGCCGTGAGGCTTCCTCCTCCTCAATTCGGTAATAATATTGCCTTTTTAAACTAATCCGTCCAGTACCATTGAAGCGGTACCTTCAGCCCTGAAGGCTTTAATAAAGTCCTTGGCTACTTCATAGGCTTTATCGGCTGTCTGATCCTTATATTTTTGCGGGATGCTGTCAATCTGAGCCTTAAACGGTTTGGTAGCCATTTTTATATTTTTACCGTTATCTTTAGCCCATTTCCTCATCTCATCCATTAAGTCCTGCGGCAGGCCTTCGTGGGCTATATTTTGCCAGTGAGTGCCCACATTTCCCTTACGAATACCATAATCGGCAAAAGTACCCACTAAATGCAGCGGGGTGCCGGTAATGCCGTGCTGGGCTATAACCACGCCGTAACTTTTAACCGCATTATATATTTCTCCGGTACGTTCTAAGTCAATAAATATCTGCTCGCCTGCCAGATAATTACCATGTTTAGAGCCGTTATTTATGGCCAGCATATTCGGATGAATATTATTTGTATTAAGACCGGATATAAATTCCAGCGCCTCTTCAATAGTAGTTAAGGTCGCCGCCTTACCGGTAGGACCGACTTCGCCCACTTCCACTTCCAGCCCTATGCCGGCCGCTATAATCGGCTGCGCTAAATCGGTGGTTATTTTGATATTATCAGGGATCAGATTAAATGAAGCGTCAATTGCAAAGGATGTATAACCGTGTTCCAATTCCGCTGCGATCAATTTGCGGGCATCCTCTATTGCCTCTGCCGAAGTATTCTTAACTGTAATATGGTCTCCGTGAATAAAGAAAGGCTTGGTAAAACCGATCTCCTCGGCATAACCTGTCAGCGTTTCAAAATAAGTCTTCGGGTCCTGTCCCGTATATCCCCCGTCAATATGCCCCTCGGATTTAGCCATTTCAAAACCGACTATAGCATCCAGCTCATCTGCTGCTTTCATTATTCCGGGTACTACGTGCCTGATCCTTGTGTTACAGGCCATAAGGATAACCTTTTTATCTTTTAATACGCTTAGGATATCCTTGGAATTTAACGGGCACACTTTACTGTTTGAACCTAGTTTACGCTTAACGCTCTCCGGCCTTCGGGCTAATAATTCTGTCTGTTTGGACATAATTTCCCTCTTTCGTTTCAGGTTAAATAAACGAACATTTTACTTACAACGATTAACTAACTTACTATTATATAAAGCTGTATTACAGCAAGATTGTGCCTTCAAAAACTGTTTCTGCCGGACCGCGCATATAAACACGGTTATCTTGGCCAGACCAATGTATCTTAAGCATACCCCCCGGTAAATGTACAGTTAGCCTACGTCCTGTCCTATTATTTAAAACAGCGGCTACCGCTGAGGCGCAGGCTCCGGTACCGCAGGCCAGCGTCTCACCCGCTCCGCGTTCCCATACCTTAACCGAAATTTCTTGTTTGTTTATTATTTGCACAAATTCCACATTAATGCGTTGTGGGAATAAAGGGTGGCGTTCAATTTGCGTCCCGTATTTGCTTAAGGGAATTCCTGCTAAATTATCGACTATAATGATACAATGCGGATTCCCCATAGAAACACAGGTAATATTAAAGGATATATCATCCAGCGTCAAGGGGGCATTTATAAGCCTGCCGGTCTGCTTAACCGGTATTTTATCCGCATCAAGTATCGGGCGCCCCATATCCACTTCTACTTGCTCATCTAACCATTTGGTTTTAATAATGCCGGCTTGGGTCTCTATATGCAATTGCTCTTTATCTGATATATTATTATCCCTGATAAATTTAGCCAGACAGCGAATGCCGTTACCGCACATTTGAGCTTGAGAACCGTCTGGATTAAATATTTTCATATAATAACCGGCAATATTTGAATTCTCTAAGAGCAAGATTTGATCCGCGCCTATACCGAATTTTCTTTTACATAATTTTTGGGCTAGTATATCCAATTGTTTGAGTTGATTTTCTCTATTATCAATAACAATAAAATCATTACCCAAACCGTGCATTTTAGTGAAGGATAAATTATTCTTTTTTATTTTTTTTAGCAAAAAGTTTATATACCTCTTTTCTATTCATCGTTTTGTTTATGCTCCAGTTTAAGGCCAGCGCAAAGATTAAGACAAAGCTGGCCAAGCCTCCTTTTAAAGCATATCTAAAGACTTTATCAGAGCATTCAGCGCCGCATTTTAAAAATTCCACCAACCCTATACCGCCTCCGATTACCACTCCCCAGCCAATACCGCATAATCCAGAAGCAATGGCTATTTTCAGGCTTTGTCTAAGGTAGTCTTTCAGCTTTTTGGTTCGTAATTTTTTATAAGCATCAGTTGAAATATCCGGCTCTTCTAAAAAGAGAAAAGCCTGCTCGACTACTCGGTTAGCTTCAAGGTAAGAATTATAGTTTCCCTTTGAGTATTTCTTTTTAGCTAAAGAGCATTTGTGCTTGATATCCTCCAGGATTTTCAGATCATACAGGTCGCTTTCCAGCCCTTCTATGTCTTTAAAATGTTTGTCAAGTTTTTCTAGTTTTTGCTCCAGTTGTTTTTTCTGATCATTTATTATTTAACTTACAAAATCTCTGGTATTTTCTTTATAAGTCAAAAAAACCGGTTCCACTAAGCAGGCCAGCAGATAGTCGGGTTCTTTTTTAATAAGCTTTTTAAGTATGATTACCGCGTCATTTTTCCAGCCCTTTTGCATATATAAAACGGCTGACAAAAAATCCGCCTGTGGAAGCTTTGGGCAGGCGGCTGATTTAGCTTGTTCTATAGCCGGCTCTATTTTACCCAAACATTGATTATTTCTGGCTAAAAGCAGCTGTCCAAGATTTTTGTAATAATCCGACGGGGCTGTTTCTATAGCCTTTTTAAAGGTTTCTTCTGCTTGTTGGAATTGGGAAATTCCTATATAAATATAGCCTTTGGTGATATAGGCTCTATAGTTTTGGGGGTCTTTTTCTAATATCAGATCGGTTAAGACTAAGGCTTGCTGATAAATACCCTCTTGCAGTTTTTCCTGCCCCATTTTCAGCAGGTTTTCTGATTCAACAAGTTCTGGATCGGAGTATATATCTTTATTTTGTATCAGAATTCCGCTTTTAACATCAGTTAAAAAAATATCTTTTATATTTTGATATAGGAAAAAATATGTTAACCATGGTAAATTTGGAGAAACGATCGCATTTTCATCATATGCGACCATCATTTTTTCACTTGGTATATGGCTCCATTTTCTGATAAATTGTTTCTTGGTTTTATTTAAGGCATGTTTTTGTTTATGCGGACATGTTGCGGCGCTATGGTCTTGGGCTAAACAATAAAAGCAGTATTTCATCTCACCCCCTTAAATAATATTATATAATTTTTTGATTATGATTTCAAGCTATAAATTATCAAAAAATATACTAACCAAGAACAATTCATACAATTTGGCTTTTAATTTTATATATCAACACATCAGTAGAAGTTGTTAGTATGTGTAGAACTTTTAAGAATTATGCACATATTAACAACTTGAAAAACAGGCAGCCTCCCGGCAAAATGGTATAATATTATTTTCTTAAACCAAACAAACCATATGTCATAAGGAGACCGCCTATGTGGAAATCAATAGTCAAAAAACAAATAAAATATAATAAAAACATGGACATATGTCGTAGGATAACTCTATTTTTTAAGGCCGATAAAATAAGAAATATAACCTTAGCTTGTAAAAAACTGGGTTACAAGCGCGCATATTATTACTATTGGTGGAACCGTTTTAAGGCCGCCGGCTGCGATATCCTTACCGTCTAAGCCCTTTAAATCCTCTTCGCATACATCCAGATTGTAATTTCCCAAATCAGAATGCCGCCAGAATTCCTGCATCTCATCGCAGGCGACTTTGACCATAAAGTTATACAGCGTAAGCGCTTCGGCTACAATTTTAGGGGAAAGCTCATCTTATCGGTTCCCGGAATAGCGGTTAAGCTGGCCGCCCGCATAATTGGCGAAACCGTTGATATCAAGCGGTTCAAAACAGTTGATAAATACAGCGCATATGCCGGCGTAGTATGTCTGCGCAATGATTCCGGGGCAAGCAAACGCACAAAAAACAGCAAGTGTTCGAATCATATTTTGAAAGACAGCTACCTGAAAACAGCCTTAACCAGTATCAGGATAAATCCGGTTTCCACCGCTTATTACAAGAAAAAAATCAAAGCTGGACACAGCCATTTAAACGCATTAAAATGTCTGGCTCATCAAATTTGCAAAGTGTTATACAAACTAATGAAAACGAAGACCTGTTACCAAGCATCTTACTTAAAAAAAGCAGCCTGATCCAGATTAAACCGCATTTTTTAATTAACAAAACAACATAGGAAGTCGGCTTGAGACAAACCGAAACATTGACTTAAACTAGCTGTTATTCTGAACGAAGAGGCTGTGTCAAAACCGGAAAAACCGCTTTTTCCCTGTCATTCCCACTAAGGTTGGAATCCATAACTTATTGAAAATACTGGATTCCTGCCTTCGCATGAATGACAAGTTGAGGGCATTTTTCAGGTTTTAAGCAATTATGACACAGCCTCGAAGCGGAGCGCAGTGAAGAATCTGCTCGCAGAATCTTCGGCCTACGGCCTTAAGAATGACAGAACACGAAAAGCCTTTATGTTTCGAGGCGTTCTATTCCAAAACACCAAGGCTTTAAGCAATATGTTTCGGGATGAGACATCCCGAAACATAATAAACATAATCAGCGGGCGGGGACAGGGTAACAAATCCACGCAACCGCCACTACAAGCCAATAAAATCAACAAGTTTTATATCTAACCCGCCTTAATTACCAACCCTTTTATATCCATATAATGCCAAGTTGTATTCAATACGGTACTCTGCGTCGTCTCTACTTCATAGCCTTTAGGGACAATGTTGTTGACTTAAGAGAACCGTCATTCTGAACGCAGCGCAGCGCAGCGCAGTGAAGAATCTGTAAGCATCCGTAAGCGAGTAGATTCTTCGGCCTACGGCCTTAAGAATGACAGGCTAAAAAGAGCTTTTCCTTATATATATTATGCGGCATGTTTTTTGTATATTAAATCAGCTCGGTTGTATAAAAAAAATCAAAAAATAATGTTTGTACGTTGTATTTTATTGATTATAAATACATTATAGGCTGATTTAAGGATTACATGCCACCTAATAAAAAGGGTCCTAATATGCTTAGAAAAAATTGGCGGACGATTATTTTGGTATTTTTGATGGTTTTTCTTACAGACAGGGTCATTTGGGCTATGGACTCCACTCCGACTAAATCTCAGCGGGCTGCCTTAACCGGTTTAAAGGCTGTATCTCAAGATGTGGTGAAAGTCAGGTGGAGCAGCAAGGGTGCGCCGGCTTTTTTAACCGGAAAATTTACAGTAGATGCCGCCGCCGGTAAGACTAAAGCGCAACTTGCCCTGAATTTCTTACAGCAGCATAAAAACCTGTTTCGCATAAATAATGCCGCCGCTGAATTTGCCGTAAAAAAAGTGGAAAACGATGATATTGGTTTTGAGCATGTTCGCCTAAGCCAGCAATATCAGGGGATTCCGGTTTACGGCGGCGATTTGATAGTTCATTTTAATTCCAAAGGTGAAATAACCGCGGTTAATGGTAATTATTTACCTGATATCAAGCTTGTTACAGTAAGCGCAAAAATAAGCGCCGCTGATTCCATTGAAATAGCCCGTAAAAAATTAAAAGTAACCAAAACCGATTATCGCGCAGCGCCGGTTGTTAATCTTAAGGTGTATCCCTTTAAAGGGACTTATTTTCTCATTTGGCATGCGGTCTTACCCGTAGGCAGCGCCAAACTTGGCGACTGGGAATATTTTATTGACGCAAATTCCGGCAAAGTATTGCACAAGTTCAACGGCTTAAAATTCCAAGCCGCTACAGGCAGCGGCAAAGGGGTTCTAGGTGATACCAGAACCTTAAATACCTATAATAATGGCGGTACATATTATTTATACGATACCACCAAACCCATGTTTGCATCCAGTGCATTTTGTTCTGATACCGGAGTAATCAATACCTTTGATTTGCAAGCCACTATTCCAGCTTCATGTCCGAACACGCTATCCGCCGATACTGATAACAATTGGATAGACAATACGGATGTTTCTTGCGGCGGATACGGCGGTACAAACAATCAAAACGCCGAAGTGGACGGTCATTTTTATGCCGGTGTTACCTATGATTATTTTTATTATGTGCATAATCGCAACAGTTTTGATAACTGGGGTAGCAGCATCAATGTATTCGTACACTATAATACTTGTTATAACAATGCTTTTTGGGACTCTTATGCGTATTCTTTTAACTTTGGAGACGGCGACGGTACAACCTTTGCTCCCTTCTCCGGCGCGCTTGATGTGGTGGCTCATGAATTTACGCATGGTATAACCGATTATACAGCCAATCTTATTTACCAATACCAATCCGGCGCTCTAAATGAATCCTATTCGGATGTTTTCGGCGCATTTGCCGAATTTTATCATGAGGGCATATCCGGCGATTGGCTTATGGGAGATGATATATATACGCCTTCTTACGCGGGAGACGGCCTGCGTGATATGATGGACCCCGCCTTAAACGGTCTTTATAATAGATGTAATGTTTTTTCCGGCGGTCAGCCGGGGCACATGAATGAATACGCTATTATAGACAATCCTTTATTTTGGGATGGCGGCGGCGTACACATAAACAGCGGTATTCCAAACAGAGCCGCCTATCTGGTTGCTAAAGCCATAGGCCGCACTGCCGCGGAGAAAATTTATTTCAGAGCGCTTACAGTGTATTTAACTTCCACCTCCGGTTTTGTGGACGCCAGAGACGCCACCTTGCAGGCTTGCAGCGATTTATACCCCGGTGATAACGGAAAATATACAGCTATTGAAGATGCCTTTGATATGGTGGGTATTTTAGGCGCGCCTACCGGTAAATATTACAGCGAGAGTCAGATTCCCAATGAATTTATCGGCGCTGGAACCGCTAAGGGATGGAGCGGGGATGAGAAAATGTGGTCTTATACTCTTCCCTTTACTTTTCCCTTTTTCGGCAAGGAATACACCGAATTATGGGTAACTGATAATGGATTCTTAACCTTTGTCTGTCACTATGGGAATGCGAGTTACACTAATAATGAGGAGCGCTTAAAATCAATACCTATGATCGCTGCCTTATGGGATGATTTGGTTACCAATCAGGTTTATATACATCAGCCTACTTTGGATTCTGTATGTTTCAGATGGGTAGCAGTACCATACGGCCTTGAGAATCCAATCAATATAGAAATTATTTTATATAAGGACGGCAGAATCAAATTTAATTACGGTCCTGGAAATAGCGGCATATTTCCTACAGTGGGTATTTCAACTGGTAATTTAGTCGATTATGATATCGGTGCATACAATGGCTACAACAGCCTGCCGAATGCAGAGAGCATTCTTTATACGCCCTGCGTTACACCGGCAAATCCTGCGAATCCCGCTCCGCAGGATGGTGAAACCGTAGCGCCGGTGGATACAATGCTTAATTGGAACGATGCGCCGGATACCGAATCGTATAATGTTTATTTTGGAACGCAGAATCCGCCTGCTATGGTTATATGCGCAGATACCGCCTTAAGCAGTTGTAATCCCGGCGCACTAAATATAAATACTACATATTACTGGCAGGTTGTATCCAATAATCAATGTTTTAGCGCCGCCGGTCCAGTTTGGAGTTTTACTACGGAATCGTGTGTACACATACCGCGCACGCCGGGTAATCCTTCGCCTGCCGATCAGGCTGCGGATATATCGCTTAATAGCGCTCTTAACTGGGATGATGCCGGTTATGCTGAATCGTATCGCGTATATTTTGGCGCTACCTCCCCTGCGCCGTATGTCGGCCAAGCGCTGACCAGCGCCTATGATGCGGGCGTATACAGCGAAGGCGCTACATATTATTGGCGAATTGCTGCTGAAAATACTGCCTGCGGCAGTGTTTCAGGTCCTGAGTGGAGTTTTAGCACTTGTGTAATAACTACTTATTACCGTGATGCCGACAGCGACGGTTACGGTGATTCGGCCGTTTATACGGTCACCTGTCCCGCTCAGGCAGGTTATGTGACCGATAATACGGATTGCGACGATACCAGAGCTAATGTTAATCCGGGCGCGCCTGAGGCTTGCGATGAATTAGATAATGATTGTAATGGAATAATAGATGAGGGAGTTCAAAACACCTATTATCGCGATGCAGACGGCGATGGTTACGGTGATTCCTTGATATATACCAAAGCCTGCCTGCCTCCAACCGGTTATGTACTCGATAATACGGATTGCGACGATACCAGAATTAATGTTAACCCGGGCGCTGCTGAGCTTTGCGATGAGCTGGATAATAACTGTAATGGGCAGGTAGACGAGGGAGTCAAAAATACTTTTTACCGCGATACAGACGGTGATGGTTACGGTGATTCCCTGATCTTTACACAGAGTTGTTCTGCGCCGGCAGGTTACGCAGCCGACGGCACAGATTGTAATGATGCTGATCCGAGTATAAACCCGGGCGCTGCCGAGCTTTGCGATAATAAAGATAATAATTGTAATGGACAGGTTGATTAGAAATGCGTATATGTACCTGATGATTATCCCACCATTCAGGATGCTATAGACAATGTTAGCGACGGCTATGAAATACTGGTTAGGGACGGCGTATATGCGCCGATTAATTTTTCAGGTAAATCAATTGGCGTGCGTTCGGAAAACGGAGCAGGATATACTACTATTAACGGCGGCGGAATTAGACCTGTGGTCAGCTTTAATTCCGGTGAAGACGAAGGCGCCGTATTACAGGGTTTTAGTATAGTAAATGGTTCTAATACAATGGGCGGCGGTATTTTTTGCGAAAATTATTCTTCGCCTACCATTATGGACTGTAGTATAAGAAGCAACAGCGCTTATATGGGCGGCGGTATTTTTTGTAATTATTTTTCCAACCCGACAATCAAGCGCTGCGATATAAAAAATAATACCGCTACCGGTTATGGCGCCGGATTCGCCAGTTACAGCTATTGCGCGCCGCAGCTTATTAACTGCAATATTACCGATAATGAGACTGCCGCAGAGGGCGCCGGTATTTACTGCTTCAATAATGCGACCCCTACTATTACAAATTGTACGATAAGTAATAATACGGCAGCGACCGGCTCCGGCGGTATATCCTGTATGACTGAATCATCGCCTGTTATATTAAACAGTATCATATGGAACAATACTCCGGCTGAGGTTTTTGTAGAGCCGGCCAGCAGCATTGTTATTACCTATTCCGATATAAAAGGCGGCTGGACGGGAGCCGGTAATATCAACATAGACCCCTTATTTGAGGGTATTGGCGATTATCATTTAACCTTTGGTTCGCCATGCGAGGATACCGCTACTGGTTCAGGCGCGCCGGCTGATGATATTGACGGCGATAAGCGTCCTTATGGCGCCGGATATGATATGGGCGCAGATGAGATTGGCGGATGCAGTCTGCCTGAGCGTCCGCAAAACGGCTCGCCTGTAAATGGCGCTGTTGATATTAATATTCATACCGGCCTTAATTGGAAGACCAGCCAGGATGCTGTATCCTATGATGTATATCTGGATACTGTGTCCCCGCCGGCTGTACTCTTATGCGACAACACTACTTTCACTACATGTCAACCTGCTGTATTAACTGAGGGTACTACGTATTACTGGCAGGTTGTCGCTGATAATCTTTGCGGAAGCAATGCGGGTTCGGTCTGGAATTTTACTACCTGTACAGGTAACACCTATTATCTTGATGCAGACAGCGATGGTTACGGCGATGCTAATAATACCATACAAGATTGTACTCTGCCTTCGGGCTATGTAACTGATAACACCGACTGCGATGATACTGATGCCGCTATAAATCCGGCAGCGGCGGAAATATGTGACGGGAAGGATAATAACTGTAATGGTCAGATAGACGAGGGATTCCAGGTGCAGACCTATTATGAAGATGCAGATAGCGACGGTTACGGTAATCCCTTTGTAGGCGCCCAGGCTTGTGTGCCTCCTTTGGGTTATGTAACTGATAATACCGACTGCGATGACACGGATGCGTTTGTGAATCCCGCACAAATTGAGGTCTGTGACGGAAAGGATAATAATTGCGACGGTCATATAGACGAAGGATTTCTAGTGCAAACCTATTATGAGGATGCAGACGGGGATAATTACGGTAATCCTGCGGTAAGCTTACAGGCCTGTGTTGTGCCGAGCGGCTATGTAACCGATAATACAGACTGTGATGATACGGATGCGGCCAGGAATCCGGGTGAGACTGAAATCTGCGACTTGAAGGATAATGACTGTAATGGTCAGGTGGATGACGGTATGCCGGATACGGACGGCGACGGTCTTGACGATTGTATAGATACAGATGATGATAATGATACCATTTTGGATGTAAATGATAATTGCCCGCTTACAGTTAATCCGAGTCAATCTGACGTGGATTTGGATCAAACAGGCGATGTATGCGATGAGGATACTATGCTTACCACAACCGGCGCGCAAGTTGTGCTGGATTTTAGGAGCATAGCTTCAAATCAGGCTGCCGTACTTACCTTTAATCAGGTGTTAAGCGGCGGTTATACTGCTGTTAATGTGTCGGGTTCCGGTACTACTCCGCAAGGATTTATACCCAAGGGTGATTATCATGATATAAAGACATCGGCTGTATACAGCGGAATGGTTGACGTATGCCTTAGCTATGACGATACCGGTATGAACTCATCCCAAGAGCAGGATATAGCGTTATTTCATTGGGATACCGGCGCTTGGGCGGATATAACGCAGAGCTTGGATACGCAGAATAATCAGGTCTGCGGGCAGACTGCCGGTTTTTCCGAATTTATCGTCGGCCTAAAAGGCAGCGGGTGTCCCTTTTATTATCGTGATGCAGATAGCGATACTTATGGCGATTCCTTTGTTTATACGCAGAACTGTTCCTCTGCTCCAGCGGGTTATGTCTCCAATAATACTGACTGTGATGATACTGATACCGCTATAAATCCGGCTGCGGCTGAAATATGTGACGCAAAAGATAATAATTGCGATGGTCAGATAGACGAGGGTTTTCAGACTCAGAATTATTATGAGGATGCGGATTCAGACGGTTACGGTAATCTGCTGGTAAGCCTGCAATCTTGTGTTGTACCGAGCGGCTATGTATCTGATAATACGGATTGCGATGATACGGATGCCGCTGTAAATCCGGGCGCGGCTGAAATCTGCGATACTAAGGATAACGACTGTAACGGTCAGATAGACGAGGGTATGCCCGATACGGACGGCGACGGTCTTGATGACTGCATAGATACTGATGATGATAATGATACCATTTTGGATGTAAATGATAACTGTCCGCTGGTGGCAAACTTAGAGCAAACGGACGTAGATTTGGACAACATCGGCGATTTATGCGATGAGGATACCGTGCTTACCTCAACCGGCGCGCAGGTGGCGCTGGATTTTACTTCGATAGGCACTGTACTTGAGGCCTCGCTTACTTTCAGTCAGGTGGTAAGCGCCGGTTATACCAGTGTTACTATAACTTCAAATGGTACGGCGCCCAGCGGTTTTACGGTTGCGGGTAATTATTATGAAATAACAACATCGGCGTTATACAGCGGAATGATTGATGTTTGTATATATTATGATGATACCGGCCTTACTACAACCCAAGAGCAAAATTTGGCGTTGTTTCATTGGGAGAATGCCGCCTGGGTGGATATAACCACATTGGTGGATGATATAGGCAATGAAATATGCGGTGAAACCAACAGTTTCTCCGAATTTGTGGTAGGCGAGTATAGCAGCTCTTCCGGCGGCGGCTCTGACAGCGGTTCCAGCTCAAGTGATGATGACGATGGAGGCGGCGGTAACAGCGCCAGTTGTTTTATTGCTACAGCCGCATATGGTACGCCTTTGGCTAAAGAGGTGCGTATATTATGCCGCTTCCGTGATCTTTATCTACTGCCTAATGCGATAGGGCGCAAGATGGTTTCTGCATATTATAAATATAGTCCGCCAGCAGCCGACTATATAAGAGGAAAGAACTCCTTAAGAACAACGGTAAGAGGTATGCTTACACCGGTCATATGGATGGTAAAGCAAATATTGCCTGAAAAGGAGAATAATTCAAAGACTGTAAAACACAAAAACGGCAAAACAACCAAGCCGATTAAGTAACTGATGTTACGCAAAAAAACTAGGGTGGATTAAGGTGTATTATATAACAGGTATCTTTATATAAGTGAGAAGGACAATAACTTATTAAAAGATTACCCCGAATCCACCACGCCCCCTCATGAGCAGGCGTGGTGGGTCCGCAACTACAAGATAACGTATACACCTAACAGACATTGTGGGATTTTTCATGATACGGGCTTGCCCCATCCTACATTTAAAGTAACATGAGTAAGTAAAAGACAGTAAAATCGCCCCGAGTAACGAAGTTGCCATGTTTATATATTTATGTTTCGGGATGTTCCATTCCGAAACATAAAATATCAGGAGGGGAAAAATGGATTCTTACTTTATTGAGATAGTTATCTTTATCTTTTCGTTGTTTTGTATGACTCAAATTGATTAAATATTTATTTGGTTGCAGCTTAGTACAAGACCCCTTAATCTGTCATTCCTGCGAAGGCAGGAATCCAATCTTTTAAAGTAAGTTATGTCCCCGTTTTCAAGGCATACTTTATCTTTAATTATAAGCGCAACTTTTTTGCGCAAGATGAGCCCCCCTTAATTGGTATTATATACCATATAAATTTATTGTAAAACAAAGAAGATGGCCTCGTAAAAACTACCTAAATGTCACCCTGAGCGAAGCGAATGGTCTTGTATCATATTTTAAAACATTAGATTCTTCGCTTCGAAGCTGTGTCGCAACTGCTTATTCCTACAACGAGACATATCAAGTATGTTCAAAATTTTTAAATGTAGAAAGGTGTGTAATCCATCCCTGTAATTTTGCATATTCCATACATTGCCTGAATACGCGTTTGTTTTGCTTTACCGTGGGTTTAGCTTTTGGGCGACCGCTTGTCAATTTATTTACCAGCTCGCTTTTGTAAAATTTACCAACCTGCGGTAGAAGTATCGCATCCAGCTTGCACTCTGTCCGAAGTGGGTAATGGCTAACTCCATGGATTTTTTATAAACATTAATGGTACTGGACTTGGCGCCGCTGGCGACCAAGTTTTCCAGATATGCCTCGATAGCCTCTTTTAGGGTAATGGTATCTTGTTCTGACATGACCGTCTCCTTGAAGTAAGTGATTGATTAACAACAATTATCATCGCCTCACACCTTACCTCTTAAATGAACGCAAATCAAGCTAATTAGCTGATATTAAATGAATAATTAGAGTTGACCAACTAAAATAAAACAGGTTATGGAAATGCTAAATGGGAATGCTATTAAAAGTTTAGACTATGCCGCTATGTTGCTGATATTGTTATCATACTTGGCGCAAATCTACCGGATATTAACTAGCGGGCAAGGTGGCTGGTTTGTCATATCCAACTGGCTGGGGCTGGCTAATACAAATCTGTTGCTATTACTTGATATGCTGGTTGAAATAAATATTGTGGTTGTGTCGTCAATCTTGCCATGGAATCTGTCACCGTTGAATTGCGATGATCCATATATTGTCCTAAAAAAGCAGGGTGGCTCTTGTTATTTCGCCCCTTCCTTTTTATCTCATAGCAACTAAATCTCTTCATGCTATTGGAGTGGTTTTACAATATATGTTGCATATAGGTTGATAGTTATGCTAACATTATTTTTATGGGAATGATTCTTTAAGCTCGTACAAAATGGAGGCTATATAATGAATAGGGTTGTAAAAAAAAGATGTCCAAAGGCGCCTGTTTTCTCAGTTGATAAATTATCAGCGGGTATTGTAAAAAATGATTACGAATTAATGGTTATTACGCCGCTTTTTGGCGGCGGAGCAGAGGCTGGAATTAACGATGATGTAACTCCCATACGCCCAAGCTCTATAAGGGGGCATCTCCGTTTCTGGTGGCGGGCGACCAGAGGAGCAAAATATAACAGCCCAAAGGAGCTTTACGATCGTGAAAAGGAGATTTGGGGTTCAACGGACAATCCCAGTCCGGTTTCAATTAAGGTTAGCGTAAAAGACATTGATAAGATAAAAGATCGCATGATAGCAAACGTTAAATCAAAAACAGATAAAAATTTGTTTGGTTTTGACTCGTCCGGTCCTGAGGCATATGTATTATTTCCATTAAGACCATTAAGATCAAGCAATGAAGAAAAAAATAATAACATCCGAAAATATATTTACAGGGAAGAGATAGAATTTACCCTTACTGTTTCCTGGTGTGGTGCGGAAAATGAACGGCTGCCGGAAGATAAGAAACTTCCGCTGGAAATAAATGATATTAGCAATGATATTAAAGCTGCTATATGGGCTTGGGTGAATTTCGGCGGAATAGGCGCCAGAACCAGAAGAGGCTGTGGAGCCTTGTATTGCACCAAACCTCCCGCTGATGAGAAAGACCTTCATCCACCATCGGTTAATGGATTTAAGAAGTGGTTAGAGGATAAGGCTAAAAAGTATGAGTTTAAGTTGGCCGCATCTTCCCAAGAATGGCCGACTCTCCCCAAATTTTATCTTTTTAAGTCCCCGAATAATGCAATGACTGCCTGGAGAAAATCTATAACAGTAATGAAAGACTTTCGTCAAGGTGGAGCCTGTGGCCGCAGCGATACTGATTGCGGAAGCTCACTTTGGCCTGAGGCAGAATCAGTACGAAAGCTAATAGAAGACGAATTAGGAGCCTCTTTGGCAAAGCAAAGTAAAAGCAGAAATAAAAATATCCCCACTCCTTATTTCCCCCGTGCCGAATTTGGTTTACCAATTATTTTTGAATTAAAAGACGAATATATTTCTAACAAACAAGAAAATATAAAACCAACTCTGCAATATGATGAAAAGCATAGCAGGATGGCCAGTCCTTTAATACTGCGCCCAGTTTATTTTACTGAAAATAAAGAATATACAGCCATGATTATTAGATTAACGGTAAAACCGCTTGAAGAGGCTTTACTTAAACCATCAGAAAATGGGTCAGACCTTAAATCAGAATTAAAGGTTACTAAAAAAATGATTAGAAATAAAAAACTAACCAAATATAAAGATTCTCCACTAAGTGATCCCAATAGTGGAGGTTCGGCTATAAAGGCATTTCTTTCTTATGCTGTAGAAAATGGTTTTACGGAGGTGAAACTATGAGCCGCCGCCTTATCAGCATAGCCTTGGGTCCTGTACAGGACTTTATTGCCGCCGCCCGGCGCACCCGCGACCTTTGGTATGGTTCGCATCTGTTATCTGAAATAAGCAAAGCCGCCGCTCTGGCCGTATATACAGCAGGTGGAATTTTAATTTTTCCTGCACCGGATAACCCGAATAAAAATTTGCAGCCGGAAAGGGATATTAACATAGCCAATATCATTTTAGCCGAACTGCCGGAGGGAGTTGAGCCAAAGAAAGTAAGAAAAGCGGCTTATAACGCAGCGAAAGAGCGCTGGGATAGTTGTGCAAAATATGCCAAAGAGCAAGCCAAGGGCTATATAGTAGCCGAACGTTGTGATGAGCAGCTTAAGGATGTTTTGGAATTTTATACAGTCTGGATGCCGCTGGCCGGCGATAAAACTTATAAGAACACCCGCAGGGATTTGATGCGCCTTTTAAACGGGCGCAAAGCCTGCCGCAGCTTTATTCAACCCAAGGGATATCCGGGCGTGCCCAAGTCATCCCTGGATGGAATGCGGGAGACGGTTTTTGATGATCCGGCAAACATTTCCCTTGCATTAGAAGAGCTTGGAAAACTTTCTCCTGACACACGCAAATTATACCGCAGGCTGCGCCTGTCTCGGGGAGAACAATTGGATATTGTCGGTTTGACCAAGCGGCTAGGCGGAGGACTTAAAGGTTATCCATCGGTATCACGCATTGCGGCTAACCCTTGGTTACGGGGGATACCGGCGGACAATAGTGATTTTAAGGAGCTTTTAGCATTATGTGAGAAGTTAAAAGTAAAAGGGTTGCTTATTCCGATTCCTAAAGACAAAGCCCCGCATTACAGGCATTTTCCATATGAAGGGACCGTGCTTTATCGTAACCGGCACAAAGAATTAGAAAAAGAGGCCTGGGAAAATGAGATGAGTTCAGAGTTTAGCTCCATATTTAAACAATTATCTGAAGTTGTAAAAAGGCTGGAAAAAACCTTTGGGGAGCCCAATCCTTATCTGGCAATACTGGCAGCAGACGGCGACCATATGGGCAGCGTTATCTCCAATATAAACTCAGCAGAAAAACATCGTGAATTTTCCAGGCAGCTTTCACGCTTTGCCGGAAGCGCCAAGTCTATTGTGGAGAATAATAACGGCGCCCTGGTATACTCCGGCGGTGATGATGTGCTGGCGTTTTTACCGCTGGATACATGTGTTGATTGTGCTGAGGAGCTTCGTAAAAAATTTGCGGAACTGTTACATAATTGGGAAGATGATAATAAAAAATCCCCCACACTTTCAGTGGGACTGGCCATAGGTCACTTTATGGAACCCTTGGAGGATTTGTTAGCTTGGGGGCGTGAGGCGGAAAAAAATGCAAAGGACCCTGATCGCAACGCTCTGGCGATTCACTTACACACCCGCGCCGGGGCGCCGATATCATTTAAAAAGTCATGGAAGGATAATCCGCATGAGCAATTAGAAAAATGGGTACAGCTTCATACAGACAATAAAATTTCCGATAAGGCCGCATTTGATTTAAGAGACATATCACATATTTATAAGGATTGGCCTAAGGATACCAAGGCACAGAAAGATGCGCTTGCTTCGGCTATAAAAGCGCATGCCGCTTTAGTATTACGCCGTAAGGAGGATTCTACAGATAAATCAAAAGGCATAAAAAAGATAAAGGATTTACTTCAAGATATAAAATGTGCCGATGATGTAAAGAAATTGGCCAACGAAATAATCCTTACTCGGCACATTGCCAAAGTAAAACAAACCGAACAGGAGGTTTAAGCATGACAGCAGACTTATTACTTACTCCGCGTGATCCCTTGATTGCCCGTGACGGAAGACCGTCTGGCGCAAGTCAGGGACGCCGGATGCGTTGTTTGGACTGGCCTTACCCTTCCGTTCTGGCCGGTTCATTAAGAACCCTGCTTGGCAAAAGCGCCGGGGTTAATTTTAAAGACCAAGAAACAATAACAAAACTATGCGATATCAGTATATCAGGTCCGCTGCCTCATATAGATAATACTCTTTATTTTCCGGCTCCCAAGGATTTGGTGATTTATGAGGATGAGGACAACCGCCGGATAATGACTCTGCGCCCGATGGATTTAAAGGGCAGTGAGGGTACCGATCTTCAGGCTGGTCTTTCTCCGGTAAATGTAATTAAAGATATAAAACCAGCAAGCAGTATACCGAATTTTTGGTCTGTAGATAATATCTGCGACTGGCTTATAAACACATCAGGAGATAGCTTTGGCGTTGTACCAAAGGAAACTGATATTATTAATGGTTTTATTTATGCCCTGGAAAAAGAGCAGCGCACGCATGTAAAAATTGAGTCCGGATACGGGGCGTCTGAAGAGGGCATGCTTTTTATAACCTCAGGACTGGATTTTACCTTGCGGGATAATAATAGGCAGCAACATTTAATAAGGCTTTCAGCAAGGGTAGACTTGCCGGATGACAGCCCCTTTACGCAAGTAATTAAGACCTTGGACGCCCTGCATCCTTTCGGTGGCGAGCGAAGGCTTTTACATTGGCAAACAAAAGAGCAAAACGGATTATGGGATTGTCCGCAAAGGGTTAAAGATGCTTTGCAGGATAAGCCGCAAAAGGTGAGACTGGTATTAGCGACTCCGGCTTTATTTAGGGACGGTTGGAAACCGGGCTGGCTTGATATTAATCTTAAAGGCGCTCCGCCGGAGCTGGAAGGAAAAATCAGCTTAACACTTAAAAGCGCATGCGTAGACCGCTGGAGGCCGCTTTCCGGCTGGAGTCTGGAAAAAGGCAAAGAGGGGCCTAAACCTATCCGCCGTATGGTTCCCGCAGGTAGTGTTTACTTTTTTGAAGCAGAAGGTGATACTGATATATTGCCGGATTTTTGGTTAAAATCCGTGTCTGATTATGAGCAAGACGAACAGGATCGGCGGGATGGATTTGGTTTAGCTTTGTGGGGAGTTTGGTAGGATGAAAGATGAAAGATGAAGGATGAAGGATGAAGGATGAAGGATAAATGTACACAATATTACCAGAAAGGATTATAGCACATGCCTAAATATACAAAAGCGTATTTTTTACATGCCTTATCGCCCCTGCATGTAGGTTCGGGGCGTGGCGTTGGATTTATTGATCTTCCAATAATGCGGGAGAAGGTTACTAATTGGCCGCTGGTACCCGGCTCATCGGTTAAAGGCGTTCTGGCTGATTACCATGATGCTGCTGAAGAAGACAGAAAAAATTGTGATATAAAGAAAGCGGCCTTCGGCTTGTCCGATGATGAGGGGCAAAATGCCGGCTCTATGAATTCCGGCTCATTGGTGTTTACTGATGCCCGTCTTATTTGCCTGCCTGTACGCAGCTTTTACGGTACCTTTGCCTGGGTTAGCTCGCCTATGGTGTTATGGAGGCTATTGCGGGATTTGAATTTGGCTGACTTGCATAAAAAACTAAGCTCCTTAAACGTGCAAGGAAATAAAGTTCTTATTCCTAATGATAATAGCAATAGTTCCGTTTTGCATGATAAGGTAAATGTATATCTTGAGGATTTAAAACTCTACGTCCAACCTAATTCTAATACTAATCTCTGGGCTGGAAAAATTGCTGAATGGTGTTTTCCAGATGATACTAGCTGGCAAAATGAGTTTAAAAAACGGTTTGCCGTTATCCCGGATAATACCTTTGATTTTTTATGTGAGACCGGTACTGAGGTAAATACGCGGATACGTATTGAGCCTGAGAGGAAAACAGTAAAAAAGGGCGCTTTATGGTATGAGGAATCCCTGCCTGCTGAGACCATACTTTCCGGTCTGGTTTGGTGTGATAAGGTTTACTCTAACGATAAGAATATAACCCCTAAGCGTTTAATGGATGAATTTTGCAGCAAAGAGCATGAGCTGCAAATCGGGGGTAAGGCTACCATTGGCAAGGGACTGGCGCGTTGTATCTTTACAGACGGAGGGGTAAGCTGATGAACACAATTAATCAGAAACTGGCGCAAAGGGCGCATGAACGTATCTATGTCAGACCTAAAGCAAATGACAAAAATGATGAGTATCTGTCATTTTGCAAGAAATTCCCCGCCTTAGTGCATAATTGCGGTTTAGCGCAGGCGGTAGCATTTGCCAAGACCAAGGCGCCTAAAGGAAATCAGGAAGATAAGACAGAGGGATATCTGGCTGACTTAGCATCTGTTGTAGATATGGGGCAGGATGAGTTGGAAGAAGAGGCCCGCAAGGCGCCATTATCCGCCTACCAGAATTTGACCCGCAGGGTGATTGCCTCGGCTGCCTGGCTTCAGCTTTATGCCGATGCTATGTTAAAGGAGGATACCTAATGAGCGGACAAGCCTGCCGCAGCGTACTGTTAGATAAAGATAAGCAAAAAGGCACTCATCCGGGGCTGCTTTTATCCCGTTATATTCAATTTCCAGTAGCGGATAAAGAGATAGACGAGAAGGCCAAGAAAAAATATGATGAGGCCAAGAAAAAATATGATGAGGCCAAGAAAAAATATGATGAGGCCAAGAAAAAATATCAGGAAGCTCGAAAGGATCTTTTTGATTCGGTGATAAAAGCTTGCCGGTCATACAATTTGTCCTTCCTATACAAACAGGCCTATAAGCGTTGGACGCAAACTATTGAAGCTGCATTCAAAGATAAGGTTATAAAAAAAGCTATTTTTAGTGTAACGGGGCGTTTGATTGTCGGTTTAAGCGGGGAGAGTGTCTTAGAAACCGGACTGGCTCTGCATCATACCTACGGCGTGCCGATTATTCCGGGTTCTGCGCTAAAGGGTTTAGCCTCGCACTATTGCCACCAGGTGTGGGGAGCTGAGGATAATGAATTTAAGTGCAGCAAGGATTATCAGGGGAAATATCATAGGGTATTGTTTGGCGATACCGGCGGGGATAAAGATGATGAGGGTTCGGGACATATAAGTTTTTATGATGCCTGGATCGACCCTAACTCATTAAAAGATGCTATCTTACATGATGTAATCACCACTCATCATCAGGATTACTATGCCGGTAAACCCGATGCAGCGCCTACTGATCATGACGAGCCTAATCCGGTAACTTTTTTATCGGTACGGGGAGATTTCAGGGTATACTTATCCTGTAAATCAATAGGCGGTGAAGAATGGACAACATTGGCAATGCAGCTTCTAAAGCAAGCTTTATCCAATTGGGGTATCGGCGGTAAAACCAACTCCGGCTACGGCTACGGGAGGCTGGATGTAAATGAATTGGGGTGAGACACCCTCGAAACATAGAAGTTTAAACTTTTTCAAGTTACTACAATTGGAGATATTATGTTAGAGATAGAGGAAATAATAGTAAATATAGGAACGTGCGTTGTTACTAATGCCATAGCTAATAAGTTATCAGGAAAAAAACAAAAGTCTGTGGTTCCTCCGGTACGGATAAATCCGCTGATTGATCCGGAGCGTCAGGAAAGAAGGCCGGAGATATTGGTAGCTACATTTTCAGGATACCGCTGTCCTGATGATATGGATATCGAAAAATTTAAGGAATTTTTAAAGCATGGCGACTATAAAGCATTGAATATATCTGAAAAATCAATAGGAATTGGGCAGACAATCAAAACCATTGAGATATTCCCGTCTTTGCGAAAGGTTTATTTGATAGCCACTAGAACCAAACATAAGGATGGTGTTGGCTCATTTGATTCTGTTTACTTGCTTAAACAATATGTTCAGGAAGAAATGAAACGGGATTGTGATATTATTGCTGATAGGGAGCATTGTATTCCTTTGGGAGAAGACACAATAGATACCTATGTAGCGGAAAAGGCATTTGAGATTACTAAAAATATTTTTATCTCTTTAGATGATGATTACCAGCCTAAACGTTCAAAGACATTGGTGGATATTACTGGCGGGACAAAAAGTATGAGCATGGGGGCATTATTAGCCTGTCTGAATCCGAATCAAGATGTGTTTTTAATGGGAGCCAATTATACTGCTCACGGCAAACCTGTTTACACCTATCCCATGATAATCCATTTTGAAGCCCAAGGAGTGAAGAGGCTGTGTCGCGACCAGCCGTGATTTAGCGAATCAGGGGTTCGTTCTTTGAAAAAAAGTCAAAAATTCTTTAAAA
The DNA here is from genome assembly GCA_024276125.1 of bacterium. GTDB lineage: Bacteria > SZUA-182 > SZUA-182 > SZUA-191 > JAJRXT01 > JAJRXT01. The sequence goes on from JAJRXT010000143.1 coordinate 24,043, forward strand.
ATCGTATTTGCGTTAGCGGTTAATCAAAAATCAACAGCCAACGTGCTTTTATTGTTAACCTTA
>JAJRXT010000144.1 GCA_024276125.1 bacterium
AGTCTTTAAAGAAACACATCGCGTACTGGTTCCGGGAGGCAGAGCCTGCATTAATGTGGCGAATTTGGGCAGAAAGCCTTATATTCCCTTACATAGTTTTATAATTAACGATATGCACGATATCGGTTTTTGATGCGAGGGGAGCTGTTATGGAATAAAGCCGCAAGCGCCAGTCCTTCTACAGCGTGGGGAACCTGGCTTAAAGCCAATAATCAGGTATTACGCGATATACATGAATACATTTTGGTCTTTTGTAAGCAAAGTTTTACGCGTAAAAATCCGCAAAAGAGAAAAAGCACTATTATAAAAGAAGAATTTTTGGAGTATACCAAAAGTATATGGACATTTCCGGCTCAAAGAGCAAATAAAGTGGGACACCCTGCCCCTTTTCCGGTGGAACTGCCCTATCGTTTAATACAGCTTTATACCTTTGAAAATGATGTGATTTTAGACCCGTTTGCAGGTTCGGGCAGCGCCTGTATTGCTGCATTAAAAACCAACAGAAACTACGTTGCTTATGAAATTGACAAAGCATACTGTAACTTGGCTGAAAAAAGAATAAAACAATACCTACAAGAGCAAAACACACTTTTTTCTTAAGGAGCCGGCTGATGAAGAGCGAATTTACCGCAATCTATGAAAAGCAGGGGGATTGGTATATTGGATATATAGAGGAGCTAAGCGGGGTTAATACTCAAGGTAAAACATTAGCTGAAGTCAGGGCAAACCTGAAAGAAGCCCTGATACTGATATTGGAAGCTAATAAAGAACTAAGCAGGCGGAATTTAAAAGGACACAAGATAGTCAAAGAACCGGTTTTAGTAGAGATTGGTTGATTTTTATAACTCAAGTTTTATGTTTATGTAATCTTTGTCCAAAAAAATCCCATAAAGCACACTAACACCAAGCAGCATAAATATGAAAAAACAAGTTTATCTCGAGACAACAATACCAAGTTTTTATTATGAAATCAGGGAGGAACCAGAGATGGCCGCCCGACGCCTATGGACTCGAGAATGGTGGGATAAACAGCGATATCACTATGAATTGGTTACCAGTTTAGCTGTAATTGAAGAACTCAACAATGGTAAGTATCCAACAAAAAATGCTGCATTATCGTTGGTATCAGATATCCCTATTCTTTCAGCCCAAAAGGCTATTGATGATATTGTTGAAGCTTATATTAGTAGACGAGTAATGCCAAAAGACCCTGTTGGAGATGCTTTCCATTTAGCAATGGCTTCTTTTCACCGTTGTGATTTTTTGCTGACCTGGAATTGCCAGCATTTGGCTAACGCAAATAAATTTGATCATATTAGGCGAATAAACACAATATTGGGTCTATTTGTTCCCACTTTGATTACGCCCGTTGAACTATTAACTTGGGAGGAATTATAAAATGAAAGATGCGGCAATTGAACGAATCAGGAAAATACGTCATCAAATTTCAGCACATTACCATCATGATCCCAAACAGTTTGTAGCTCACTACCGAAAAATGGAGCAACAATATAAAAATCGGATATTAAGAGATAAATCTGATAAAGTAAGCTTGTCCGATGATGCGCGATGAACTCCCAACTAACACAGATAAAACAAAAGCTTCTTCCGATTCTACAGCATTACGGAATCAAACTGGCGGGACTGTTTGGTTCCTAAACATTAAAAAAACAAATTTATGAAAACAGAAAAATTTTCACTGGTGCGGATTACCTTGTGTAGCCGCCGACCTTTAGGTCGGCCATAAAGGGCGGGTTTAAAAACCCGCGGCTACAAAATAAAAAATGAAATTTCCTATACAAAGCACAAAAGATCAAATCTTAAATATAGTGTATAAGTCAAGGTGCTGCCTATAGGTTTGTTTTTAGAAATATTTGGTTTTACATGGCTGTCATTCTGAACGGAGCGAAGCGGAGTGAAGAATCTGCTCGCTGTTGCGGGGATAGATTCTTCGGCCTTCGGCCTCAGAATGACAAAAATGGATAACTTCACCATAGCTAGCAACTTAGGATTGGGATATGCTGGCCAGAGTGCGTCGGGATATTGATTTGTGGATTGAAGCCATAGTCTTTCGTCCCGAGACGTTTCGCGATGAGAATCCTTTGGTTTGGGAAATAAAACATAATGGAGTAAAAATTATATAGTGCGTACAAAATATATTCGTAATTTTTCAATAATCGCTCATATTGATCATGGTAAGTCTACGCTGGCTGACCGGCTGCTGGAGTATACCGGAACTATCACCCAAAAAGATATGTTGGCTCAGGTGTTAGATGATATGGACTTAGAGCGCGAGCGCGGTATAACCATAAAGGCGCATGCGGTAAAGCTTAAGTATAAAGCCAAAGACGGGCATATATATGAGCTTAATCTTATTGATACCCCGGGGCATGTGGATTTTACCTATGAGGTATCGCGATCGCTTGCCGCCTGCGAGGGTGCGCTTTTGGTCGTTGACGCGGCTCAAGGCGTGGAAGCGCAGACTATGGCCAATTTCTACCTTGCGCTGATGAGTGAATTGGCCATTATTCCGATTATAAATAAAATCGACTTACCCAGCGCCGAACCGGAGCGGGTTTCTAAACAATTAGAAGATGTCTTCGGCTTAGATACCGATGAGGTAATACTTACTTCCGCTAAGCAGAATATAGGCACACAAGATGTTCTGGAAGCTGTAATAAAATATGTTCCGCCGCCTACCGGCGATCCTGATAAACCGCTTAAAGCGCTGATATTTGATTCATTTTTTGACGCATATCAAGGCGTGGTGGTATATATCAGGTTAATGGACGGCGCCATACGTCCCGGTATGAAAATCAGGCTTATGTCGGGTAATCGCTCATATGAAGCGCTGCGTGTGGGGATTTTCGCCCCTAAAATGATACAGATAGATGAGTTGTCCGCCGGCGATGTGGGTTATTTTACCGCTAGTATTAAAAACATCCATGACGTGCAAATCGGCGATACGGTAACGGGAGACGCAAATCCGGCGGATATTCCTTTAACCGGTTTTAAAAAGATAAAACCCATGGTTTTTGCCGGATTGTATCCCACTGATTTTACGCAGTATGAACCACTGCGCAATGCACTGGAAAAATTATCCTTAAATGACACGTCATTTAGTTATGAGCCTGAAAACTCGCATGCCCTCGGATTTGGATTCAGGTGCGGTTTTTTGGGGCTGCTGCATATGGAGATTATTCAAGAGCGCTTGGAGCGTGAATTTGGTTTATCCTTAATTATCACAGCGCCTACTGTTATATACAAAGTCACCACCAAAAACGGCGAATGTAAACAATTGGATAACCCGACTCATCTGCCGCCGCCGCAGGAAATATTAAAGATAGAAGAGCCTATAGTGGAGGCTACGATCATCTCTCCCGCTGAATTTATCGGCGGTATATTGGCTTTATTACAAGATAAGCGCGGAGAGCAGAAATCATTTGAGTACCTTGATGATAAAACAGTAATGGTAAGCTACCGCCTGCCGATGAATGAAATTATTACTGATTTTTATGACCGCCTAAAATCAGTATCGCGCGGGTATGCTTCTTTTGATTATGAGCTGGCCGGTTTTAGCGCCGCCAATTTAGTTAAGCTGGATATGCTGGTAAACACTCAGGCAGTGGACGCTCTATCTACTATCGTACACAAAGATAAAGCCTATTATCATGGCAGAAAATTGGCCGAACGCCTAAAGGAAATTATCCCCAGACAGTTATTTGTGGTAATTATACAGTGTGCTATAGGCAATAAAGTAATCGCCCGCGAAACAGTACGCGCCCTGCGCAAGGATGTTATAGCCAAATGCTACGGCGGCGATATCACGCGTAAGCGCAAGCTGCTGGAAAAGCAAAAACAGGGTAAGCGCCGAATGAAGCAGTTAGGCAATGTGGAAATCCCGCAGGAAGCCTTTATGGCCGTACTTAAGATGGATTAGAGGCGATGCGCTCCGACCAATTCAGGGGAATTCCCCCTACGCTACCGTTGGTCGCTGCCCCCTTTTTTACAACATAGCGCACCTTACGGTGCAGGACTATTACCCTGTAGTTGCCGACCTTCAGGTCGGCCTGTCAGACATACAAACAGAACCTTAAGGCTGACCAAGCGATAGCCGGCCTGAAGGCCGGCAACTACGAAAAAATGGGACTTCCTTATACTATGAACTTAGCGCCCTACGGGCGATTTTTAAAAGTGGCGTCAGATTCTCAAATCTGGCGCTGGCTCAAAAACTGTCTTATGTTTCGGGGTGTCTCACCCCGAAACTAATTGCTCACCGCTAGGTGTTTCGGGGTGAGACACCCCGAAACATACAATGTCTCACCCCGAAAACATACCCTGAGCATGAGTTATGGGTCTATCAACGTAGGATGAAAATTTTTCGCTCCGCTCCAAAATGACAAAACCGCCTTGTATATATAGCTATTTTGTGTTAAATTAAGTTCGCTTTGTTTTAAGCAGAAATATCGGTAAATTAGTATAAGAATAATTTTTTTTGGAGATTAGATGGACAAGAAGAGTAATAAAAAATCTGTTATTAGAGAATATGTAGAAGCCTTTATAATTGCTTTTGTTTTGGCGTTAGTTATAAGAACATTTGTGGTGCAGGCCTTTAAAATACCCTCCGGATCAATGCTTCCCACTTTGCAAATAGGCGATCATATTCTGGTAAGTAAATTTATTTACTGGTTTAGCGAGCCAGAGCGGGGAGATATAATAGTTTTTAAGTATCCCAAGGATAAAAAACGTGATTTTATTAAACGAGTAGTGGGTTTACCCGGCGACACTATTGAGATAAAAGATCAAAAGGTATATATCAATAAAAAACTTCTGCCGGAAGAAAGCTATGCCTATCATTATGATCCAGTAATTCAAAGAGATGAGTTTTCACCGCGCGACAATTTCGGTCCTTTGAAAATACCGGATGATTCCTTTTTTGTAATGGGAGATAATCGTGAGAGCAGTATGGACAGCCGTTACTTGGGAACATTGAAAAAAGACCTTATTCGGGGAAAAGCTTTTATTGTCTATTGGTCTATAAAGCCGTATAATTCAGTTACTGCCGAGACAGGTATTATCAGTCAATTCACAGACTGGATAGCCAGTTTTAATACGCGTATCCGCTGGGAACGCTTTGCACGCGTACTTCATTAAGGGGCGTGTCGCCCCCAATACTGTTGACTTAAGGTACCGAATTTTAAAAATGTAGGGTGGAACAAGCCCATATTGGAAATGAGCCTAAAAAAAATAGGTTAAGTTTATATTATCTGATAGTTGCGGTTCCACCACGCCTAGCGGTGAACAATAGTGGTGGATTCGGGGTAATCAATAGATAATTTTATTGTCTTTAATTTATGTAAGTATACCCATTATATAAGACCCCTTAATCCACCCTACGGTAATTTATCGTTTAGTTTCGGGATGTCTCATCCCGAAATATAAACTTTTCACAAGACCATCAAACCCTAACAACGATTTAGTTGATAATACCCGCAGTATTGGCATTGTTTTTTATCCTGGGCTGCCTCGTCAAACTTTTCGGATTTAATTTTATCCGCCAATATATTTAATTCCATCTCAAATTGCTTTAACTCATCAATACTAAAATTAAAATAAACTATCTCAGGCAAATAGCTGAAAAACAAACAGGCATTATATACTGATGCCGGTAATAGTATCCGGCTGGCCGCAAGAGCGTAGCACTTTAGCTGAAAATCATAGCCTGAATGTCTTATTATATTATCAATATCCTCTGTTTTGTCTACCTTATTACTTTTATAGTCTACAATCAGCCAGTTATTTGTTTTATTATCGAAAAAAAGCAGATCAATCGCCCCTTGAAGGTAAAAATCCCCGATTTTTAATTTAAAATTTATCTCACGATAATTTTTGTTTTCAGATTTATGCCATGCGCGGTATTTAGGATGTTCGGTGATATGCCTTATATGTAGGTTAACCTCATCTTTAAACAAATTATATTCTTCAGCGCTTAATTTATAGGGTAATAAATTATTTATTCTGGTATTTATATAATCAGCGCTAAATATACCGTCTTGGATTATACTATGCACAATACTTCCCCTTATTGCCGCCAAATTATGACCTATGTCCTGCGGCGTATCATTGAAACTGCAAGCTGTATCCAATTCGGCTTCGGCTATCCCCATAATATGTTTGTAATAATAGCGTAGCGGACAAACTCTATATTCCAATAGAGCGCTAGGCGAAAAAACCGGATATTGGATAATAACCGGCGGTTTCAGATTGTTTATAATATCGGATAACTCCTGATTTTCCGCCGCATTATCCACTTGTTTGTCTATCAGAATAGTATCAATTACAGGCGTCGGCATATGCGGGGTTATTTCCTCATTCGCATCAAATAGAGTAACTGGAATGCCTATTCTACTTTCCTGCCGGTCAGCTAAATAGAGCATTTTCAGATCAGCCAATGAGTCGATATCCAATATTTCCTTTATCCAGTCCATAAAAGATAAGGATTTGCCAACTGGCTTTGAGCTGGTTTGGCCTACCAAAATCAGATGATTTTCCGCCCGGGTGGCGGCTACATATAGCAGGCGCCGGTATTCGGCTAATGTTTTTTGATTCTGCTGCCAGCCGATTATCTTTTTTAGTATTCCGGCTTCCAAATTAGGATGAGGAGCCTTAATCCCTACTTCAAAAAAAGAGTCTATATTATCCATAACCAGGCTGTCTTTAGAGCTGAATTGACAGGATGCCGATAAATCGGGTAAGAAAACCAGGGGGAACTCCAGCCCCTTGGCCTGATGTATAGTCATTAACTGCACAACGCCGGTCGATTCCGGCTGTAATTCAGCTTCCCCCTCATCTGCATTTTTAAAGCGGGATTTTAAAAAGGCAAGCCACCCCCAAAGATCATTATCAAACCCTCTGGCAAGCTCAATCAATTTATCCATATTGGCAATATTCTGTGCCCCGCGCCCTCCTGATGCTAATGAGGTATACAGTTGGCTGTCATCCAATATTTTTATAATCATCTCAGAAATGGTTAAACAATCTTTAAGCTTTATCCAACCGGATAATGATTTATATGCCTCAGGCAGCAATTTTATATCAGCGGGTAAGAAACCAGGAAGCAGACTGTTAGTCATTCTGAGGTCGTACGAAGGCGCTACTCGCATATGCGGAGCAGATTCTTCGCTTTGCTCAGAATGACAGAATATTAAACCATCAAATAATGAGCAAAACTTATCCCACAGGCTGTTTCCTGACTGAGAGCATATGGTCAAAAGCGCATCATCTGATAAGCCTATAATAGGAGAACGAAGCGCTCCGGCTAATGCAATATCGCTGTTATACGGCTGATTGATAAATTCCAGCACGTTTATGATATCTATTATCTCTTGGCGCTGATAGAATCCCCTGCCGCGGGAGACTATAAAATCTATATTTTCGCGTCTTAAAGCGTCTTCATAGATTTTTATGTTATTGCGTCTGGATAATAATATGGCGACAGCCGGTTCGCCGGCGGCGAATTTTTCTACTACATGACTATATTCAGCCGGTTTTTCGCCTAAAACATATTTTATTTTTTTAGCAATTAAGTGAGCCTCTTTTAAATAACCGTCTATTTTTTCATTATCTTCATTTTCTTGCCGCTGGTTATTATTATGTTTTTCCACCAGCATAAGCTCTACGCCGGTACCGTTAAGACCGGAATTACAGGTTTGAGCTTGCGGTTCGGCATCATACGGCCGATATTTTCTGCGGTAAAAAAGCTTCTCGAAAAAGGCGTTTATAAAGCGCATAACCCCCGCGCTTGAGCGAAAATTATGCTCTAGGATTACCTCTCCTGTCTGTAAGGACATTTTTTCATCAGCAGACAGCCTGCGGTACTCTTCTTTATATTCAGCAGGTAATTCAAAGGGCAATTTATCTGTTTTATATGCTTGGTTTATCTTATGTAATTGGGTTTTAGCATCAGCAAATATACTAACATCAGCGCCTCTAAAGGCATATATGGACTGCTTTTCATCCCCTACAATAAATAATTTATCTTTTGTAAGCCTATCTTTATCGTCTGAAGCCAAAAGCCTTATAATCTGCCATTGCAGGTTATTGGTATCTTGAAACTCATCCACCATAATGTATCGGAAATGATGCTGTAATTCATGTTTTATATAAAGATAATCAGTAGATTTAAGCAGTTGCAAACAAAACAACTGTAAATCTTCAAAATCAAGGCTATTATCCTCTTTTTTTTGCACCTGATAATCAATTAAACATGTTTGGGTTAAGTGGGCAAGCGCCTTTAGATAGTTATATACTTCCTGCTCCAAGGCTTCGTCTATTTCATAATCAGCTAATTTTGCACCATCTATTATGTCTCTTATAATTTTAAGCGATTCTTTGAATTGGGGATTCTTAAGCCCTCTAAGACCAAGCTGCCCCTTAAATTCTGTTAAGAGTTCAATTTGAGCCTGTACCGGTTTTTGCCATATGTTTATTAATTTAGGATATAGGATAAGTATCTGCTTTGATTTTTTTATCTCAGTAGGCGTTTTTTTGTCGTTACTGTTTATAAACTTATATATATCAGCTAATTCCTGTTGGAATATACCTTTTTCTTTTATCTCAGCCAGAAGCTCGCCCAAAAAATTATCCCTATACAGATTAATTTGCGTCATATAATCGGCAAAATCAAGCTGCGAAAATCTGTCCAGCCAAGCTGTTACTTGCGAGCGGGCTTTAATCAGTTTTATTATATAACCGATGATCTGATTCCTACTCCACAGTTTATTTAAGATATTAAGCTCTTTGGGCTTATCGGTTTTTGCCAACCGGTCAATTTGCTCACTTACAGTCTCATATAACAGATCATCCGCCGCATATTGGTCTAAAATATTAAATTCAGGGTCAATACCGGCTTCCAAAGGGTATTGGCGCAAAATATCGCCGCAGAATGAATGGAAGGTGGATATACGGTTTTGATAGAAATTTTCCTTTTGTTTTATCCAGTAAGGCTTATTCTGGCAATTATCCGCTATCTGCTTTCCTATAGCCTGATAGACGCGGGCGCGCATTTAAGCGGCAGCTTTATCAGTAAAGGTAAGTACCAATATATGCGATATATCCAACCGATGTTTTTTCAGGATATATATCATACGCTGGGTCAGCACTTCCGTCTTGCCGCTGCCGGCGCCGGCGCTGATACACAGATTGCGCTTTAAGTCGCAGGCAAGATACTGTTTTAGGGTAAGTCTTGGTACGGGCATATTGTATAACCTATAAATGTTATTTTTAATTGTCATTCTGAGGCGATAAGCCGAAGAATCTGCTCGTATACGGGGGCAGATTCTTCACTACACTTCGTTTCGTTCAGAATGACAGTTCTATTTTAGTCAACAATTAAGCCCTTACGGGCGGTATACGCAGCGGAACCCAATATAACTACGCCCTAAATCAGGATAATAACGCCAGCGAAAAGTGGTACGTACATCATAAGCGGCGCTATCCCACGAACCGCCTCTGACAACCTTATATTCACCGGTCTCAGCCCCTGTCGGGTTTATTTGGGGACTAGTTTGGTAGTAGTTCTTATCATACCAATCGGCACACCATTCCGCCGCATTGCCGGCCATATCAAAAACCCCGTAGGCGCTTGCGCCTTTGGGGTAGCTGCCTACAGCAGCGGTATAATTATACGGATCAGCCGCAACAGCTATATTAGACAATCCATATACAAATTTATTCCCCCATGGATAAAGACTAGCCGTATCCCCGCGGGCGGCTTTTTCCCATTGCGCTTCAGTAGGCAGGGACTTACCCGCCCAAGCGCAATAGTCCGCCGCATCAGACCAGCTTATACCTACTACAGGATAATCCGGCTGACTAAAATTTAAGTTTTCGGAAAATTTGGGCTTATTATGTTTAGCAGCTTTAACGAATTTATCATATTCGGCATTGGTTACTTCATATTTATCAATATAAAAGGCATCCAAATAAACGCTATGTACCGGCTGTTGGTTTTTATCTGCATTATCATCCCCCATATTAAATTCACCGGCGGGAATATAGACCATATTAGCCGGCAGAGACTTTTTTTCAAAATTATCGATCATAATTTTATTTTCACCGGTATTTACGGCTATAAAGCCGCTATAGGATAATATCTTTTCAGGTAAATATTTAGTTAGTTTTATCGAATGCCCGCCAATACTCAGTTTGGGAATTTCTATAGGAGTTTTGCCGATCATTTTATCATCCAGATATACATTTGCCGCTTGAGGTTTAGAATCAATCTTTAAGTAACCAAACTCTACAATAAGCTCTAAGAATAAATTATGCTTTATGCCAGCTTTTATATTCACTGTTTTACTTATCCCATATAAATTTTTATTGGCTCTAATCAGGTGTTCACCGGCGGTAATATCAGGTATAACTAACGGCGATTTTCCTTTTAATATGCCGTCTATTAAGACTTCCGCTTCAATAACTGAGCATTTAACGTCCAACACACCGGTAGTAAGCACGCTTTGCAATTTTAATTATACAGACTGAGGCGGAGGATTATCGCCTGTTTGCGCATTTACAGATAATGTAAGCTTTATATCTTGAGTAAGCGCTTTTGGATTTACAGCTAATTTTTCTGTAATTATTTTTTCCTTTCCACCTGCTATAATACCAATGTTTTTATTAAAGGATTTAATATCCGAACTTGATTAATCAAATATTAATTGAACTTTATCCGTACTCTGCTGCCCAAGATTTTTAATTTTTACCTGAAGATTTAATGTATCGCCCCCCTTTACCTTGCCTGCTTCATTTATTCCGCTAAGCTTATAGCTAAATTCCAGCTTGGCCGGAGCTAAAGCCTTTGGTTTAGGTTTAGACTTCGGCTTATCAGGTTTGGATTTTATAATTGGGGTAGAAGGGCTGGCGGTTTTTTGCGCAGATATAGAAAAATCTAGTTTTGCTTTAGCTCCCATATTAATCCCGTTTTCACCGGCGCCAATACAGGGCGAGGTTGAAGACAAGCGGTAATTTTCCTTTTTATAATCTATAAACTTAGGGTCGGCGGAGATATTGCCAGTGTTGGGCTTAGCGTTTCGGTAATTTTGGCCGTTATTCCATACATTGTTATAGCTGATTTTAATATCGCCCGTCTCATCTTTATTGTATATACCGAAGCTGTTATGTACTATGATATTGTTTTTTATCTGCGCCTTGCAAGAGCTGTCCAGACGAATCGCCCCGTTACGCTGATTTTCGACTAACGTGTTATTGCTTATGTCAATTTGCGAGCCTTTATTACAATACATACCATAACCGTCCGGCTCAGACATAATTACACAATGCGTAATCAAAGCCTTAGATGCTGAAATTAGTACAGCCGAATGTCCCTGTTTGGTTTTGGTTTTTATAAAAAATCCAGTAAGGCTAAAACCCTTTATTTTTTTTAATTTTACGGCAAAAGCATTATCAGAGACTATCTTAGTCCTGCTAAATCCGGCGCCCTTTATGGTTATATTGTCTTTTTTTATGTTCAGGCTTTCTTTATATACACCCGGTTTTACATAAATAATATCACCAGACTTAGCCTCCTTTAAGGCTTGGGTAATTAAAGAAAAATCTCCGCTATTATCCTGTGCTACAGTAATTTGTGCGGCATAAGAAGCAGGCGTTAAACACAAAAGTTGTATCAGCAAAAAACCGCAAATTAGCGCCTTGTTCAGTAAAGAACCAAGGTTGTTTTTACTGTCATTCTGAGGCCATAGGCCGAAGAATCTCCCCCCGCAATAGCGAGTAGATTCTTCTCCTTGCTCAGAATGACAAGAAAACTCAGAATGACAAAAGATTAAAGCAAGCATTATCATTTTTTTAGATCGTATATAATTAATATGGGATCACCTTGAGAATAAATGGTTTTTACGGCTTTGTGATTTTGCATTAATTCCATTTTTCCCTTATAGTCTACTTGCGTACACTCCGGCCTTAACACACAAATAACATAATCAGCCTGTTTGGTCAACTTTGTTGACAAAATAACCAAATCATCCCGCAGTTCTTCATTATTTATTAAGGGATAAGGGTTTTTGGGATATATAGCTAAAGCAGCATTAGGGCGCGCATTTTTATTCAGCCATCTGACCGCCTGTCTTACTGATATCATCCAATAATCAGTAAGCCAGTCCTCTGCATCAGTCAGTGTTTTAGGCGAGCTTTTCTCCGCTTCGCTCATGGTTTGCTTTACCCACATATTATGATACAGAGCCTGAAACGGATGCACCGATACAATACTGTAGAGCAAGCTGCCTGTTATCGCCATAACAAGCAGGGATAAAACCGGTTGGCTGCCAAGATAGCCACCGCCGTATTTTTTTAATAAGACACCCGCCTGCTGCATACCAAAGGCGGCGAAAAAGCATAAACCGGGCGCAAACAGGATAAAATGCCGGATACCGCCGTATAAAACCGTACCCCCCTTTATAGTAGCCGCAAGCGGTATTAATAAAATCAGGTAAAACAGTAAGAATCCCCTGTTTTTATCATCCTTTATTTTGGATAAACCTATACAAAAACCAATAACAAATAGTATAAACAAGGGTATAGGGGTACAGCCTATTACATGCCTTATATGCTTAAAATCAAACAAAGGCCCCGCAGCCGCCGCGTGGGTTACCTGCATTCTGTCAAATAATTTCCAATAAAATGCACCGAAAAATATACGCGCAACGCGACGGGGGTCTAGCCAAAAATCAGGACGCAATAACAGACTGGATGAAAATGCTATAACCGGATACGAAACAAGAAAAAGCCAATATTGCAAGCTAATATCTGAAAACCGTCTATAATATTTCGCCAAAAACCAAATACCCAAAATGGGGAATATAACCAAAGCCGTTGCTTTAACCCCGAATGCCAGCCCGACAAGCAGGCTTGAGGGTATTAATAATAAATATTTCCTCCTGCTATCAGCCAGCCAGACAAGATAAAGAGCGGCTATTATATAACAGGCAACCGGTATATCTTTTATATTATTATGTACATGCGCTATAACACGCGGATATAAAAGCAAAAATACAACACTGAAGGCGGCGATAAACCGGCTTTTGGATATACTTAAAACTAAAAAATACAAGGGAAATACGGTTAGCGCCAAAATAATAATCACAGAGGCATGATGAGCGTCAACCGCCTTTAATATTTTCAACTTTTTATAAAATATAGTGCAGGTTATCGCCCCGAATACATCGGTAGTGGGACCGTATGATATGAGTTCGGAATCCTCTAAAAAACTATCCGCTGAGCGAGATACAAAAATACAGGCATCCGCCGGCTTACCCTCTTTATAATTGGTCTTACCGGTTAAGATATAATGCAGATAAGCCTCGCCGCGGGGTAAGTGCTTATGCGAATCCACCATAAGACCATAATCCGATATAGTCATAAACATACAAGCAGTAAATACTGCACTAATACATAATGGTATCAGCCATTCTTTTTTTATAGTCATAAAAATATATTTTGGTTAAGGTTAATTTAACGTGAGTTCGGCATAATTGTTTAATTTATTTGTAAAGAGTAAACCTTGGGGGAAACCCTTCTTGAAAGAAGGGTTATCCCCCAAGGTTTTGTCTTTTACAAATAAATTAAACTAATTTTATGCCGAACTCACGTTAAATTATATGTTTTATCAAAGAAAACTATTGGTTTTTTGGGCGCTGGTTCGGGGTGATGAAATTCAATACCGTCTGTTAATTTTATCACGCCGCCGTCCGGTTTGTGCAGATAAAGCGGGCTTAAATAATAGCTGCAACAGGTTATATAGCGCGCTTTTATTTTAAGCTTTTTGGGGTTAGCGCTGTAAAATACAACCGGCTCGCCCTTGTATATAGCCCATTTCAAATCGCAGCGGAAGCCGTCCTCATCTCTTAGTACCGTATTGTTATCTACTTGTATTAAAAGATCATCATCTACCGTAATCCTATCAGTTTTATTTTTACCCCCGCTTATAATGTAGCGCCTGTCACTGTATAAATAATATTGAACTTTTTTTAAATAATCTACCCTCAACCAGTAACTTGTACTAAGCTCTAAGGCAAAAGCAAACAGCGGAATACCTAAAATAATTAGAAACAACGCCGCTAAAACAGATGATATCTTTTTATTACGCCAATAGATGCTACCGCCAATTTTATCCGGCAAAAAAACATATACAAAAAAACCGGCACAAATCAATCCGGCTGATACAAGCAATAATACGGCGCTTATATTTTTTATAATGTCCATGGAATTCTTACCTTATAATAATCTAAGTTCGACATAAAATTTGTTGATTTTATTAAACTTGTTGACTTAAGATGAATAGCTCTATTAGCCTGTCATTCTGAGGCCGAAGGCCTCAGAATCTCCCCGCATATGCGAACAGATTCTTCATTCCGCTTCGCTTCGAGGCTGTGTCACAACCCACCAATAGATTGTATTTATATGTTTACTTTACATTAACAATGTGATATAATATTCTCCAATGGAAAGGAGTGATATTATGGCTTATCGAGACGGTATGCGAAAACAAATTACATTCTTA